>NZ_QHHQ01000007.1:0-300000 GCF_003258595.1 Acuticoccus sediminis
GGTGTGAGATCCGCAGGGACAACGCCGCCCACGTTTCTCTTTCTTCGCATTCACTTGTCAAAGAGCCCGGTACCCAGTGGCACCGTGGAAGACCATGTCTTCCTGAATTCAGCGGAAAGAAGCCCCTGTCCCGATCTCTCGGGCCATCCGGCTCGACTTTCCGTGGAAAAGTGACGGGCCGGCAGCGCCAGAAGGCGGCGTCGCCCCGTCGGTGGATGGGGATATACTCAGAGGGGCCTTGGGTGTCAACGACCGATTCGCAAAAAGTTCACGCGAAACGAACGGTCCTGTGATCGAGGGTGCGTAAGTCACTGTAAAAACGTAGGAAAACGGGCCGGCGCGCGAATCGGTGCGGGACGCATGTGCGACGCGATGCACATCGTGCCACGCTCCAGCCCGGGAGAAGGTGAGGGCGCGGAGTCAACCCCGGCCGCCGGGCGCGACGAAGTTCCATCCTTTCGTCGTGATTTCCGATCCCTTAGAAGGAAAGACTGTGTTTGCGTAAGTGAGGATCGACCGTGGCCATAGACAGCCGCAAGCCAAGAGCCGTCGAACTCGGTGACGAACCGCCGATCATGATGGGCGATGCCGACCCGTCACGATATTCCCGGCGGGGCGTCAGCGTGCGCTGGCTGTTCGGCGCGGTGGTGACCGCCATCACCTCCACCGCCCTGATGGGAGGCGCCCTCTTCGCCGCCCTCGACGGGCGCTACGTCGTCTCCGCGGAGGCCGCGCCGATCCGCGATCCCGAGGTCCCTCGCGCGCGCAAGGGAGAGAAGGGGGACCGCGTGCGTCCGACCTTCGAGACCGTGTCCTCCCGGCGGATCATCGAGATCGCGACCGTGGTGCGCCGTGGAGACGAACGGGTCATCGCCAAGCGCCCCTACGTCATGGTGAACGCCTCGCTGGTCCTCGACCCGGGCGAGATCGGCTCCATCCCGACGTTCAACGCCCGCGAGCTGGTGTCGACCGAGACCAAGGCGAGCACCAGCGCGGCCGACACCATCTCCTCGCAGGAAGTCGACGGCGAGATCACCGTGTCGGTGTCGGACTTCCCGCTCGAGGAGGGCGTCACCTTCCAGGAGGACCTCGAGCTGAAGGACGGCGAGGTCGCCCGGCAGCTTCGCGGCACCGAGACGCCGGTGGCCGAGGGCGCGGAGGGCGAGCCGGCCGCGACCGGGCCGCTGCTGGCGTCGGCCAACGGGACCGGGTTCGTCGACGACGGCTCGTTCGTGGACCCGTCCGAGGAGGTGGCCCCGAACGTCGTCGTCATTCCGGAGAACGTGTCGGAGCTGGTCAAGACCATCGACGTCGACGACGACGCCCCCAGCGACAACGAGCTCGTGGAGCTCGTCCAGCCGGGCGACACGCTGTCGAAGATCCTCGTCGGCAGCGGCGTCTCCGCCCACGACGTGAAGGCCATCGACGCGGTGCTGCGGGACGTCGGCGTGCAGACGCTGCGCCCCGGCCAGACGCTGCGCATCGCCTTCCAGCTCGACGAGGAGGGGGAGGAGGCGCAGCGCCGCCCGTCGCGCCTGTCGATCTACCAGAAGGACATCCACGTCGCGACGGTGGCGATGACCGACAGCGGCGAGTTCGTGCTGGGCGAGGCGCCGACCGGGCCCGCGCCGGACGTCAGTAGCCTCCAGGTGGCCGCGCCGCGCAGCAAGACGCCGTCGATCTACAACAGCCTCTACCAGACGGCGATCGACCACGAGCTGCCGGACCGCGTGCGCGACATCCTCGTCGCCACATATGCCAACGAGGTGGACTACAATTCCTCCGTGCGCGCCGGCGACTCGCTGATGGTGCTGCACTCGCAGGTCCCCGAAGGGGCCGAAGAACCGGCCGAGCTCCTCTTCGCATCGCTCCGCGTGGGCGGCGTGGACAAGCGCTTCTACCGCTTCAAGTCCAACGACGGGACGATCGACTATTATGACGAGGACGGCCGCACCGGCGACCGCTTCCTCATGCGCAAGCCCATGGAGCGCGGCATCTATCGCTCGGGGTACGGCATGCGCCGCCACCCGATCCTGCGCCGTCAGCGCATGCACAAGGGCGTCGACTACGCGGCGCCGCGCGGCACGCAGATCTACGCGGCCGGCGACGGTGTCGTGACGGCGGCGGGCTGGAAGGCGGGCTACGGCCGGTGGGTCGCGATCCAGCACCTCAACGGCTACATGACCGGCTACGCCCACCAGTCGCAGATCGCCAAGGGCATCAAGCCCGGCGTCCGGGTGAAGCAGGGCCAGGTGATCGGCTATGTCGGCTCGACCGGCTACTCGACCGGCCCGCACCTCCACTTCGAGGTGCACGTCAACGGGCGTCCCGTGAACCCGCTGAAGATCCGCCTGCGCCGCGGCAAGGAACTGTCAGGCGATCAGCTGGTCGCCTTCCGCTCGGAACGCGACCGGATCGAGGCGCTGCTGGAAGAGAAGCGGATCGAGGTCGCCCGCCGCTGAACCGTCCCGCGCTCCATGAAGCGCGGACGGGGCTCCGGCCCTTCCTGATACGGGGACCGGCCCAGCCGCCCGGGCCGGCGGGCAGGGGACCTTCCCTCGGCGGGGGCCGGGCTCCCGGGTGTCCCGACGATGCGCGCGTCCGGACCGGCGCCGGCGGCGTCCCGGTCAGGCGAAGAGGCGGCGCGGGCGTCGGGGCTTGGTGGCGGCGACGCCGGGGCGGGGCCGCATCGCGAGGTCGTCCCCGGACGTGAGGACCAGCGGCAGACTCGCGAGGACCGCGCCGGACATGAGGGCGGCGACCACCGGTCCCAGGCAGAATGACGCGCCGATGGCGGCGGCGATGATCAGCACCCCGAACGTACGGTCGGGCCGGACCAGCGCGGCGAGCGCGAAGAGGCTGACGAGGACGCTGAAGGTGGCGCCGCAGGCTGCGAGGACCGTCTGCACCGGCGTCAGCGGGTCGGCGAGCGGCTGCAGGAGGCCGGGCAGGGGGACCGGGACGAGCGTCGCCATACACGCTCCCGCCCCGAACAGCGCAGCGGTGACCGATCCGTAACGCAGCATTGCACGCCTCCAAAGCCTGAACGCGGGCGGACGATATCAACTTAAGGGTAGATATGCAATTTCAGGTTTATATTGCCTGCCGCGTCCATAAATCAGGCGGCCAAGTGCCCCGGTCTCCGGATGGATCCGCAAGCGCGGCGCGAGCCGGATACTTCCGTCCCGGACGAATGCGTCCAAACCCGGCAGCATGATGCCACTGGATCGCTTCAATTTCACCAGCCGATAAAGCAGGGATCCGAAGTTCGCCGAACCGGCCGTCCGTGCGATCCGGAGTGAGCGTCGCCGCCGGTGCGGGCCTCCTGCAATCCCGGGGTGTCGGCGCCGAGATCCCGGCCGGATGTGCCGAGAGGACACATCGCCAATCCCCTGACGTCAGGAGCGCCGGATATTCGGAGCGGCATCTGGCGGCGCATCGGGCCACCGCACAAGAATTGTCACGGCGCCGTATGGGGCCGCGGCCCGGCGGGGGCGGTGGGCAAGAAAAAGCCGGCCCCTCGAGGGGCCGGCTGGTGGCGGCGTCAGGCGGCCGCGGAGGTCGAGGCCGGCTCGAAGATGAGCCGGTCGGAGGTCGGCACCGCGACGACGGTGTCGCCGTCGGAGACCGTGCCGGACAGGATCGCCTCGGCGAGCGGGTCCTGGACCTCCTTCTGGATCACGCGCTTCAGCGGGCGGGCGCCGTAGACCGGGTCGTAGCCGCGCTCGGCGAGCCACTCGCGGGCATTCTGCGGCACCTCCAGCCTGATCTTGCGATCGGCCAGCAGCGTGTCCAGCCGGCGGAGCTGGATGTCGACGATCGCCGTCATCTGCACCCGCTTCAGGCGGCTGAAGAGGACGATCTCGTCCAGGCGGTTCAGGAACTCGGGCCGGAACGTCGCCCGGACCATCTCCATCACCTGCGGCCGGACCGCCTCCACGTCGTCGTGCTCGCCCTGGCTCGCCAGGAACTCGGCGCCCACGTTCGAGGTCATGACGATGATCGTGTTGCGGAAGTCGACCGTGCGCCCCTGGCCATCCGTCAGGCGCCCGTCGTCGAGCACCTGAAGCAGGACGTTGAAGACGTCCGGGTGCGCCTTCTCGATCTCGTCGAAGAGGACGACCTGGTAGGGCCGTCGCCGGACGGCTTCGGTCAGCGCGCCGCCTTCCTCGTAGCCGACGTAGCCCGGAGGGGCGCCGATCAGCCGCGAGACGGCGTGCTTCTCCATGTACTCGGACATGTCGATGCGCACCATCGCGGTGTCGTCGTCGAACAGGAAGTGCGCCAGCGCCTTGGTCAGTTCGGTCTTGCCGACGCCCGTGGGGCCGAGGAACATGAACGAGCCGATCGGCCGGTGCGGGTCCTGCAGCCCGGCGCGCGACCGGCGGACGGCGGACGAGACGGCGTGCACGGCCTCGGCCTGGCCGACGACGCGCTTCTCAAGCTCCTCCTCCATGCGCATCAGCTTCTCGCGCTCGCCCTCGAGCATCTTGTCGACCGGGATGCCGGTCCAGCGCGAGACGACCTGGGCGATGTGCGAGGAGGTGACGGCCTCCTCGACCATGCCGCCGGTCCCGGCCGCCTCGGCCTCCGCGATGCGGCGCTCGAGCTCGGGGATCACGCCGTACGCGAGCTCGCCCGCGCGGCCGAGGTCGCCGCGGCGCTGCGCGTTGGCCAGCTCGTTGCGGGCCTGGTCGAGCTCGGCCTTGGCGCCCTGGGCACCGGCCAGCTTCTCCTTCTCGGCGCGCCACCTGGTGGTCAGCTCGTCGGAGCGGTCCTCGAGGTCGGCAAGCTCGCGCTCCAGGCGCTCGAGCCGGTCGCGGCTCGCCTGGTCGTTCTCCTTGCGCAGCGCCTCCCGCTCGATCGAGAGCTGCAGGATGCGCCGGTCGATCTCGTCCAGCTCCTCCGGCTTGGAGTCGACCTGCATGCGCAGCCGCGAGGCCGCCTCGTCGACGAGATCGATCGCCTTGTCCGGCAGGAAGCGGTCCTGGATGTACCGGTTCGAGAGCTGCGCCGCGGAGACGAGCGCCGAGTCGGAAATGCGCACCCCGTGGTGAAGCTCGTACTTCTCCTTGAGGCCGCGCAGGATCGACACGGTGTCCTCGACCGTCGGCTCGTCGACGAACAGCGGCTGGAAGCGGCGGGCGAGGGCGGCGTCCTTCTCGATGTACTTGCGGTACTCGTCGAGGGTGGTCGCGCCCACGCAGTGCAGCTCGCCGCGCGCGAGGGCGGGCTTCAGGAGGTTCGAGGCGTCCATCGCGCCGTCGGTCTTGCCGGCGCCGACGAGGGTGTGCACCTCGTCGATGAAGAGGATCACGTCGCCCGTCGACTTGATCTCGCCGAGCACGGCCTTCAGCCGCTCCTCGAACTCGCCGCGATACTTCGCGCCGGCGATGAGCGCGCCCATGTCGAGGCTGAGGAGCTTCTTGTCCTTCAGGCTCTCGGGCGTGTCGCCGTTGACGATGCGCAGCGCGAGCCCTTCCGCGATGGCGGTCTTGCCGACGCCGGGCTCGCCGATGAGGATCGGATTGTTCTTCGTGCGGCGCGAGAGCACCTGGATGGTGCGGCGGATCTCCTCGTCACGGCCGATGACCGGGTCGAGCTTGCCGTCGCGGGCCGAGGCGGTGAGGTCCTGCGTGTACTTCTTCAGGGCATCATAGGAGTCCTCGGCGCCGGCCGAGTCGGCGGTGCGGCCCTTGCGCAGCTCCGCGATCGCCTTCTCCAGCGACTGCGGCGTGAGGCCGGCGTTCTTCAGGATCTTGAAGCTCTCGGTCGACGGCTCGGAGGCGAGCGCCAGCAGGAGCCGCTCGACGGTGACGAACGAGTCGCCCGCCTTCTGCGCCAGGGTTTCGGCCTGGTTCAGAACCTTGACGGTGCCGGACACGAGGCGCAGGTCGCCCGCGCCGGAGCCTTCGACCTTCGGCATCTTCGCGAGGGCGCGCTGGACGGCCTCGTGCGCTTCCTTGGGACGGGCGCCGGCCGCGGTCATCAGACCGGCGGCGAGACCGTCGGGGTCATCCAGCAGGGACTTAAGAATATGTTCGGGCGTGAACTGCTGATGCCCGGCACCGATCGCATTGGTCTGCGCGGCCTGGATGAATCCGCGGGTGCGATCGGAGAGTTTCTCGATGTTCATGGGTCCTCCTGGTCCCGGCGCGCGGCGAGAGACGCCCGCGTGCCGTCACGTGGATGGCGCGGCGCAGGTGCCACCGCGAGTGCCGCTGTGAGAGCCGGCACCGACAGAAAGATAATGCGTTCAACGCCGAGCAAAAGGCACGATCGACGCTTCTCGTGGCGCTTTCGCATGTTGCAGCGACGGGGCGATTGACGCCGTGCTAAACCGCGAAAGGACCCCATGGAAATGCGTGACGGATCGGCCGTCGTCTCCTATCTTCGGATGACGATACCGGACGAACGGGCCGCACATCGGGAGTAGTCGGATGCGCCGTACTCATGATTATCGTCTTATTCGCTTCCTGGCCGGGCACGCGGCCGTCGGCGCGCTGATCGCCGTCGCTGCCGTCTCCCTCCTCGTCATCGGCGACGTCGGCGGGCTGCGCGGCCTCGTGATGCGCAACGACGCCGGGTATCTGGCGCTTGCCGTGATGCTGGGCTTCTTCGTCATCACTTTCGCGAGCGTGCAGATGAGCGTCGCGCTGATGCTCCACACCGGGGAGGAGCCTGCCGGCCGCAAGGACCGGGACGTTCCCGCCGGCATGAAGCTCCAGCCGATCCGCATCACCGCCCGGGACCACCGCCCGACACGGCGCTACTGACGCTCCGCCCGGTCCGGTCCTCACCGGGCCGCCCATGACGACGGCGGGCCGAACCGCGCGCCGCCCGGTCGAGGTCCCGCGGCGAGCCGGGAAGGCCGATCGGACGGCGCGCATTCGAGTGCCGCCGTCGCGAAAGAGCACTCGATCGCGGCGGGTTCGGCTAGCACGAATACACAGGGCCGGGCGCTCTCGGTCCATAAGCGTATCTTGCCGCCGGATCGACCCGGCGGGCAGCCGCCCGGCATGCCGTCGCCGCGTTGCCGTCGAGCCCGGCCACACTCGCCGCGACCGGCTCGCCCGGTAGCCCGTTGCCGCATGGGTCGCCTCCAGCCGAGCCGTTCAGGCACCCTCCGCCGATCCGCGCACGAGGACCCGATTCGGCGCTCCGGGAGGGTCAAGAATTTGTACGGATGACTCATATCCGAACCCGATCGAGGGCCGGTCGATCGTCCGGGGCGACAGGAAATTTCCGACTGGATCTGCTACCGGAATGCCGCTTCCCAGATGCGACGCGGGGTTAGGCCGAGCTTATCGCTGCGACCGCTGCATCGCCCGCGTCACCACGTTTTTGCCAAAAAGCCTGTTGACGCTCGGCGGTTAGGCATGCCGTTATAAGTGGCACCAAGCAACCTGACGGGTGACGCCCTGAGCTCACAACGAGAGACACCAGGCGCCGCGGTTAAGTTCGACGGCGTGCAAAAGAGTTACGACGGGGAGACCCTCGTCGTGAAGGACCTGAACCTCGACATCCGAGCCGGGGAATTCCTCACGATGCTCGGGCCGTCCGGTTCGGGCAAGACCACCTGCCTCATGATGCTCGCCGGCTTCGAGCCACCCACGCACGGCGAGATCTTCCTGGACGGCCAGCCGATCGGCCAGCTCCCGCCCCACAAACGGGGCATCGGCATGGTGTTCCAGAACTACGCCCTCTTCCCCCACATGACCGTCGGCGAGAACCTCGCCTACCCGCTCAAGGTGCGGGGCCTGTCGAAGTCCGACATCAAGGCGAAGGTCGAGCGTGCGCTCGCGATGGTGGAGCTCTCCGGCTTCGGCGGCCGCCGCCCGGCCCAGCTCTCCGGCGGCCAGCAGCAGCGCATCGCCGTGGCGCGGGCGCTGGTGTTCGAACCCAACCTCGTCCTGATGGACGAACCGCTCGGCGCGCTCGACAAGCAGCTGCGCGAGCAGATGCAGTACGAAATCAAGCACATCCACGAGAACCTCGGCGTCACCGTCGTCTACGTGACGCACGACCAGACCGAGGCGCTCACGATGTCGGACCGCGTCGCGGTCTTCAACGACGGCAAGATCCAGCAGCTGTCCCCGCCGGAGGAGCTCTACGAGCATCCGCACAACTCGTTCGTCGCCCAGTTCATCGGCGAGAACAACAAGCTGTCCGGCACCATCTCGAAGATGGTCAACGGCCATTGCGAGGTGACCCTCGACACCGGCGCCACCGTCACGGCGGCGCCGATCAACGTCGAGGGCGAGGGCGCCCGCACGACCCTGTCGCTGCGGCCCGAGCGTGTGACGATCGGCCCGTCCGATTCCGACACGTCCCTCGACGGGCGCGTTGAGGAATTGATCTATCTGGGCGATACCATTCGCGCGCGACTTTCGGTTGCGGGGAACAGCGAGTTCATCGTCAAGGTGCCGAACCACAAGCGCACAGAGGCGCTGTCGGAAGGGTCCAACGTCACGGTCGGCTGGTCCACCGAGGACTGCCACGCGCTCGACCCGATCGCCACCTGACGGGGCCCGGCTGGCCACGCCGCCGCATCGCGTCGCACATCCGGGCCGGCCACGACGCCGGCCGAAGGACGACAGGCCGGTTCACCGGCGAAATCAAACAAGGGAGAAGTCATCTTGTTAAGGCACATTCTGATCGGCACGACCGCGTCGCTGCTCGGCATCGGCGCAGCCGTCGCGCAGGAGCCGCTCAACATCGTGTCCTGGGGCGGCGCCTACTCGATGAGCCAGCGCAAGGCTTATCACGAGCCCTACTCCGAGAAGACGGGCATCCAGATCCTCGAGGAGGACAAGTCCAACCAGGCGCTCGCCGGCATCCGCAGCCAGGTCGAGGCCGGCAACGTGACCTGGGACGTCGTCGACATGCTGCAGGCCGATGCCCAGCGTGCCTGTGACGAAGGCCTGCTCGAGGAGATCCCGTTCGACCAGCTCGCGACGGCGCCCGACGGCACCCCGGCGGCCGACGACTTCATCGAGGGCACCACCGGCGACTGCTTCGTGCCGCAGATCCTCTACGCCACCATGTTCGCCTACAACACCAAGGCGTACCCGGACGGCGGGCCGAAGACGGTCGCGGACATCTGGGACGTCGAGAAGTTCCCCGGCACCCGCTCGTTCGAGAAGATCCCGCAGAAGAACCTCGAGTGGGCATTGATCGCCGACGGCGTCGATCCGGCCGAAGTCTATGACGTGCTGGCCACGCAGGAGGGCCAGGACCGCGCCTTCGCCAAGCTCGACGAGCTGAAGGACCACATCATCTGGTGGGACGCCGGCGCACAGCCGCCGCAGATGCTGGCCGACGGCGAGGCGAACATCGTCACCGCCTACAACGGCCGCATCTTCAACGCCCAGGTCAACGAAGGCCAGCCCTTCGAGATCATGTGGGACGGTCAGATGTTCGAGGTCGACGGCTGGGTCGTCCCCGTGGACACCGGCCAGTTCGAAGAGATCATGGACTACCTGAAGTTCGCCACCGACACCCAGCGGCTGGCCGACCAGGCGAAGTGGATCTCCTACGCTCCGGCGCGTAACTCCTCGGTCGACCTCGTGGGCAACCTCTGGAAGGAGGAGGGCGGCAAGGCCGTCGAGACCGACATCGACATGAAGCCGCACATGCCGACCTCGCCCGAGAACTTCCAGAACGCGATCCAGTTCAACACCGACTTCTGGGCCGACTACGGCGACGCGCTCGAGGAGCGCTTCAACGCCTGGCTCAACTCGTAACGAGCGACAGGGGCGCCCGACCGCGCCCCTACAATTTGAATCGGGCGCGGTCACGCGCCCGGCGATCGGGAACGGGGCGCGGCGTCGCGTCCCGGACCATCCGGGGCGTCGGGCGCGCCCAGATGCCCCGGCATCCCGGAACGTGGCGGGCGTCCGGCGTGCGCCGCGTCCGCTTGAAGGGGGCGCACCCGACGGGCGCTCCTACGGCTAAGAGGCGAGGGGACCACGCGCATTGACGCCAAGAGAGCATCGGACCGAGCATGACTGACGCCGCCGTACCGGGGGCCATCCCAGTCCCCGAGCCGAAAGCCGCATTGACGACGGCGGACGGCAAGCCTCTGAAGCAGGCGCTCCGAAAGGCCAACGCCAAGGCCCGCCGCAACGCGCTGCTCCTCGTCCTGCCGCTCTTCGCGTTCCTGCTCATCACCTACACCATCCCCATCATCCAGATGATGACGCGGTCGGTGTCGAACCCCGAGGTGGCGAGCTACCTGCCCAACACGGCGGAGGCCATCGCCGACTGGGACGGGACGGACCTTCCCTCCGAGGAGGTCTTCGCCGCGATGGCGACGGACCTCAAGAACGGCGGCCGCGCCACCATCGGCCGCGTCGCCGCCCGCCTCAACGCCGAGCTCGCGGGCATCCGCTCCACCATGATGGGCGCCATGCGCTCGGCCGACGAGTTCCAGGCGCCCTTCAAGGAGGCGCTTCTCGCCGATGACGACGACTGGGGCGACCCGCGGCTCTGGAAGCTGATCCAGCGCGAGTCGCGGACGCTGACGCCGGCCTACTACCTCCGCGCGCTCGACTACGAGTACAACGAGGACGGCGACATCGTGCGCCGGCCGGACTACCTGCGCGTCTACACCCAGACCTTCTGGCAGACCGCATGGATGAGCGCGCTCATCACCGTGCTGACGATCGTCCTCGGCTATCCTGTCGCGCACCTCCTCGCGACCCTGCCGGCCTCCCGCGCGAACCTCCTGATGATCCTCGTCCTGCTGCCGTTCTGGACGTCGCTCCTCGTGCGGACATCGGCGTGGATCGTGCTGCTCCAGCAGGAGGGCGTGGTGAACGACGTCCTTGTCCTCCTCCATGTCGTCGACGAGGACGGGCGCATCCGGATGATCTACAACCGGATCGGCACGATCGTGGCGATGACGCACATCCTGCTGCCGTTCATGATCCTGCCGCTCTACTCGGTCATGAAGACGATCCCGCCGTCGCTGACGCGCGCCGCCCGATCCATGGGCGCGACGCCGCTGAGGGCGCACCTCACGGTCTACATGCCGCTGACGGTCCCGGGGCTCGCGGCGGGTGTCCTGCTCGTCTTCATCCTGGCGATCGGGTACTATATTACCCCGGCGCTGGTCGGCGGCGAGTCCGGCATCTTCATTTCCAACCTCATCGCCGACCGGATGACCGGCTCGCTGGCCCAGCTTCGCCTGGCGCTGGCGCTCGCCACCATCCTCCTCGTCGGGGTCCTCGTCCTCTACTGGCTGTTCAACAAGCTGGTGGGCGTGGACCGGCTGAAGTTCGGGTGATCCGATGGCACGTCCCGCATACGAATCCCCCCTCGAGCGCGCGTGGCGGATCACCTACCTGGTGATCTGCGGCCTCATCTTCTTCTTTCTCGTCGCGCCGATCATCGTGATCATCCCGCTGTCGTTCAACGCGACGCCGTACTTCACCTTCACGAAGGAGATGCTGTCGCTCGACCCGTCCGGCTACTCGACGCGGTGGTACGACAACCTCATCAACTCGGGCGAGTGGACGCGGTCGATCCAGAACTCGTTCTTCATCGCCACCATCTCGGCGATCATCGCGACGACGCTCGGCACGCTTGCCGCGCTGGGCCTCTCGCGGCGGGAGATGCCGGCGCGGGCGGCGATCACCGCCTTCCTGATCTCGCCGATGATCGTGCCGCTGATCATCACCGCGGCGGCCCTCTTCGCCTTCTACGCGCGGATCAACCTGTCGCAGACCTACTTCGCCATCATCATGAGCCACGTGGTGTTGGGCGCGCCGTTCGTGGTGATCACGGTGACGGCGGCGCTGTCGGGCTTCGACAACCAGCTCATCCGCGCCTCGCAGTCGCTCGGCGCGAACCAGACGACGACCTTCTTCAAGGTGATCCTGCCGCTGCTGACGCCGGGCATCGTGGCGGGCGCGCTCTTCGCCTTCATCACGTCGCTCGACGAGGTCGTCGTGGTTCTCTTCCTCGCCGGACCGAAGCAGGTGCCGATGACGGTGCAGATGTTCGGCAGCCTGCGCGAGGAGATCAGCCCGACCATCCTGGCGCTCGCCACCATCCTCGTCTGCCTCTCCATCCTGCTGCTGAGCTTCATGGAGATGATGCGGCGCCGGACGGAGAAGATGCGCGCCGGGGGCTGACCCGGCCGCTTCGCCGCACGCCCGGCTCGCCGCTGGCGCGCCGGTGCGAAAGCCTTATCTTCAGGGTGTGGCAAAGAACAACGACCATACTCCGGCCAGGACCGCCGATCAGGCACCGGCGGCCTCCAGCCGCGGCGAGATCGACGCCTTCCTGGCCCGCGCCAGCGCGACGGCGCCATCGACGGGAGGCGGGCGCGGCCGTCTGATCTTCGCGCTCGACGCGACGATGAGCCGGCAGCCCACCTGGGACCGTGCCTGCCATATCCAGGCCGAGATGTTCGCCGAGGCCGCCTCGGTCGGCGGGCTCGACATGCAGCTCATCTATTTCCGCGGCTTCGGCGAGTGCCGGGCGTCGAAGTGGATCTCCGACGGCATCCGGCTCGGCGAGATGATGACGCGGATCGACTGCCGCGCCGGCCGCACGCAGATCTCGAAGGTGCTGGCGCGCGCGCTCGAGGAGACGCGAAAGCAGCCCGTCCAGGCGCTCGTCTACGTCGGCGACGCGATGGAGGAGAACATCGACCTCCTCGGCGAGAGGGCGGGGCAGCTCGGGCTCTTGAAGGTGCCTATCTTCATCTTCCAGGAGCGCCGGGATCCGTCGGCGACGCGGGCGTTCGCGGAGATGGCGCGGCTCTCGAACGGTGCGCACCTCACCCTCGACGGGGCGGCGAGCGCGGAGCTCGCCAAGCTGTTGAAGGCGGTCGCGGTCTACGCCGCGGGCGGCCGCAAGGCGCTCGCCGACCGCAGCGCCAGGGGAGACGGAGGGGCGCGCCTTCTGCTGGAGAAGCTCTCGTGATCGTCCTGCTTCTGCCGCTTCTTGTGGGGCTCGCGCTGTTCGGGGCGATGGTGCTCGGCGCGCGCTGGTTCGCCAACGCCAGCCCTCAGCTCCTCGCGCAGAAGATCCGCTCCGGCGGCAACGTCGGCCTCATCCTCGCCGGGCTCTTCCTGATGCTGCGCGGCCGCGTCGGGCTCGGGATCACGCTGATCGGCCTCGGCTTCGGCCGGCTGTCGGGGCAGGGGGCGTTCGCGGGAAACCCCTTCACCGGCGGATCGTTCGGCGGCTCCGCCCGCACGGGGAAGCGCTCGCGCCGGTCCGCGGGGACGGGCTCGAAGGTACGCACCGCCTCGCTGGAGGCGACGCTCGATCACGATTCGGGGGACATGGACGCCGTCGTGATCAGCGGTCCGTTCACCGGGCGCGCCTTCTCGGCGATGGCGCTGCCGGAGCTCATGACGCTGCGGGCGGAATTCTCGCAGCGGAGCGAGGAGGACTCACGGCTCCTCGTGGAGGCATATCTCGACCGCCGGCAGCCCGGTTGGCGTGAAGACGCTGAGGCTGACGGCAACGGGCGGTCGAAGGGATCGCGCGGTCCTGGCCGCCCGAACGGCGGTGCCATGACCGAGCAGCAGGCCTACGAGGTGCTCGGTCTTCGGCCCGGTGCGTCCGAGGGCGAGATCCGCGCAGCGCACCGCCGCCTGATGAAACAGATGCATCCCGACCAGGGCGGGTCGAGTTTTCTGGCCGCCCAACTCAACGAGGCCAGGGACGTCCTTCTCGGACGGAGTTGAAACAACGCTCATCGCTCGGCTCACAACTGGCGCGCATGGGCGCGCCAGTCATTGGGAGCGCCGGGGCGTTACATTGATACCGCCCAGCATGGCCGGTTATGGTTAGTGAAGAGTTTGCAAGCCGAAAGAGCTTCGGCTTCGGTGCCGAACCCGGCGAAGCGCGCGCGGTAAACCGTGCCGTTCGGGGTGGCCGTCGGTAGAGTTACCCGCACGCGCTGGGCCATAGCTGGCTCTGTGCGCTCGGCTTCCTCGAGGATGGTCTTCGCCGCCGATTCGCTGTTCACCGCTCCGAGCTGGATCTGCCACCCCTTCGGAATGGCCGAATCACGCGACGCGACGTTCTGATTCGCGGCCGTGTCGGTGAGCTGATTCGCGGCCGAGCGGGTCGGCTGGTGCGGGGCGACGGGGGCCTCGTTCACCGCGATCTCCATCCGGGTCCGGTTCTTCGGCGACCCCGGGTCGATCGGCGCACGGTCGCCGGCGGTCTGCGGCGCGGAGCCCATGGCGATGATCGTCAGCCCGCTCGTCGGCACCGTGCGGCGCGCGATGAGGGCCACCAGGTTGTCCTGGCCGGCGGAATTGGCCTCGCCGAACACCTCGAACGCGGCGCTGAAGCGGTGCGGACGGCCGGCGGACGGGCTCGGCACGATGGTCGGGTCGAGCGAGGCGACCTCCACCTCGGCGCCGGTGACCGGCGCGGGGTCGTCGGGGAGCACGTTCTCGGAAATCGACGACGAGGAGGGGAGGGGGCCTGCGGACGGGGCCGGCGCGTCACCCTCGGAGCTGATCACGGCCTGCAGCGCGTCGGTGGCCGTGCGCGGCGCGGCGTGGGCGATGGTGCCGGCGGCCTCGCGGGTCTGGGAGGCGAAGGCGAGGATCGTCTGGATGTCGTCGGACTGCGGCGTCTCCTCGCGCTCCTTGAGGCGCGACGCGAAGCGCACGGCGAGGGTCGGACGGACCTTCGGGATCGGCGGCGGGCCGTAGTCGCTCCAGGCCATGTACATGAGCTGGTCGCCGCGCTGCGCCTGCGGCAGGTACTTGGCGATGAGCTCGGCCATGTGGTTGTCGCGCGAGCGGCCGGTGCTGCCGCCCATCACCACGGCGACGAGCTGACGCCCGTCCCGGCGCACGGACGTCACGAGGTTGAAGCCGGAGGCGTTGATATAGCCGGTCTTGATGCCGTCGACGCCCTCGACCCGGCCGAGCAGGCGGTTGTGGTTGGCGTAGCGCCGCTTGCCGTACTCGAACACCCGAGTCTGGAACACGCCGTAGTACTGCGGGAAGTCGCGCTGGATGGCGATGCCGAGCTTGGCCATGTCGCGCGCGGTCGTCTTGTTGTTCGGGTCGGGCAGGCCGGAGGGGGTCGTGAAGGTCGTGTGCTTCATGCCGAGACGGTGGGCGGTCTTGGTCATGCGCGCGGTGAAGGCCGGCACGGAGCCGGAGATGTTCTCCGCGACCATCGCCGCGACGTCGTTCGCCGACTTCGTCACCAGGGCCTTGATGGCGTCGCGCATCGCCATCGTCCCGCCCGGCCGGATGCCGATCTTGGACGGAGGCTGGGACGCGGCGTACTTCGACATCGTCAGGTCCGTGTCGAGCGTCATCCGGCCGGCGGAGAGCTCTTCGAACACGACGTAGAGCGTCATGATCTTGGTGAGGGAGGCCGGGTACCGCATCTCGTCGGCGCGGTCGGCGTAAAGGTCCTTTCCGCTGATCACGTCGATGACGAGGCCAGCATACTTTGGGTTCGCGGCGGCCGCTGGCGCGACAGCCACGAGCAACGGGAGAAGGACGCTTAGGGCTCTGGTCAGCCAGAGCACGGAAGCGCTGCGGCGACGGGGGCTTGAGGCGTGCATACGGTCCTTCGGCGCTCCGGCAGCGGATACCCGCTTTCAGGCCGGTCGGTTACGAGACAACACGCACCGCACTGCACACGTTAGGAGGTTACTTGCGGCTGAACCGACACGGTTAATACGGATATACCGACAAGGTCTGGATTGAAGCTTGCGAGGCAGCAAGCGCCGGAACGGCCCGAGACCCGGGCGCTCAACACATATTTCCCCACAGTGAGGAGATTTTGCAACATGCAGGCCGCACTCGACGACGAGCCCCGCGCCGCGCGCACCGTGCCGGGCCCGGCAAGCGCGGCGGAAATCGCGGAGGCCCGCGCCGCCGCCGTTTCGGTCCGGCCGGACCTGAGGCGCGCGACCGCCGAGGTGCAGGCCGTCGGCTGGGACTGTCTCGGGCTCCGTTTGGGCGACGCGATGTTCAAATTTCCCCGCACCGAGGCCGCTGCATGGCGGCTCTGCGGCGAGCCGGCACGGCTCGCGCTGGCGCGGCGTCATCTCGCCACACCGCGCATTCCGGACATGACTGTCCACAGGGCGCCGAGGCTGTTCTCGGAGCATCCGTACCTGGAGGGCGCGCTGGTCGACCCCGCGACCTACCATGCGATGCCGGAGACGGCGCGTGACCGGCTCGCCGACGAGGTCGCGGCCGTCTACGTCGCCCTCCACCGGATCCCCGTCGCCGAGGTGGAGGAGGCGGGGATCGGACGCGTCGCGGCGTGGCCGTCGGCCGAAAGGTTGTTCGACGCGGCCGCGCGGGTGCTCGACCCGCCGCTGCTGGCCTCCGTCGGCGCAACGCTGGGCCGCGTTTCCGTCAGCCTTCCCGACACCATGGTGTTCGGACACTTCGACACGCACGGCTGGAACATGGCGTGTGATACGGCCACCGGCCGGCTCGACGGGCTGTTCGACTTCGGCGACGCCGGGCTCGGGCCGCGTCACACGGACCTCTCCTACCCGTCTTTCGTCTCGCCGGATCTGACCCTTAGGGTCCTGAGGCGCTACGAGGCGCGGGGTGGGCGGCCGGTCGACGTGGACCATGTGATGGACCTCCACACGGTGCTGAGGGTGGTCGAGGTCGTGAAGGCTGGCGAGCGGCCGGCGCCGTTCGTATGGGCGTTGACGGATTGGTTGGCTGCGCTCGATCGTAGTCGATCAGAAGGTGAATTTGGGGCGGGCTAACGCGTTGGTATGGCGGGGTGGCTTGTCCCTAGAAGATTGGATTCCCATGTTGGGTCATGTCGGCGTCGGCCTCTTGCCAAGCAGTCTGTTGAGATTACCATCGCCCGGAGGCGCCAGAATCTCCCGATGGACTGAGCCGGTATCATCGCTAGGTATCGGCTTGCGCGATGTTCTTCGACGTTTCAGGATGGCGACTATGACGAGGGGACCGGATCGTACGGCACCGAGGCGGATGACGAAGGCGTTTGCGCGCCTGTCTGCATCGCCTTTCGGCCCCGGTCCGGCGGCCTCGGGCAAGGACGAGGGCGATACTGGGGACGACGGCGGTGACGGGACCGATCCCGGCACGCTGGTCATCACCCGGCCGAAGCCGAAGACGAAGCGCCCAAACATGTACCGGGTGCTTCTTTTAAACGACGACTACACCCCGATGGAGTTCGTCGTACACGTTCTGGAACGCTTCTTCCAAAAGAACCGTGAAGAAGCGACCAGAGTTATGTTGCATGTTCATCACCACGGCGTCGGCGAGTGCGGCGTTTATACCTACGAGGTCGCCGAGACAAAGGTGACGCAGGTGATGGACTTTGCTCGAAAGCATCAGCATCCTCTCCAATGTGTGATGGAGAAGAAGTGAGGAGCGACCGTGCCGTCATTCTCCCGAAGCCTTGAAAAGGCGCTGCACCAAGCGCTCGCTGCAGCCAACGAACGCCGCCAGGAATACGCGACGCTCGAACACCTCCTCCTCGCTCTCGTCGACGATCAGGACGCGGCCTCCGTCATGAAGGCCTGCAATGTCGATCTGGACCGGCTCCGCCGGGACCTCAGCGACTACATCGATACGGAGCTAGACAACCTAGTCGTCGATGGTGACGACGATTCCAAACCCACGGCCTCATTCCAGCGCGTGATCCAGCGCGCGGTCATCCACGTTCAGTCTTCCGGCCGAGAGGAAGTGACGGGTGCGAACGTGCTCGTCGCGATCTTCGCCGAACGCGAAAGCCACGCGGCATACTTCCTGCAGGAGCAGGAGATGACGCGCTACGACGCTGTCAACTATATCAGCCACGGCATCGCAAAGCGCGCTGGCGCCGGTGCCGAGCGCACCCGCGAGGCCGAAGAAGATATGCCGCAGGACGAAGCTGCGGGCCCGAAGCGGAAGACCGACGCGCTGGAGGCCTACTGCATAAATCTGAACGAGAAAGCCCGGAAGGGTAAGGTCGATCCGCTGATCGGCCGGGACCAGGAGGTGCGCCGCACCATCCAGGTCCTCTGCCGCCGGCAGAAGAACAACCCCCTGTTCGTTGGCGACCCGGGCGTCGGCAAGACGGCCATCGCCGAGGGCCTCGCCAAGCGGATCGTCGAGGGCGAAGTGCCGGAAGTGCTCGCCGAGTCCACCATCTTCGCGCTCGACATGGGCGCGCTGCTGGCCGGCACGCGCTATCGCGGCGACTTCGAGGAGCGGCTGAAGCAGGTCGTCAAGGAGATCGAGGAGTATCCCGGCGCCATCATGTTCATCGACGAGATCCACACCGTCATCGGTGCGGGCGCGACGTCGGGCGGCGCGATGGATGCTTCCAACCTCCTGAAGCCCGCGCTCTCGTCGGGCGCGATCAAGTGCATCGGGTCGACCACCTACAAGGAGTACCGTCAGTTCTTCGAGAAGGACCGCGCCCTGGTGCGTCGCTTCCAGAAGATCGACGTGCCCGAGCCGAACGTCGAGGACGCGATCGAGATCCTCAAGGGCCTGAAGCCGCGGTACGAGGAATTCCACGGCCTCAAGTACACCAACGAGGCGATCAAGTCGGCTGTCGAGCTCTCGCATCGCTACATCAACGACCGCAAGCTTCCCGACAAGGCGATCGACGTCATCGACGAGACCGGCGCGTCGCAGATGCTGCTGGCGGAGAACAAGCGCCGCAAGCAGGTCGACGTGAAGGAGATCGAGGCGACCGTCGCGACGATGGCCCGCATTCCGCCGAAGTCCGTCTCCAAGGACGACGCGGAGGTTCTGCGCACCATCGAGACGAACCTGAAGCGGGTCGTCTACGGTCAGGACGGGGCGATCGAGACGCTGTCGTCGGCGATCAAGCTGTCCCGCGCCGGCCTGCGCGAGCCCAACAAGCCGATCGGCTCCTACCTCTTCTCCGGCCCCACGGGCGTCGGTAAGACCGAGGTGGCCCGCCAGCTCGCCGAGCTGATGGGCGTGGAGCTCCTGCGCTTCGACATGTCGGAGTACATGGAGCGCCACACGGTGAGCCGCCTGATCGGCGCGCCTCCGGGCTATGTCGGGTTCGACCAGGGCGGCCTGCTGACCGACGGCGTCGACCAGCACCCGCACTGCGTCCTGCTGCTGGACGAGATCGAGAAGGCCCATCCGGACCTCTTCAACATTCTCCTGCAGGTGATGGACCACGGCAAGCTGACCGACCACAACGGCAAGAAGGTCGACTTCCGCAACGTCATCATCATCATGACGACGAACGCGGGCGCGGCCGACATGGCCAAGGCGCCGATCGGCTTCAACCGCGCACGCCGCGCGGGCGAGGACCAGGAGGCGATCAACCGCCTGTTCACGCCGGAGTTCCGCAACCGGCTCGACGCCATCGTGCCCTTCTCGCCGCTGCCGGCGGACGTCGTGCACCGCGTGGTCGAGAAGTTCGTCATGCAGCTCGAGGCGCAGCTCGCGGACCGCAACGTCACCTTCGAACTGTCGGAGGACGCCGTCGCGCTGCTGGCCGAGGAAGGCTACGACGAGAAGATGGGCGCCCGCCCGCTCGGCCGCGTCATCCAGGAGCAGATCAAGCGGCCGCTGGCCGACGCGGTCCTGTTCGGCGAGCTGAAGAAGGGCGGCACGGTCAAGGTCACGGTGACCGAGGACGAGGACGGCAAGAAGAAGCTGTCCCTCGAGGCGATCGCCGACCCGAACGCGCCGGAGACCGACATCGACGACGAGGACGAGACCTCCGATCCGGAGGCGACCTCGGGCCCGGGCTCGTCGGGCATCCCCCGCGTCCCGCTCTCCGGCTGACGCGGGCCCCGACACCAGCCGCTCGGCTCGGCCAAAGCGAAACAGAAGCGCCCCGCCCCACGGCGGGGCGCTTTTTTTGTCCGCCGCCTTCCGTGCGCGGCTTGTCTCGCGGTGCGGGCGTATACCCCTCCGTCAATGGGCGGGTGCCGGGCGCGATCCCTTGCACGACCGGCCCCGAGCCCGCGGTCCTGCCGGTCACGCCACGGCAGTGGGCGACCGGGAGGCGCACGCCGCGGCCGTTCGGACACTGCACCTTGGTCGCGTAAATTGCGCCGGCACGAAACTAAATACGGCCCAGGGGTATTGTCACAGGACGGCTCCGACCAACAACGGAAGCCTGAGACGCGCGCAATCTGCGACCGGATGTCCCGCACCGCGAGGACCTGCGTTCACGGACCGGACGCCTCGATCCCCATGCCCGGAGGCGCGTCCTCCGTCGGATCGGCCGTGTCCCCGCCAGCCCGATCCCCAGTGTGGATCGACCTTCGCGATGGCCTGGTCCGTGTCGCCGGCAGGATCGTGCCGCGACCGACATTACGACGTGCCACAATTGGGAGAGTCCATGACCGATGCAGTCAGTCCAACACCGATAACCATCGACGACATCGACTACGAGGTTGGCCAGGACAACATCACGGCCAAGGTCGGCCCGCTGGAAATCGATGTCCACAACCCGGTGTTCGCGATCGCCGCCCTCGGCATCATCGCCTTCGTCGTCGCGACAGTGTTCGCGCCCGACACCGCGACCACCGTCTTCGAGGGCGTGCGCGGCTGGCTGACGTCCAACTTCTCCTGGTTCTTCATCCTGGCCGGCAACATCTTCGTGCTGTTCGGCCTGATGCTCGTGGTGACCCCGCTCGGCAACATCCGCCTCGGCGGTCCGGACGCGAAGCCCGACTACGGCTACCTCGGCTGGTTCGCCATGCTGTTCGCCGCCGGGATGGGCATCGGCCTCATGTTCTACGGCGTCTCGGAGCCGCTGTCGCACTACGGCACATCGGTCGCCGAGTCGGCGGGAACGCCCGGGAGCTGGGCGCCCATCGGTGGCGCGCCGGGGAACCCCGAGGAGGCTGCCCGCCTCGGACTGTCCGCGGCGATCTACCACTGGGCGCTCCACCCCTGGGGCATCTACGCCGTGGTGGCGCTGGCGCTCGCGCTGTTCTCGTACAACCGCGGCATGCCGCTCGCGATCCGCACCGCGTTCTACCCGATCTTCGGCGACCGCGTGTGGGGCTGGACCGGCCACATCATCGACGTCATCGCCGTGTTCGCCACGCTGTTCGGCCTCGCGACCTCCCTCGGGATCGGCGCGGAACAGGCGATCGCCGGGTTCAACTTCCTGTTCGGCTCCGGCAACCTCGAGGAGGGGACGCGGGAGGTGTTCGGCTTCGCCTACACCGGCGCGTCCGGCCAGGGCGGCGGCGCGGACCTCCTGAAGATCATCTTCATCTGCATCATCACCGCGATGGCGACCATGTCGGTGGTGACCGGCCTCGACGCCGGCGTGAAGCGCCTGTCCGAGGCGAACCTCATCCTCGCGACGCTGCTGCTCCTCTTCGTGTTCTTCGTCGGGCCGACGGGCGACCTGATCTCGATCCTGTTCGGCTCGCTGGCGGACTACATCACCAACCTGCCGGCGCTCGCGAACCCGTTCGGGCGCGAGGACACCAACTTCGCCGAGGGCTGGACCTCGTTCTACTGGGCGTGGTGGATCTCCTGGTCGCCGTTCGTCGGCATGTTCATCGCCCGCGTCTCGCGGGGGCGCACGGTCCGCGAGTTCGTCGTCTGCGTGCTGCTCATCCCGTCGCTGGTGTGCGCCACGTGGATGGCGATCTTCGGCGGCACCGCGATCCATCAGGTGATCATCGACAACTTCCAGGGCGCGGCGGACGCCGACCTTCCGGTGCAGCTCTTCGAGATGCTCTCGCGCCTGCCGCTGGCGCAGATCACCTCGCTGATCGGCATCGTCCTCGTGGTGGTCTTCTTCGTGACCTCCTCGGACTCCGGCTCGCTGGTGATCGACACGATCACCTCCGGCGGCAAGATGGACGCCCCCGTCCCGCAGCGCGTCTTCTGGTGCGTGTTCGAGGGCGTCGTCGCGATCGTGCTGCTGGCGGGCGGCGGGCTCGCGGCGCTGCAGGCGATGGCGGTGGCGACGGGCTTCCCGTTCGCGATCCTGCTCCTCCTGATGTGCGTGTCGATCTTCATCGCGCTGCGCGAGGAACGCCAGGTCGCGGCGGCGGCCTGACGAAAAGAGGCGGCCTGCCGGCGGCGGGCCGCCAGGGCCGGGCGGTGGACCCCTTCGTCTGGCCCCCATAGGTTCGTGCGATATGGCGCCTCGCACCGGCCGGGTCTACTGAGGCGGAATGTTGTTGCAGCAGTCCCCACCGGTCGACTCGGCCAGCAGATGGTTCTGGCGCGGCGTCCTCAATGTCTTCTCGATTCCGGCGCTGGTGCTCTTCTCGGCCCAGATCGGGTTCGCCGCGCTCGCGCGCGAGGCGGGCTTCTCCGCCAGCGAGACGATGCTGATCGCGCTCACCGTCTACGCGCTGCCGGCGCAGGTGGTGTTCGTCGGCTTCGTCGCATCGGGGATCAGCCTGCCGGCGGTGGCGCTCGCGGTGGCGCTGTCGTCCGTGCGGTTCCTGCCCATGGTGCTCGCCTGGGCGCCGGTCGTGCGGCCGGAGAAGGGCGGGCGCTGGGCGATGCTTCTCGCGTCCCTCTTCGTGGCGGTGACCGCGTGGGTGTTCGCCATGTCCCACCTGCCGCAGTACGAGCGGCGGGCGCGGCTCCCCTTCTTCATCGGCTTCGGCGTGACCCTCGCCGTGGTCAGCACGGTCGTGGTGGGCGTCAGCCACGTGCTGCTCGACCGCCTGCCGCCGCTCGTCGCGGGCGGTCTGGTCTTCCTGACGCCGATCTACTTCATCTGCGCCCTCTGGGGCGCCGCGCGCGCGGATGCCGACCGGCTGGCGCTGCTTTTCGGCCTCGTCGCGGGGCCGATCGCGGCGGCGCTGGTGCCGGGCCTCGATCTCCTCGTCGCGGGGCTCGTCGCCGGCACGCTGGCCTACGTCGTCGGCCGCGTCACGACACGGCGCCGCGCATGACCCCACCGTCCGGAACGGAGACGCTGCCCGCGCTCACGACCTTCGGGCCCTACCTCGCCATCCTCGTCGGCGCGGCCCTGCCGACGCAGATCTGGCGCTGGCTCGGCGTCATGCTCGCCGGGCGCGTGGGGGATGCGTCGGAGGTCTTCATCTGGGTGAAGGCGGTGGCGACGGCGCTGGTCGCGAGCGTCGTCGCCAAGCTGATCCTGTCGCCGGGCGCGGACCTCGCCACCACGCCGCTGGCGCTGAGGGTCGGCGCCGTTGCCGCCGGGTTCGCGCTCTACCTCGCGACCGGACGGCGCCTCTGGCTCGGGATCGTCGTGACCGAGGCGGTGCTCCTCACCGGCTGGCTGCTGCTGCGCTAGCCCATCCTCCGCCCGATCCGGGCGGGAGGGGGGGCCGGCGCGGCCGTCCTCAGTCGTTGAGCGCGGCGCGCAGCTTGGAAGCGGCGGCGGCGACCTCCTCGGCCGGTGCCACCTGGCCCGAGTGCGGCTTCAGCGCGACGCCCTCGTGGCGCGGCAGGACGTGGAAGTGGGTGTGGAACACCATCTGCCCGCCGGCACCCTCGGAGAACTGCTGCACCGTGATGCCGTCGGCGGCGAACGCCTCCTTCGCGGCGCGGGCGACCTTCTGCACGATGGCGATGGTCGACGCCAGCGAGTCGGGCTCGATGTCGAGGATGTTGCGCGACGGAGCCTTCGGGATCACCAGCGCATGGCCGGTCGCGCGGGGCATGATGTCCATGATCACGCGCGTCGTATCGTCCTCGTAGACCGTCTCCGACGGGATCTCGTTGCGCAGGATCTTGGCGAAGATGTTGTCGGGGTCGTAGGCGGTCATCGGGTCTCCTCCGGGCTCTCGTGCGCGGCGCCCCCTTGTAGCGGGGCTTTGGCGCGCACGCACGCCCGTCCGTCGATCAGCAGGTCGGGTCGTCGCCCTTGCGGAAGGGAAGCGCCTGGTTGAGGTAGCTCTGGTGCGCCTCCACCTCGCGCCGCTCCGCCTCCAGGTAATGCGCGACGGCCGTCCGGAGGCCCGGATGGCCGATATAGTGCGCCGAGACGGTCTGTGTCGGCTCGTAGCCGCGGGCCAGCTTGTGACCGCCCTGAGCGCCCGCCTCGACGCGCTTCAGCTTGTGCGCGATGGCGAAGTCGATGGCCTGATAGTAGCAGACCTCGAAATGCAGGAACGGGTGGTCCTCGGTGCAGCCCCAGTAGCGCCCGAACAGCGTGTCCGAGCCGATCAGGTTGAGCGCCCCGGCGATCGGCCGCCCCGCCCGCTCGGCGATCATCAGGCACACGCAGTGGCCGAGCCGCTCGCCGAGCAGCGAGAAGAACTTGCGGTTGAGGTAGGGCCGGCCCCACTTGCGTGAGCCGGTGTCCATGTAGAACTCGTAGAACGCGTCCCAGTGGGCTTCGGTGATGTCGTCGCCGGTCAGCCAGCGGATCGAGATGTCGTTCGCCAGGGCGTCGCGCCGTTCGCGCTTCACCTGCTTGCGCTTGCGCGAGGCGAGGGCGGCGAGGAAGTCGTCCGGCGTCTCGTATCCGTCGTTGGTGAAGTGGAACTGCGTGTCGGTCCGCAGGAGGTAGTCCTCCGCCTGAAGCGCGGCCACGTCGTCCGACTGGAGGAAGGTCGCGTGGATGGAAGAGGCGTCGACCTCGTCCGCCAGCGCCACGAGCGCCCTGCCGACGAGCTGGCGTGCCTCCGCCGAACCCTCGCCGACGAGGAGCCGCGGCCCCTGCGCCGGGGTGAACGGCACCGAGACCTGAAGCTTGGGATAGTAGCGCCCGCCGGCCCGCTCGAACGCGTCGGCCCAGCCGTAGTCGAAGACGTACTCGCCCTTGGAATGGGTCTTCAGGTACGCCGGCGCCGCACCGATCAGGCTCCCCTCGGCCCCGCGGATCAGCAGGTGGCGCGGATACCAGCCGCTCCGCCCGCCGACGCAGCCCGCGTCCTCGAGCGCCCGGAGGAAATCGTACGTGACGAACGGGTTGAAGGCGTGGCTGCCGCCACCCGACACGCGCCCGCCGTCCTCCACGATCCAGCCCGGGTTGGCGAGATCGTCCCATTGCTGCTTGTCGACGGTCTCCAGGCTGCCCGTGGCCTCGACGGTCATGGTTGGCATGACGGTCCTCCTACTACTCACCACCGCAAAACGGCCGCACCACCGCAAAGCGCGGCAGATTCAATAGGATATGGTCCCGATGGTCGACCTGTCACACCGCGGCGCATCGCGCCGCGCCGCCGGTCGGCCATGCCGGCCGGAGGGGGCGCGCCCCTACGGACGGAAATCCTCGAAAATGATCTGGTCCACGTACGGTGCGAGCCGCTTCGCCTCCATCGGCGAACGCACGGTCCATGCCAGGACGGGGCGTCCGCGACGCCGCGCGATGGACGGGCCGGGATGCGGCAGCGCCGTCGCGTAGTAGGAGACGAAGTCCGGCCTGGTGCGCGGGGTGTGAAGCAGCATGTCCCGCCCGAAGCGCGACACGAGGGAGCCGTGCTCCTCGCCGCCCGCGAGGATGCCGAGGGGCGTGTCCGGCAGCGCCTTGCGCAGGAGCGCGAGGAGGTCCGGGTCGAAGGTCATCACCGCCGCGGCCCCGCCGTATTCGGACAGGGCGCGGGTGATGGCGCTCGTCATCGCCGCCTTGGCGGCGGGGTGCACCGGGGCCTTCGCCTCCAGGAACAGGGGCGAGCGGCCCGACGTCAGGGCGAGCAGGTCGGTGATGGACGAGAACGTCTCGTCCGACCCGGTGATGGTGATCGCCCGCAGCTCGTCCAGCGTGCGGTCGGCGACGCGGCCGGTGGCGTTGGTCATCCGGTCGAGCGTCGAATCGTGCGTGATCACGAGGCCGCCGTCGGCGGTGAGCTGCAGATCGACCTCGATCGCGTAGCCCGCCTCGATGGCCGCCTCGACCGCTCCCAGCGTGTTTTCGACATGGGACGCGCCATGCAGACCGCGGTGCGCGATCGGCCGGCGCGTCAGCCAGTCGGGAACGATGCCGGTTATGATGCGACCTCGATGACCGCCTCGACTTCGACGGCGACGCCGAAGGGGAGGTTCGCGACGCCGACTGCCGCGCGGGCGTGCTTGCCCTTGTCGCCGAAGAGCTCGACCATCAGGTCCGAGGCGCCGTTGATCACTTTCGGATGATCGCCGAACGCCGGGGCGGAGTTCACGAAGCCGTTCAGCTTCACGACGCGGACCACCTTGTCGAGCGAGCCGACGGCGGCCTTCACCTGCGCGAGGATCGCGAGCGCGCAGCGCTGCGCGGCGGCCTGGCCCTCTTCTACGCCGATGGTCTCGCCGCAGCGGCCCTTCATCATCGCGCCGTCGGCGTCGACGGAGATCTGGCCGGAGACGTAGAGAAGGTTGCCGGTCAGCACCGTCGGAACGTACGAACCGGCCGGTGCGCCCGCCTCGGGCAACACCAGGTCCATCTTTGCCAGTTTCTCTTCGACCTGCGACATGGTGATCCCTCGCTGTTGGCTGTTATTGGCTCGTCTACGAGGGCCCGCCGGTCTGTGCAAGCGTGAGCTTTATAAGCCTTCACTTGACGCCCCGGCAGCACCGTGCGCTATGCCGCCGCAATCCTGTCACGGAGCCGTCCATGTCATCTCTCGCTGGCCGTGCCGGTCCTCGTCGCGTCTTTGGCCCCGCCGGGCACGCCGTCCGCATCGCGACGGCGGCGCTGGCGAGCCTTCTGGCGGCTTCCGCCGCGGCGTCAGCGCCGCAACCGGCCCTTGTCCCGCACCGTGCGGTATATGACCTGTCGCTGGCACGCGTGGAGCCGAGCGTCTCCATCCTGTCGGTCAACGGCACGCTGGTCTACGAGCTCGAGGGGTCGCCCTGCGACGGCTACACGGTGACGTCGACCTTCCAGACCAACACCGTCGACCGTGAGGGGCAGATGTCGCGCACCGACCTGCGCACCTCGACCTACGAGACGGTAGGCCCCGCCGAGTTCCATTTCCTCAACCAGACCTTCGCGCAGGACGACGGCAAGACGCTGGTCGACGGAACCGCCACCGGAACCGCGACCGGCACGATGGTCGAGATCAACAAGCCCAAGCCGGCCAGCTTCGAACTGTCGCGCGCCGTCTTCCCGACCCAGCACACGCGCCTCGTGCTGATGGCCGCCGCCAACGGCGAGCGGGTCCTGGAAGCGCCGATGTTCGACGGCGGCGGCGCGGCCGACACCGTCTACGACACCACCACGGTCATCGGCCCGGCGGTCACCAACCTGCCCGGCGCGACGGATCGCGAGCGGGAGGCGTTCGGCGCGCTCGCCGATGCGACCAACCGGCCGACCTACACCACCTCGATCTCCTACTTCGACCAGGCGGCCGACAGCGGCGAGACGGTGCCGGACTACGTCATCTCGTTCCGCATGATGGACAACGGCATCTCTTACGCCGCGACCTTCGACTACGGCAATTTCGTGTTGAACGGCCGGCTCATCGACCTCGAGGTCATGCCGCAGCCGCAGTGCCCGGCCACCGCCGGCGGATCGGAGTCCGACGGGACGAAGTAGTCGTTCGCCGGGCACCCCCACGGGTGCGAGACGCGCGTCGCGGCCGGCTTCGGCACGGGGGAGAGCGACGGCACGAGGTCGGCGAGCTTGCGTGAGCGGATCGGGATGCCGCGCGTCAGCGTCTTGCGGCCTTCGATCGCGACGAGGCCGGCGAACCGCGGCATGACGCGCTTGCCGACATTCTCCCACGCCCGCGCCGAGCCGAGCACGAACCGGGAGTTGGTCGGCGGCACGTAGAGGCAGCGGCGCACCGCCATCGGCTCGATCCAGCTCTCGTGCATCAGCCGGGCGAGCTGCATGCGCGAGAAGGGGCGGCCGAGGCCCATCGGCGTCGAGTCGGCGCGCGCCCAGGCGCCGGCGCGGTAGGGGACGACCGCCAACACCCGGCCCGACGGCACCAGCACCCGCCACGCCTCCCGCAGCACCTCCAGCGGGTCCTTCGTCGCCTCCAGCAGGTGGACGATCAGGAGCTTGTCGATCGAATTGTCCGGCAGCGGCAGACGATCCTCGTAGGCGAGGGCGGTCAGGTTGGCGCCGTCCGGGGGCCAGTGCATCACGCCCTCCGCGGCCGGCATCACCGCGATCACCCGCTCCGCCTCGCCGATGAACGGGCGCAGGTACGGCGTCGCGTGTCCGAGCCCGACGACGCGCTCGGCGCGTACGTCCGGCCACAGCGCGCGCACCTCGGCCGTCACGATCTGTCGGGCGATCCGGCCCAGCGGAGTGACGTAGAATGCACTCAACTCCGCGGCGTCGAGGTGCATACGATCAATCCTTGCTTTTCATCTTCGCATAGCATGCGGTCCGATAAGGACCCAAATAGGGGACGATGGTGGACGTGGTGAGCCTGCTGCGCCAAGGTTCCGCCAAAACGTGCAGGAGCGATCATGGCGGACGTACGGCTCATTCCGTGCCTGTCGGACAATTACGCGGTGCTTGTCCATAAGGATGGCGAGACGATTCTCGTCGACGCGCCGGAGGCCGGCCCCATCAAGGCGGCGCTGGAGGAGACCGGGTGGACGCTGACGAGCGTCCTCGTCACCCACCACCACTCCGACCATGTGCAGGCGATCGGCGCGGTGAAGGGCTCGGCGACCGTGATCGGGCCTGAGGGCGAGGCCGACCGCATCAAGGGCCTCGACCGGACCGTCGCCGACGGCGAGGAGTTCAAGCTCGGCCCCGTCAGGATCCGGGCGATCTCCACCCCCGGCCACACGTCCGGCCCGCTCTGCTACTACCTGCCGGAGGAGCGGATCGCCTTCACCGCGGACACGCTGTTCGCGATGGGCTGCGGCCGGCTCTTCGAGGGCGACGCTGCGACCATGTGGCGCTCGCTGCAGACCCTGCGCGCGGCGCTGCCCGACGATACCGACATCTACTGCGGCCACGAGTACACGCTCACCAACGCCCGCTACGCGCACGAGACGCTGCCGGACGACGTCGCCATCGCCGAGCGGCTCGAGGTCGTCCGCGAGGCGCGCGAGCGCAAGGAGCCGACCGTGCCGACCACCATGGCTGCGGAGAAGGCCACCAACCCGTTCCTGCGGGCCGACGACCCGACCGTCGCCGCGGCGCTGGGGATGGAGGGTGCCGAGCCTGCCGAGGTGTTCGCACGGCTCCGCAAGGGCCGGGACGGGTTCTCTTGAGCGCGCCCGGCATGAACGCGAAGGCCATCATCGCGGCGCTGGACCTCAAGCCGCATCCGGAAGGCGGCTACTACACCGAGACCTACCGCGATGCGCCGGACGGCGGCCGCGGTCATTCGACGGCGATCTACTACCTGCTCGAGGCCGGCGACTGCTCGGCCTGGCATCGCGTCAACGACGCCGCCGAGGTCTGGCACCACTACGCCGGCGCGCCCCTCGCGCTGACGATCTCGCCGAACGGACATGATGCCACATCCTACCGGCTCGGACCCGACATCGCGGCAGGCGAGCGGCCCCAGGTCGTCGTCCCCGCGGGACAGTGGCAGACCGCGGAGTCGCTGGGGGCCTTCACCCTCGTCGGTTGCACGGTCGCGCCCGGATTCGCCTTTGAAGGCTTTGAGATGGCTCCCCCGGACTGGCGCCCGACGCCACGTCCATCGAGCGGCTGAGCATTGAAAACGCGGCTCCGCGTTCCCACACCTCAGCGGTCCGATCGGTCCCACCCAAGGTAGCCTTCATGACTCTCGCCCTCTCGATCGTCGGTGGGCTCGTCGGCCTTTTCGTAGGCGGCGAGTTGCTGGTACGCGGTGCCAGCAACGTCGCCATACGCTTCGGCATGTCCCCGCTCGTGGTGGGCGTGGTCATCGTCGGGTTCGGCACCTCCGCGCCCGAGCTTGTGACCTGCGTGCGGGCCGCTCTCGGCGGCTCGCCCGGCATCGCGGTCGGCAACATCGTCGGCTCCAACATTGCCAATATCCTGCTGATCCTCGGGGCCGCGGCGCTGATGCGGCCGTTCGTGACGAGCCGTGCCGCCGTGCTGCGCGACGGGTCGATCGTCATCCTCACCGCCGTCGCCTTCATGGGCGTCGCGATGACGGGGATGTTCACCCGTGTCTCCGGCCTGGTCTTCGTCGCCGCGCTGATCGCCTACGTCGTCTACATCATCCGCTCCGACCGGAAGGAGGCGGCCAAGTCGGACGACGTGCCGGGCGAGATGTCGTCCTCGCTGGGCCTGTCGATCTTCTACGTGCTCCTCGGCCTCGTCGGCGTCATCGCGGGCGCGGAGTTCCTGGTGTCCGGCTCCGTCGAGCTTGCGCAGCGCTACGGCGTGTCGGAGGAGGTCATCGGACTGACGATGGTCGCCGTCGGCACCTCGCTGCCGGAGCTCGCGACCTCGGTCGTCGCGGCGCTGCGCAAGCACTCCGAGATCGCGCTCGGCAACGTCCTGGGCTCCAACGTCTACAACGCCATCGGCATCACGGGGCTGACGGCGGTGGTCCAGCCCGTGCCGGTCTCGCCCGGCATGCAGGCGTTCGACATCCCGCTGATGGTGGCGATCTCGGTGCTGCTGGTGGTCGTCGTGGCGACGGGGCAGCGGGTGACGCGCTGGGAGGGCGGCCTGCTGATGGCTCTCTATGGCGGCTACATCGCCTTCCAGGCCACGCACGGCGCCGCGACCTGAAGGTCAGAGGCCGGAGAGGCGGCCGCCCCTCGGGGCGGCGCCATTCGATGCCGCGGCGCGCCCTGTGGGGCGCGCCTGCCCGTCGCAGGGCGCCGTCAGGTGATGTACTGGCCGCCGTTGATGGTCAGCGTCGCGCCGGTCATGAACGCGGCCTCGTCGGAGGCGAGGTAGACACAGAGCGCGCCGATCTCCTCGGCCTTGCCTAGGCGGCCCACCGGAATGCCGGAGACGATCCCCTCCAGCACCTTCTCCGGCACCGCGGCGACCATGTCGGTGTCGATGTAGCCGGGCGCGATGGCGTTCACGGTGATGCCCTTGCGCGCGTTCTCCTGCGCCAGCGCCTTGGTGAAGCCGATGACGCCCGCCTTTGCGGCGGAATAGTTCGCCTGGCCCATCTGGCCCTTCTGGCCGTTGATCGACGAGATGTTGATGATGCGGCCGAAATTGCGGTCGCGCATGCCGTTGATGAGCGGACGCGTCACGGCGAACATCGACCCGAGATTGGTGTCGACCACCGCCTTCCATTGCTCGTAGGTCATGCGGTGGAAGGTGCCGTCGCGCGTGATCCCGGCGTTGTTGACCAGAACATCGATGGGGCCGACGCTCGACTCGATGCCGGCGAGCTTCTCCTCGCACGCGGCCGGGTCGCTGACGTCGAACTTGGCGACGGTGATGCCCGTCTCCTCCTTGAAGGCGTTGGCCTTCTCGTCGTTGCCGGCGTAATTCGCCACGACGGTATAACCAGCGGCCTTCAGAGCTTTCGAAATGGCTGCGCCAATACCTCGGGTTCCACCCGTCACAAGTGCAACGCGTGCCATAATTCCTCCCATGAGTCGTCCGCTGCGCGGATCTGTTTGTCCCAGATTCATGACCGTTGACAATGAGGTGCGTCAATTGCCTCGGCGAATGAAAAAGAAAATCGCTTACGTACTGATCGAATTAAAAAACCTTAGCGTGTTTGCTGCGACCGCGTCGGTCGTCTCAAGCTGCGGCAAGTGTCCGGCGCCGTCGAGGCGGACGAATTCGGCAGTCGGAACAAGATCATGGAGCGCCTCGCCGCGCGCCAGCGGGATCCACGGATCGTCGACGCCCCAGAAGATTGCCGTGGGGCAGCGGATGGTGCCGAAGAGCGGCTCAACCTCTGCGGTATATCGCTCGTCGGCCTGGGCGAACTGACGGTAGAAGCTCGTGCGCCCCGCCTCGGTGAGCCAGGGGCCGGCAAGCGCGTCGAGATCGGCCTGCGGCAGCGGGTTCACCAGCGCGCCGGCGATGTAGGCGCGCACCACCGCCTCGTGGATGTGCGGTGGCAGGCCGGTGAAGGCCTCCACGTGGCGGCCGACATGGTCGAAGAAGGCCGAGCCCCACGGGCGCATCGCGACGACGTTCATGAGGATGTAGCCGGCGTAGTCGCGACCGTGCAGCAGGTGGGCGCGCAGGGTGGCGGCACCGCCGAAGTCGTGCGCGAGGACGAGCGGGCGGTCGAGGCCCCAGTGGTCCAGCATGTCCGCGAAGACCTCGCCCTGGACGTCGAGCGAGGTGGCCTGCTCCGCGTCCATCCCGGAGCGGCCGAAGCCGGGCATGTCGTAGTAGTGAAGGCGGAAGTGGGGCTCCAGCAGCGGGATCAGCCGGTGCCAGGAGAAGGACGACCAGGGCCAGCCGTGCGCGAGCACGAGGTCCGGTCCGTCGCCGCTGTGACCCGCCGCGACGGCGCCTGCGCGCGTCGCGACGGTTTCGTCGAGTGTCCAGCTCATCGGGGCTCCGTGATGGGGCCGCCGGGCGGCCCTCGTTAGTTGAGGCTCTCCACGCACAGGGCGACGCCCATGCCGCCGCCGATGCACAGCGTAGCAAGACCCTTGGACGCGCCGCGACGCTTCATTTCGAACAGCAGCGTGGTCAGGACACGGTTGCCCGAGGCGCCGATCGGATGGCCGATGGCGATCGCGCCGCCGTTGACGTTCACGATCTCGTCCGACCAGCCCATGTCCTTGTTCACGGCGCAGGCCTGCGCGGCGAAGGCCTCGTTGGCCTCCACGAGGTCGAGGTCGCCGACCGACCAGCCGGCCTTCTCCAGCGCCTTCTTCGACGCCGGGATCGGGCCGCTGCCCATCACCTTCGGGTCGACGCCGGCGGTCGCCCAGGAGGCGATGCGCACCAGCGGGGTGATGCCGCGCTTGGCCGCGTTGGACTCGCTCATCAGCACCATCGCCGAGGCGCCGTCGTTGATGCCCGACGCGTTGCCGGCGGTGACGGTGCCGTCCTTCTCGAAGGCCGGGCGCAGCTTGGCGACGCTGTCGAGGGTGGCGCCGTGGCGGATGTACTCGTCGGCGTCGACGACGGTGTCGCCCTTGCGGCCCTTCACGGTGACGGGGATGATCTCGTCCTTGAACCTGCCGGCCTTCTGTGCGGCCTCGGCCTTGTTCTGCGAGGCGACGGCGAAGGCGTCCTGCTGCTCACGGGTGATCTGCCACTCGCGCGCGACGTTCTCGGCGGTGCCGCCCATGTGGTAACCGTTGAAGACGTCCCAGAGGCCGTCCTTGATCATCGTGTCGATGAAGGAGACGTCGCCCATCTTGTGGCCGGCGCGCAGGTGCGCGGCATGCGGCGAGAGAGACATGTTCTCCTGGCCGCCGGCGACGATGATGTCGGCGTCGCCGGTGAGGATCTGCTGCATGCCGAGGCAGACCGAGCGCAGGCCGGAGCCGCACACCTGGTTCAGGAGCCACGCGGTCTTCTCTTTCGGGACGCCGGCGGCCATCGCGGCCTGCCGCGCCGGGTTCATGCCACAACCGGCGGTGAGAACCTGACCGAGGATCACCTCGTCCACCTCGTCCGGAGACACGCCGGCCCGCTCGAGTGCGCCGCCGATGGCGGTGGCGCCCAGCGTGGCGGCAGGAACGGTGGCGAACGACCCGTTGAACGCGCCCACGGGTGTCCGGGCTGCGCTGGCGATCACGACGCTTTCGGCCATGTGAGTCTCCTCTTCCTCGGCCGCGCGATGTCCGCGGCGGCCGCTCTTATTGAATTGTGCGGGAACTCAAGAACCCGCATTCGGATGCTGTCAACCAATGCCCCGGATTGGGGCGAGTTCGCAATCGCAGCAATCCCTCTGGTGCAGCGCCGCGTTTACCCTTAAGTTGCTCGGGATCAACGAATATGCGGGGGTTTGCCACCCACAGTCGCGTGGGGCACGGCTGACGCCACATGTACCCCTTCTTCCACGAGGTAAAGATGACAATCGAAAAGCCTTCGACGGTCATCAAGAAGTACGCCAACCGGCGCCTGTATCACACCGGGTCAAGCGCGTACGTCACGCTGGACGACCTGGCCGACATGGTGCGGTCCGGCGAGGATTTCGTCGTACAGGACGCCAAGACGGGGGAGGACATCACCCGGGGCGTGCTGGGCCAGATCATTTTCGACGCCGAGAGCAAGGGGGGCGGTTTGCTGCCAATTGCATTTTTGCGCCAACTGATCACCTTCTACGACGGTCGCATGCAGACCATCGTGCCGACCTATCTGGAGCATTCCCTCGCGTCGTTCGCGCGCGAGCAGGAGAAGCTGCGGCAGCAGTGGAGCGACGCGGTGGGCGAAAAGGCCTTCTCCGTCGTCGAGGATCAGGTGCGGCGCAACATGGACATGTTCCAGCGCTCGATGCGCATGTTCATGCCCTTCGCGACCGAGGCACCGCAGGCCGCGCCGCCGACTCAGCCTCAGCCGCCGGCCGAGAACCTGGCCGAGAGCGTCGCCGCCCTCCGGTCCGAGCTCGCCACGCTCCAGGCGCGGATGGAGGCGCTCACCTCGGCCGAGCCCAAGCCTACCGCCACGAAGCCTGCCGCCGCCAAGCCGGCCGACGGGGACGGTGCCGAGCCGGCCCGGAAGGCCGATCCCGTCCAGGCCTATTCCGAGCACGCCTACACCGAGCAGATGGACGCCGAGGAGGAGCTGGAGACGGCCGATCCGAAGCCGGCGGAAGCCAAGTCCACCGACTGAGCCGTCGTGAAGGAGGGGGCCCGCCCTCCGCTCCTGCGTGTCCGTTCCTACCCCCCGGACCGCCTTCGCCCGCCCCTTGATGGGCCGACTCGGGGGGAGTCCGATCGGGGAGGGTTCCGCCGGGTCCACGTAGCGGGCCGCTGCCTGTCGGCACATACGAAAAGCGCCGCCGGCCGGGGTGCTCTCCGGCCATGCGGCGCCGTTCGGCCCCGAGAGGGGCCGTTCGATCGGGCGGGTGGGTCGTCAGTCCGGGACGGCCTCGACCTTGCTGTGCGAGGCGACCAGCGAGACGGACACGGTCGACAGCGTGTCGACGAGCGCGACCATCGTCAGCAGGAAGAAGGTCGACGTTCCGGCAAATTCCACCGACAGGAACATGATGATGTACACGCAAAGGACGAGCACCATCACCATGTTGCCGAGCACGGTCATGCGGCTCTTGCTCGCCGTGCGCAGGATGCTGAACAGCAGCAGCACGATGGCGAACGCCACCAGGAGGTCGCTGTAGCTCAGCGTCCACTCCTGGCCTGAGACCAGCGTAACGTCGACGACGGTGTTGCTCCAGAACGGGATGACGTTCGGATCCCCTGCGTTCGGCGCCACAAGCGGCTCCTGATACAGGAACAATCCCGCAAAAACGTAGAGCAGTAGCGGAATGAGAGTGAACGGGAAGAGGCCCATTGGAACTGCCTTGCGATCATTTCATACGCTCGTTTGGTCGAGCGTTACCGAATGATCAAGCCTTGCAAGGCGCGATCGGTTCCATGAACCGGCCGATGTGATCACGCCGGCCGGCGTCCTCCCCCGATCGAGGGCCGCTTAGTCGTCGCTCTTCTGCACCAGGATCTGGCGGCCCCGGTAGCGGCCGGTCTTCAGATCGATGTGGTGCGGCCGACGCAGCTCGCCCGAGTCCTTGTCCTCGATATAGGACGGCGCCTTCAGGGCGTCGGCAGAGCGGCGGAAGCCACGCTTCATGCGGGTGGTCTTGCGCTTCGGCACAGCCATGGTCGAAACTCCATAAACCGCGCCTTCGCCGCGCGGAACGTCTCAAGAATGTCGGGAGGCGGGTAAACCGCCGGAAGCGGAGCCAATACAGGCTCGCGCGCGCGGACGCAACCGCTCACGAGCGAAAGGGCGCGGAGAGACATGTAAAGACCCACGGCGCGCGGTCAAGCTCTCTTTCGACATGAGCGATCACCGCGCGCTGTCTTCTCGACGGACGCGCGGCCTTCCGGGCTGACGGAGCGGGCAGGACGGTCGCCAGCGCCAGCGCCTGCTCGCGCGTGAGGTCGCCGGCGCTCCTGTCGAACGCCTGCTGCGCCGCCGCCTCCACCCCGTAGGCCGAACCGCTGAACTGCGCCGTGTTGAGGTAGATCTCGAGGATCCGCTTCTTCGACAGGACGAGGTCCATCCAGAGCGCCAGCGGCACCTCGACCGCCTTGCGCAGATAGCTCCGCTCCGGCCACAGGAAGAGGTTCTTGACCACCTGCATGGTGATCGTGCTCGCCCCGCGCGGCGCCTCGCCGGACATCGCCTCCTCGACGACGAGGCGCATCTGCCGGAGGTCGAGCCCCCAGTGCAGGCAGAAGCGCGCGTCCTCCGCCATGATCACGCCGCGCACGAGGTCCGGCGACATCTCGTCGAGCGGGATCCACTCCTGGTGGACGGTGTCTCCCGCGTCCTGACGACGCATGATCGCGAGGGAGGGCGGGTCCATGTAGGCGTAGACCACCGTCAGGACCAACGGGATCATCACCACGGTCGCCACCGCGGCGCCGAGCGCCTTCAGAATGGCTCCCATGCGGTCTCCTCTCGTCGGTCCATATCCAGCGTCACGAACTGGCGAGCGCCTCGGCAGTTCCCTATCATGCAAGTCCGACGATGAGGGAGGAACGAATGGATTTCGCCGCACGGCTGGCCGCGGCTGCCGAGGCGACGAACCGGGTCATGGATCAGGCCTTGCAGCCATCCCCCGCCGTCCCGGACCGTCTTCTGAATGCGACCCGCTATGCGACCCTCGCCGGTGGCAAGCGCTTCCGACCCTTCCTCGTGATCGAATCCGCCGCGCTGTTCGACGCCCCGGCCGATGCTGCCGCCGCCGTTGCCGCCGCCTTCGAGTGCCTCCATTCCTACAGCCTCGTCCATGACGACCTGCCGGCCATGGACGACGATGACCTAAGGCGCGGTCAGCCGACCGTCCACAAGGCGTACGACGAGGCGACGGCGATCCTGGTCGGCGACGGCCTCCAGGCGCTGGCGTTCGAGCTGATCACCGGCGACCCGGTCCCGTCCGACGTCGCGGGCCCGCTCGCCCACCTCCTGGCGCGCGCGTCCGGCAACGCGGGGATGGTCGGCGGGCAGTACCGCGACCTCAACGCCATCGGCCTCGACGCGGAGGGGATCCGGCTGATGCAGGCGATGAAGACGGGCAGGCTGATCGCCGGTGCGTGCGAGGCGGGCGCGGTGCTGGGCCGGGCCGACGCCGGGGCGCGCGCCGCCCTGGTGCGGTACGGTGATCTGCTGGGCGAGGCTTTCCAGCTCGCCGACGACCTCCTCGACGTCGAGGGCACCGCCGAGGAGACCGGCAAGCGCGTCGGCAAGGACGCCGGGGCGGACAAGGCGACGCTCGTCGGCCTCATCGGTCCGGCCGCGGCGCGCGCCCGCCTCGCCGAGATCGTCGCCGCCGCGGCCGACACGCTGGCTCCCTTCGGCGACCGCGCGTCGGTCCTGAGGGAGGCGAGCCGCTTCGTCGCCGACCGCCGCTCCTAGCGCGGCGCGTCGCGGGCGGCCCGCAGGCATTTCCGAGGGTTTCCGGGGGTGGGGCCGGCGCCGGTCGGGGCGGCCGCCAACCTGACGTGGAGGTGAACGGCCGGCTCAGCACCGCTTCAGCCGCCGCCTGCGAATGTCCTCCCATCAGCAATGGAGGACCTGACCATGACGATCATTCGAACCGCATTGACCGCCGCCGTGCTGGCCGTCCTGCCGATCGCCGCCGCGTCGGCCGCGCCCGGCCCCTCCCAGGCCCGCACAGCGACCATCGAGGGCGGCGTGACGGCCGTGCACTACAACAAGCACGGCAACAAGCACGGCGGCCATCACGGCAAGAGCCACCATCGCGGCAAGGGTGGCCACCACGGCTACTACAAGCGCCCGCCGCACCGCTACGCGCCGGCCTACTACCCGCGGCACCGCGCCTACGGCAGCACGACACGCTACGTGAGCCGCAACGGCTGCCGGGTCCGCGTCGTCGAGCGGACGCGCTACGGCAAGCGCGTTCGCGTCGTCAATCGCTGCGGCTACCCCTACTGGTAAGCCGCCGCCGGAGCCTAGCCGCGGGGCGAGGCTCGAAAGGGCCGGCCTGGCGCTACGCCGCGAGGGCCGCGACGAGGGCCTGCGCGGCGAGGCGCCCGGTCTGGGCGCCGCCGTTCATGTAGCCGTAGTAGGCTGCGGAATACTGCTCGCCGGCGAAGGCCAGGCGGTCCCGCGCTACGGGGTTCGCGACGGCCGCGTCCGCGGTCTCGGTCCAGAAGCAGGACGCAAAACGTGTCTTCTGCCCTGGGCCGAGATTGGTGTAGCTCCCGCCGAGCCAGGGGGTGCGCACCCACCCGGTGTTGCCGGCGAGGCCTGTGTAGGCCTCCGGCAGGCCGGGAAAGTCACGGCCGAGAGCGGTGAGGGCGTCCGCCACGAAGGCCTCGGGGCCGTAGCGGTGGATGTCCTCGGTCTGCGCGCCACCGACGAGGAAGGTGACGCCGCTGTTGGTCTTCTCCGGCTGGCGCACGCCGTCGTCCCAGATGACCGAGGCGGCGATGTCGCTCCACAGGTCGAGGGCGAAGCCGTCCTCGCGCTGCCAGGGGCGGCTGTCGAACCCGGCGAAGACCTTCTCGTTGCGGCCGAGGCGGACCTCGGCGGCGAAGTTCGGCATCAGCGGCGGGACGGGGACGCGGACGCGCATGCCGCCGATCGCCGGGAACGGGACCGCGAGCACCGTGGCGTCGGCGCCGACGCTGCTGCCGTCGGTGAAGGTGATGCGATGGCCCTTGCCGTCCGGCTCGATCAGCGAGGCGCGCTTGCCGCGCTCGATCCGACCGTCGAGCCGCCCGGCGAGGGCGGTCACGATCCTCTCGCTACCGCCCTCCACCATGAACATCCCGTCGCGGCCGGACGTCAGGTCGACGCTGTCGCCGGCGACGGACGGGAGCGCAGAGATCAGCCCCAACACCGACGCCTCTCCGGTCTCGACGCCGTACTCCGCACGGACCAGCGCGGCCATCAGGCCGAGCGACTCGCGCGTCAGCTTGTCCTTGTTCCAGAAGAAATACTCGGCGACCGACATCGCATCGAGCTCGGGCGCGACGGTGGCCCAGTCGGCGTCGAGCCGGGCCGCGTCCTCGGCGAATTGCCGGGCGAGTGGGGTGAGGGCGTGGGCGAGGTCGGCTTCGTCGATCCGCCCGCCTGCGACGTGGTACGCGGTCTTCGGCGCGGCGACGGCGGCCGCGTTCGCGTCCACGTTGACGAGGCCGATACCGAGCGCGCGCGCGAGGGCGATCATGTCGGCATGGTCGGAGCTGATGTACTGGCCGCCGAACTCGGTGATGATCCCGTCGGCGACGAGGCCGACCATGGAGCGGACGCGCCCGCCGACCCGGCCGGACGCCTCGTAGACGACCGGCTCGTGGCCCGCGTTGAGGAGGTGCCACGCGGCGCTGAGCCCGGCGAGTCCGCCGCCGATGATGGCGACCGTCGCCCCTCCGGCACCGGCGAGGGCCACCGGCGCGTTGCCGGCGACCACCGACGCGGCGGCCATGGACTGGAGCATGCGGCGGCGGGTGAGGCCCCCGCCGCTTCCGCGTGGCCGTCCTGCTTCCGCCAGGGCCTCGCCCAGCATCTTGTCGGCACGACGGAACACGAGCGAATGCGCCATGGCCACCCCCGCATGGAGCGCGCCACCCGTACCGTGGCCCGCCCACCGTCAGCCAAGGCTAGCTCATGGCCGCCGACCCCTCAATCGTATCGGTCGACTTTTGCGCACTGTGTGCACAGTCGTGAGCGGCTCTGATGTCGGATATTGCCTGGATGCATCCACGGACCATACCTCATCCGGCGTGATAGTTCCGCCAGTTCCCTTGGGAGCCCCCGTTCAAAGCCGGTGCCGTGGCGCGTTGTCACGCGATATTGTGCATCGATGCGATCACGCCACCCGTGCCTGTCGATTCAATTTATGAAGAGCGGGTGACACCGCGTGGGAGACGGCGGGTCGTCACTCGTCGGCCGACGCAGGCGCGGCTTCGTTGTGCGCCGGGTGCGCCTTCGGCATTCGCCGCCTTTGCCGATCTCGATCCGAGAGGCTGGACGTCGAATTCCGGCGGTCTGGGGGAGTGCGAAGTGAGCCGGGCGCCTTCGGGCGACGGATCGCGAGGACTGCGGCTCGATTCTCGCGTCGGCGGTTTATCCGCCGACGCCCGTGGCGCGCGTGCCATCGGGAACGGCACGCGGCGCCATGCGGTGGGTCCGCCGGCGTCCGCGTCGCGGCGCCGGCGGAGAACGGCGATGTCAGAGCTTGCGCACGTCCACGAAGTGGCCTGCGACGGCAGCAGCGGCGGCCATCGCGGGCGACACGAGGTGCGTGCGGCCCCGGAAACCCTGGCGGCCCTCGAAGTTGCGGTTCGAGGTGGAGGCGCAGCGCTCGCCCGGCGACAGACGGTCGGCGTTCATGCCGAGGCACATGGAGCAGCCCGGCTCGCGCCACTCGAACCCGGCGTCGATGAAGAGCTTGTCGAGGCCCTCGGCCTCGGCCTGCGCCTTCACCAGGCCCGAGCCCGGCACGATCATCGCCGAGACGCTCTCGGCCACCTTGTGGCCGCGGATGACGTCGGCCACGGCGCGCAGGTCCTCGATCCGCCCGTTGGTGCAGGAGCCGATGAAGACCTTGTCGATGGCGATGTCCGTCATCGGCGTGCCCGGGGTCAGGCCCATGTACTGGAGCGCACGCTCCATCGCCCGGCGCTTCTGCGGGTCGGTGACGTCGGCCGGGTTCGGCACCGCGCTGTCGATGCTGGTGACGGCCTCGGGCGAGGTGCCCCAGGTGACGATCGGCGGCAGGGCCGCGGCGTCGAGGCTGATCTCGCGGTCGAAGTGCGCGTCGGCGTCGGACGGCAGCGACCTCCAGTAGGCGAGGGCGTGCTCGAACGCGGTCCCCTGCGGCGCCTTCGGACGGCCCGCGATGTACTCGAACGTCGTCTCGTCCGGCGCCACCATGCCGGCACGTGCGCCGCCCTCGATGGACATGTTGCAGACCGTCATGCGGCCTTCCATCGACAGCGAGCGGATCGCGTCGCCGGCGTATTCGATGACGTAGCCGGTGCCGCCGGCGGTGCCGATGGTGCCGATGATCGAAAGCACGATGTCCTTCGCGGTCACGTGCGGCGGGATGACGCCGTTCACGTTGACGCGGAAGTTCTTGGCCTTGCGCGTCACCAGCGTCTGCGTGGCGAGGACGTGCTCGACCTCGGAAGTGCCGATGCCGTGCGCGAGCGCGCCGAACGCACCGTGCGTCGAGGTGTGGCTGTCGCCGCAGACGATCGTCATGCCGGGGAGGGTGAAGCCCTGCTCGGGACCGACGATGTGCACGATGCCCTGCCGGCGGTCGAGCTCGTCATAGTACTCGATGCCGAAGTCGGCGGCGTTCTGCGCCAGCGTCTCGACCTGGGTGCGGGACTCGGGATCGTCGATCCCGGCCGAGCGGTCGGTCGTGGGCACGTTGTGGTCGACGACGGCGAGCGTGCGCGTCGGCGCATGGACCTTGCGGCCGGCGATGCGCAGCCCCTCGAAGGCCTGCGGGCTCGTGACTTCGTGGACGAGGTGACGGTCGATGTAGAGAAGCGCCGTGCCGTCGTCCTGGAGCTCGACGAGGTGATCGTCCCAGATTTTGTCGTACAGCGTGCGCGGCGCCATGGCTCCCGTCTCCTTTGTTCTTGAACAATCCCAGATGCCAACGCGAGCGCCCGTTGGCAAGCGTCACGACGCCCTTCGGGCTATAGGACTGCGCGATAGGGCAAAAACGACCGCTCCCGCCCGAAGGGCGGCGCGACCCGTGACGGCCCCGCCTGCGCGATTTCCGTCCCGAAGCGGGCGGGGCGCCGATGCTACCCTGAATTGCGCGAACGTGCGAGGCCGCGGCGGCGGTCCGCGCCGGCCGGTATCGATGCGCGGGGAATCCGTCGCAAGCGGTCGAATCGGCGCCCGCGAACAGGGCGGCGCGCCGTCCGACCTCGCGCCGGGGGCGCGGGCGGTCTCAGCTCGCGGCGACGGGGGCGCGCGTCAGGAGATCGTAGAGCTCGGCCGCGTTCTCGGCGTTGCGCAGCGCGTCGGTCATGCCGGGCTGCTTGATGGTGCGGGCGATCTTGTTCAGCGCCTTCAGGTGGTCGGCGCCGGCATCCTCGGGCGCCAGAAGCGCGAAGATGAGATCGACCGGCTGGTCGTCGAGGGCCTCGAACTCGATGGGCCGGGCCAGGGTGAAGAAGAAGGCAGACAGCTTCGGCAGGCCGACGAGCTTCCCGTGCGGAATCGCGATGCCGTGGCCGACACCGGTCGACCCGAGGCGTTCGCGCTGCAGCAGGGTGTCGAAGACTTCCCGCTCCGGGAGCCCCGTCTGCCGTGCAGCGAGGCTCGCGATTTCTTGGAGGGCCTGCTTCTTGGAGCCGACGTCCAGACCCTGGACGACGGCCTCAGGAGCGAGCAGGTCGGTTAGTACCACAGGATTAATCCGCAGTGGTTTGAGTCGTGTCGGCCGAGCCGGTGCTCGCGGCGAGCGACGGGTCGATCCAGCCGACATTGCCGTCCGAACGTCGGTAGACGACGTTGTGAGACCCATTTGCGGCATTTCGGAACATGAGCGCTGGGGCATCGATGAGATCAAGCTGCAGGACCGCCATCGAGACGGTCATGGTACGAATTTTCGTTGGCGTCTCGGCAACGACGAGGGGCGCGTAGTTTTCCGCAAGCTCCTCATCCTCGTCGGGCGCGGCGAGAACGGTGTAGTTCGCGACTGCGGCTTCGACGTCCGCCGAGGACGGCCCGGACTTGTGAGCCTTCAGGCGGCGCTTGTAGCGGCGCAGACGCTTGTCGATCCTCTCGGCGGCCTGCTCGAACGCTTGTGTCGCGTCTCCGGCCGTGGCGGAGGTCTTGAGCACGACGCCCGTGTCGAGGTGAAGCGTGCAATCCGCCTCGAACCCGGCGCCGGACTTCGAAACGGTCACCTGGCCACTATGGTTCCCGTCAAAGTACTTTCCGACGGACGCGGCGATGCGATCTTCGATCCGCTGCCGAAGAGCGTTGCCGACGTCCATGTTTTTGCCAGCGATAGTGAGGGCCATGACAATCTCGAATCGTTTCTGTGTCGTCTTCGACGAACCTTGGGCGGAGACCTTAGCCGGACGATGGCCCGTCGTCTCCGCGACATCAGAAACCAAGACTGTCACGGACACGAGAGCGTCGTTGGCGCCGAGCCGTGGCGCGGCCTTCTAGGCGCGCCCGACAGTGGTGTCAATGACCGGCGTCCTGTCCGGACAATTTGTGTGAACATGCCCGTCACCGGCGGATCCCGGCCGAGCTGAACGCGTCGTGACGCGCCATTCTCCGCCGCTCCACTGAGGAGGGGATGTTCATCGCTTCGCGGTATTTCGCCACCGTTCGCCGTGCGATCACGATACCGCTGTTTTTAAGCGTTTGCACGATCTCGTCGTCGGAGCGCACGTGGGTTGCGGTTTCCGTGTCCACAATGCGGCGAATTTGCGCGCGCACCGCCTCGGCCGAGACGGCGCCGTCGCCGGCGTCGATCGCCACCGCGAAGAAGGCGCGGAAGGGGAAGACGCCGCGGGGGGAGGCGAGGGCCTTGTTCGAAACGACACGGCTGACCGTCGATTCATGCATGCCTATGTCCTGCGCCACCTCGCGCAGGGTGAGCGGCGAGACGTGCTGCGCCTCGCCCTCGAAGAAGGCCCGCTGGCGCGACACGATGGCCGAGGCGACCTTGACGATCGTGCGCGCCCGCTGGTCGAGGCTGCGCGTCAGCCAGTGCGCCGAGCGCATGCACTGGTTGGCGAAGGACACCGCGGCGGCGTTGCCCATCGCGGTGACCTCGGCGTGGTAGTCGGCGTCGACGAGGACGCGCGGCAGGCGCTGCGTGTCGAGCGAGACGATGAACCCGCCCTCGGCCCGCCGGCGCACGATGACGTCCGGCTCGATGGCGACGAGGGGCGTGGTGTCGAATGCGAGGCCCGGCCGCGGGTCGAGGCCGCGCAGCCGGCCCAGCACGTCGATGACCGCCGCCTCGGAGGCGTTGCAGACGTCGGCGAGGCGCCGCACGTCGCGCTTGGCAACGAGGGCGAGGTTCTCGATGACCTTCTGGGCGAGGGTGTCGTAGTCGTCGCTGGCGCGCAGCTGCAGGGCGAGGCACTCGCCGAGATCGCGGGCGAAGAGGCCCGCCGGCTCGATCGTTTGGACCTTGGCGAGGGTGGCGGCGACGTCCGCCGGCGAGACGCCGAGGCCGACGATGGTGTCGTCGAGCGCGTCGCCGGGGAGGCGTCCGTCCGGATCGAGGGAGCCGATCAGGAAGTCGGCGATGGCGCGCTCTTTGGTGTCGAGCTTGAGGCCGGCGACCTCGCGGCGGCAGTGGTCCGCCAGGGTCTCGCGCACCGGCACCGCGGCAAACGGGTCGAGCGGGCTCGCCGAGTGCGACACGTCGCGCTTGGGAGCGACGCGGCCGTCGCCGCGCGGAGACAAGGTCAGGAAGGGGTTTTGGTCGACTTCTTCACGAACCGCGGCCTCCAGCTCGAGATTGGACATTTGCAGCAGCTTGATGGCCTGCATCAGCTGCGGGGTCATGGCCAATGTCTGTCTTTGCGACTGAACGAGCCGGAGAGATGGTGTCACGATTGTGAAATCCGTTTGGCGCGATCCTTGCTTCCAGATTGATTAAACATCCGGCGGGCTGAGTCAAAGCCGGAATTGCTCACCAAGGTATAACCTCCGCACATCGCGGTTTTCGACGATTTCCTGAGGCGTGCCTTCCGTCAGGACCTCGCCGTTGGCGATAATTGTCGCCCGGTCGATAAGTCCCAACGTTTCCCGAACGTTATGGTCCGTTATAAGGACACCTATGCCTCGCTGCGTGAGGTGGCGAACCAGCGTCTGAATATCTGCGACGGCGATCGGATCGACACCGGCGAACGGCTCGTCGAGGAGCATGAAGTCCGGTTTCGATGCGAGCGCCCGCGCGATTTCGACGCGGCGACGCTCGCCGCCGGAGAGGGCCGTCGCGGGGGAGCCGGCCAGTCTCGTGAGACCAAATTCCTCGAGGAGCTCGTCCAGGGTCTCGCGCCGGCGCCGTTTGTTGGGCTCCGTCAGCTCCAGGATCGCCAGCACGTTCTGCGCCACGGTCAGCCCGCGGAAGATGGAAGCTTCCTGCGGCAGGTAGCCGATACCGAGCCGTGCGCGGCGGTACATCGGCAGGTGCGTGATGGGGAAGCCGTTGAGCGTGATGGCGCCCTTGTCGGGCTTGATGAGGCCGGTGATCATGTAGAACACCGTCGTCTTGCCGGCGCCGTTGGGGCCGAGGAGGCCCACCGTTTCGCCCTGCGACAGGTGCAGCGAGACGTCGCGGACGACGGTCCGGCGCCCGTAGGTCTTGGCCAGTCCGGTAACGACCAGCCCCTGCGTTGCACCATCGTTCGGCTCGGCCTGTGGTGCCGCGCCGTTGCCCGCGTTAGGTTGGCGCGACGCGCGCCCGGAGCCGGGCCGAGGGATGGCAGATTGATCCATAGCCAGAATTTTACCGCGTTACGTGTTGCACTGCCCGCGGCACACCGCATCTGGCAATTGCGTTCGGTCGTCAAGGAAGCCCTAAGATGGAGGTATTATGGCCACGCACCAGAAGGGTAGCGTTCTCAAGCTGATTCTGGAGCTTGGACCACTCGTCACCTTCTTTGCCGTTAACGCGAAGGCAAATGACTGGGGGCTCGACGCTTTTGCCCCCTTCCAGGGCCTGAAGCCCGAGACCGTCCCGATCATGGCTGCCACCGCTGCCTTCATGCTCGCGACGGTCGTGGCGCTGTCGGTGTCGATGGTCGCCTACCGTCGCATCCCTGTCATGCCACTGGTATCGGGCGTCATCGTGATCGTGTTCGGCGGTCTGACGCTCTACCTGCAGAACGACACGTTCATCAAAATGAAGCCGACGATCGTGAACCTCGTGTTCGCGACGACGCTCCTCGTCGGGCTCTACCTCTTCAAGCGGCCGCTGCTCGCCATCGTGTTCGACAGCGTGTTCCAGATCGACAACGAGGGATGGTGGAAGCTCACGCTGCGCTGGGGGCTTTTCTTCCTCGTCCTGGCGGCGTTGAACGAGATCGTGTGGCGCAATTTCTCGACCGACACCTGGGTCACCTTCAAGGTGTTCGGCACCATGCCGCTGACGATCCTCTTCACCGTCAGCCAGCTCCCGCTGCTGCAGAAGCATGCACTGGAGCAGGAGGCGGAACCGGAATCAGCGGCCTGATCAGCCACCTGGAGGCGCCGGGCGGGATCGTCCGGACTGCCCAATTCGTGTGCAGATCGGCCTTGCCCATGGGATGCGGCGTGCCGGGTGGCCCGCCACGCCGCATCAGGACCCCTAGAACTTGAAGACGCTCGCCGCCGCTTCCCGCGAGCGGTCCTTGGACACGATCTCCCGGTCGATCCGGTCGATCTCGGCCCGACAGGCCGCCTTCAGCTCCTCAAGATCACGCACCGACATGCGGTCCAGGCTGTCACCCAGGGCATGGGCCCTGCGCGGTGGACGCGGTTCGTCGTCCAGATCCATGGCGCAATCCCCCTCGTTCAGCGTCGTAGTGCAGTCTGCAACCCCGTCTGCGCAGGGGGCAAGACCCTGTCGCAAGCCGGGGCAGGCAGCGCTACGTTGATGTAAGGCGGCCCGCGCCGCGATCCACGATACCGGAGGCCTTTCCATGTCGATCCCCACCACCATGCGCGCAGTGACCGCACCGTCCCCCGGCGGTCCCGATGTCCTGGAGGTCGGCGAATTCGCGGTGCCGAAGGTCGAGAGCGGGGAGATCCTCATCAAGGTGGAGGCGGCCGGCGTGAACCGGCCGGACTGTCTGCAGCGCGCCGGGAACTACCCGCCGCCCCCCGGGGCCGGCCCGATCCTCGGCCTCGAGGTTGCCGGCGAGGTCGTCCACACCGGCGGGGCCGCGACGCGCTTTGCCGTCGGCGACAAGGTGATGGCGCTGGTGGTGGCCGGCGGCTACGCGGAGTATGTCGCGGTCCCGGAGACGACGGCGCTCCCGATCCCGGACGGCCTCTCGATGGAGGAGGCCGCGGGCATTCCCGAGACGTACTTCACTGTCTGGAGCAACGTGTTCGACCGCGGCGGCCTCAGGGCGGGCGAGACCTTCCTCGTCCACGGCGGCACGTCGGGGATCGGCACCACGGCGATCCAGCTCGCCAAGGCGTTCGGCGCGACGGTGATCACCACGGCCGGGTCGGACGAGAAGTGCGCCGCCTGCCTCGAGCTCGGCGCCGACCGGGCGATCAACTACCAGAAGGAGGACTTCGTCGCCGCCATCAAGGACTTCGCCCCCGGCGGCGTGCACCTGACCCTCGACATGGTCGGCGGCGACTATGTCGTGAAGAACTGGAAGGTGGCCGCCGTCGAGGGGCGCATCGTCCAGATCGCGACCCTGAACGGTCCCTCCGAGGCGAACTTCTCGCTCCTGATGATGAAGCGCCTCGTCCATACCGGCTCGACGCTGCGGGCGCGCGAGGTGCCGTTCAAGGCCGAGATCGCGCGCAAGCTGGAGGACGAGGTCTTCCCGCTCTTCGCCGACGGCCGCACCAGGGTGGTGATGGACCGGACCTTCCCCCTCGGCGAGGCCGCCGAGGCGCACCGGCGGATGGAGGGGTCCAGTCACATCGGCAAGATCGTGCTGGTGCCCTAGCAGGCCTCGCGGACGGGCCTCCGTCGGCGGCGCACGTCGGTCCGCCGGGGGCGCGTGGGTTTCCCCGCTCGAATGTTTTCCACTCGGGCGGGGAATGACCCTTCCCGCGATTCACTCTGTCCGGACCAGTCCGGACGGACGGTTCGGCAGGGTTTCTGCGAAAAGACGTGGTTTGTTAACCATGTTGCGAAGGTGATCTCCGCACGGTCCGGTGGCGCTCGCCGATTGCGTCAGAGGCCGATGCGACTTATATCTGCGTCATTCCTCAAAAACCCGGCCCACGTTCGGGTTCTCGCGCTCCAGCCAGCGCGAGAGCGCAAGGAGACTTTATGCAAGCCGATCCCGACACTCCCTTGATGCCGAAGGCTACGGCGGTCTGGCTGGTGGACAACACGTCTTTGACGTTCGACCAGATCGCGGCGTTCTGCCGGCTTCATCCGCTCGAGGTCGGGGCCATCGCCGACGGTGACGCGGCGCAGGGGATCAAGGGGGCCGACCCGATCCAGAACGGTCAGCTCACCCGCGCCGAGATCGAGCGGGCGGAGAACAACCCGACCTATCGCCTGAAGCTCTCCAAGCCGAAGACGATCGTTCCGGAGCTGAAGCGCAAGGGCCCGCGCTACACCCCGGTGTCGAAACGGCAGGACCGGCCGAACGCCATCCTGTGGCTGGTGCGCCATCACCCCGAGCTGAAGGATCAGGCCGTGATCCGTCTGGTCGGCACGACGAAGGCGACCATCGCCGCGATCCGCGACCGCACGCACTGGAACTCGGCGAACCTGACGCCGCTCGACCCGGTGACGCTGGGTCTGTGCAGCCAGGTCGACCTCGACCGGGAAGTGGACAATGCCGCCCGCGAGTCCGGCATCACGCATCAGCCGGCGCTGGCGCCGGGCCTCGGCGAGCAGCCGGACGCCCTGATGCCCGTGGAGCAGAGCCTCGATACGTCCGATCACATGGACGACGACCCGCGCGGCGGCCAGTACGACCCCGACGCGGTCTTCTCCGGCCTGCAGGCCTGGAAGAAGGGCGAGCGCCACGACGACGACGACGAGGATTGATCTTCGTCCCACACGACCCCGTCCGGGTCCGGGTGGCCGCACCCGGGCCGGACGTCTGACGGCGCGCGACAACGGGCGCGCCGACTGGCGCTCCTGGGCTTTGGCAGGGCGTCAAATCCGACATTGAGGACCGCCGCGCGGGTCGCCCGTCCTTACCGGGCGATCCGGAGGTCCTCGCGGAAGGCGCGCTCCCCGGCCGGTGTCACGATGACCGAGCGCGTCCCCGCCACGCGCCGCACCCAGTGCCGATCCACGAAGGCCGAGAGGAGCGCGGCGCCGAGCGCGCCTGCGAGGTGATGCCGCCGCTCGCTCCAGTCGAGGCAGGCCCGGCACAGCGGCCGCCGCCGCGCCTCCAGCGCCGGCAGGTCGATCCCGAGATCCGTTAGCCGGACGCGTCCCGGCGCCGTCAGCGCCAGCGCCTCGTCCGTACGCGCGAATACCCCGTCGTCCACGAGAGCGTCGAGGATCGCGACCGCCAGCGTACCGGCGAGGTGGTCGTAGCAGACGCGTGCGCGCCGCAGTTCCGGGTCGCGCGGGCCCGTTCGGGGCCTGTAGCCGGCCGGCCCCGCCGCGAAGACGCCCAGCGCCTCGATCAGCCGCGCCACGTCGTCGGTCGCGAGGCGGAAGTAGACGTGCCGGCCCTGCTTCTCGCGCGCGAGAAGGCCGCCGTCCTCGAGCTGTGCGAGGTGGCCGCTCGCGGTGGGGCGCGTGACGCCCGCGACGTCGGCGAGCTCGCCCGCCGTCAGCGCCATGCCGCCGAGGAGGGCGTTGAGCATTCCCGCCCGCGCCGGATCGCCGATGAGCGCCGCGACGCGCGCGATATTGGGTCCTTCCACCATGGCCGCGCATCCTCCCCGGAGCAGGTTTCGTGTCGGGCGTGACCGGCCGTTGGCGATCCACGCCGGGCGCCGGATCATCGCACCGTTTCACCGCGCCGCCATATCGGTAGCGCGCTGCAGGGCCGGATGCTTCGGCCGGCCCCGAACCATCGGCCGGCCGGCTGCGCCTATCGAGGCGGCAGCAGAGGGAGCCCGCCGCCATGTCCGACCATATCGCCGACGCCCCGTCCTTTACGACCCACGTCCGGGCCCGGCGCGCTGCCGTCGCCCGGCTCGGCGGCCTGATCGGCGCCGTCCTGCCGCGCTTCGCGGCGGCGCTGGTGCGCATCCGCCAGCGCCGCGAGACGCTTCGCGCACTGCGCCACCTCGACGATGCCGCGCTGCGCGATATCGGCGTCACCCGTTCGGAGCTGCCGCACGAGACGCTCTACGCCCTCTCGTCGCCCGCCGTCAGGTCGCTGGAGCGATGGGGGCGCTGACCCGGCCTATTCGACGGTGAAGGTGACCCGCTCGGACACGCCGTCGGCGGTGACGACGGTGAGCGTGTGCGGGCCGGTCGCGACGTCGATCTGCGCGGTGCGGCGGCCGGGCCGCACGTCGACCGGCCGCCCGTCGAGCAGCCAGGCGTCGACCCGCTTGCCGAGGACCCGGGCCGTCAGCGGCATGCGCTCGCCGCCCGGTCCGCCGAGCGCGACGGTCGCGTCGGCGGGCGGGAAGGCGATGGCGAGGTCGCTCTCGGCCTCGCGCTGCGCGCCGCGCGGCAGGAAGCGCTGCAGCGGCGGCGGGAGCTCGGATGTCGGCGTCTGCACCGGCCGCGGCGGGCGCGGCTCGATCCCGATGCGGGCGAACGCGTCGAAGAGGAGGGGCGCCGCATCGGTCCAGCCGGTGAGCTGAGCGACCGGCGTGCCGTCGGGGCGCCCGACCCAGACGGCGATGACGTGGCGCGCGTCGTAGCCGACGGCCCAGGCGTCGCGGTAGCCGTAGGAGGTGCCGGTCTTGTAGGCGATCAGCCCCGGCCGCGCATTCCGCGGCGGCTTCATCTCGGCGAGGATCGCGTCGATGGACGCCGCCGCGCGCGGTTCCAGCAGGCGGTGGTTGGCGGGCGGGCGGGGGCCGCTGGAATAGAGCGGCACCGGCCGGCCACGGTTGCCGAACGCGGTGTAGAGCTCGGCGAGATCCTCGAGCCGCGTGCCGAACCCGCCGAGGCCGATCGCGAGCGTCGCCGTCTTGTCCGGCGGCAGGGCGACGAGGGCGCCCGCTTCCTGCAGCCGCACGGCGAGCCGGACCGCACCGAGCGAATCGAGGAGCATCACCGCCGGCACGTTCAGCGATCGGCGCAGCGCCTCCGAGGCGGTGACGAGGCCCTGGAAGGTCTCGTCGAAGTTTTCCGGCTCGTAGCCCGCGAAGGTGGACGGGGTGTCGCGCAGCAGCGTGTTGGCCGCGATCAACCCGGCCTCCATCGCCATGCCGTAGATGAACGGCTTCAGCGTCGAGCCTGGGGAGCGCACCGCGTGGACCATGTCGACGTGCCCCGCGCGCCGCTCGTCTAGGAAGCGGGCGGAGCCGACGCTGGCGCGGATCTCGCCGGTCCTGACGTCGGCGACGAGGATTGCGGCGGAGACGTTCGGGCCGATGAGGTCGACCCGCTCGCCGGCCAGCGCCTCGAGCCGGGCCTGCCAGTCGGCGTCGAGCGTGGTCTCGAAGCGCGTCACGCCAGGCGCGGAGGCGACGAGGTCGCGGGCGAGATGGGGGGCGAGGCGGGGGACGGCGCGGCGGCGCGTCGGCACCGGCTCGCGTTTCGCTTCCGCCGCGTCGCGCCCGGTGATGACGCCGCGCTGCAGGAGGCGGTCGAGGACGCGCGCCCGCGCCGCCTCGGCGGCCTGCGGATTGCGGTCCGGCCGCCGCGCCTCGGGCGACTGGGGGAGCGCGACGAGCAGCGCCGCCTGCGCCAGCGTCAGCCGCGCCGGCTCACGGCCGAAGTAGGCGAGGGCGGCGGCGCGGACCCCTTCGATGTTGCCGCCATAGGGCGCCTGGTTGAGGTAGATGGTGAGGATCTCGTCCTTGGAAAGGCGCCGCTCCACCTGCAGCGCGCGCACCAACTCGTTCAGCTTGCGCCACGGGGTGCGGTCGCGCGCGTCCGTCATCAGGCGGACCGTCTGCATCGTCAGTGTCGAAGCGCCCGAGACGATGTGCCCCGACGCCAGAGCCTGCCCGGCCGCCCGCAGCAGCGCGCGCGGGTCGACGCCGGCGTGCTCGTAGAAGCGCTGGTCCTCGTAGGCGGTGAGGATCTCGATGAAGCGCGGGTCCACGTCGGCGGCGGTCACCGGGAGGCGCCAGCGTCCGCCGCTGTCGGTGAACGCGCGCAGCAGCGTGCCGTCGCGGTCGACGACGACGGCGGACGGCTCGGCGCGCCGGATGTCGGGCGGGAAGGCCCGGTCGAGCGCGGGGAGCCCCGCCACCCCTGCCGCGACGAGGGCCGCGACGCCCGCGAACGCGGCAACCCAGAGCCGCGAGGGGGCGCCGCGCCGGGGCGGGCGCCCGGAGGAGGGGGGAGCCGGCTCGCTCAGCGGGTCGGCACCACGGAGACGAAGCCCGCCTCCGACCGCGCCACGAAGTTCGGCTGGTACATGGCGCTGACTTCGCTCGCCGGCAGAGTGAACGTCCCCGGCGTCACCGCGCGCACGATGTAGGACACGGTGATCGGCACGTCCTGGCTGCCGCGGGAGAGGTCCCAGGCCGCGGCGAAGCGGTCGTCGCGGAACTCGGTGTGCTCGGGCGACTGGCCGCTGCGGGCAAGCGGGATGGCGGCGAGGTCGTTCTCGCCGACGAGGCGCGGATTCTCGATCTCGAAGCCCGCCGGCAGGAGGTCGGTCAGCATCACGTGCATCGCGTCGCCGACGGTCTTGGTGAAGGTGACGCTGACGACGATGCGCGTGTTCTGCGCGACGCTCGAGATGTCGATCTCCTCGCCCTCCAGGGTGTGGAAGGTGCGCTCGACCGTCAGCCCGGCCTGAACCGGCGGCTGCGGGGCGAGGGGCGAGCCCGTCACCGTCGTCGCGACGGCGAGCGGGCGGTCCTCGAGGTTCGACAGGAGGAGGCCGCCGGCGAGCTCGTCACGGGTCACGCCGCGGCTGAAGGGAGCCTTGGTGGTGACGCCGTCGACGCTGACGTCGCTGGTGCTGCCGCGCAGCGCGTTGGCGCTGAGGAGGAGCCAGGCCGCCTCCTGGGTGGAGTAGTTGCGCTCGAGGCCCGCCCGCAGCGCGTCGAGCCGCGCCTCGAGGTCGTCGAGCACCGGGGCGGAGACGCGCGATTCCGCCGCCAGCGCCACGATGGCGGCCGCGTCGCGCACCGAGGTGCCGAAGTCGACGCGGAAGAGGCGCGGCAGGTCGAAGGCCTCCGGCAGCGCCGTCGCGAAGATGCGCTCGGCGAGGCCCTCGTCGCCGTTGAGGGCGAGGCTCGCGGCGAGCTGGGCGCGGGCGAGCGGGGCGGGGAAGTCGTCGAGCCGCTCCTCGGCGAAGTAGCGCACGTCGCCGATGGCCGCGCGGCCGTTCCGGGCCAGCACGTAGATCGCGTAGGCGATCTCGGCGCCGCGCTCGCCCTCGATATCGCCGACGTAGGAGAGCACCGACTGCAGGCGGTCGAGGCCGGACTGGAAGGCGATGGTGGGCACTTCGTAGCCGGCTTCTCGCGCCCGCGTCAGGAAGTCCATCACATAGGCGGTGAGCCACAGGTCGTAGCCCGGCGACCACAGGCCGAACCCGCCGGAAGAGGACTGGTTGGCGAGGACACGGCTGACCGCCTGGCGGATCCGCTCGGGAAGCTCGGTGTCCGGGTCGATGCCGAGCGCCTTGCCGACGTCGTTCACGTAGAGGAGCGGCAGGGCACGGCTGACGGTCTGCTCCGAGCAGCCGTACGGGAAGCGGTCGAGCATCCGCAGGAGGCCGGCGATGTCGAGGTCGCCCTCGCCGACGGACAGCGTCACCTCCGCGTCGCTGTCGTAGGGGCGCAGGATGGTGTCGGACAGGGTGAGGCTCTCGCCCGGATTGAGGACGGAGACGCGGCGCTCGCGGACCTCGGCCGCCGCGGGCCGCACGACGAGCGTGTAGTCCTTCGCGATGGAGAGCCCGTCCGGGCCGTCGAGGCGGGCGATGATGGTCGCCTCGCCGACGCCGGTCGCCGACAGCGGGATCTCGAAGGAGGTGCGCTCGTCCTGGTCGAGGGTGAAGGTCTCGGCCTCCCGGTCGAGCGCCACCGGGCCGCCGGCGGCGACGGCGAGGCGGTATTCGCCCGCCGCGTGGGCGACGTTGTGCAGGTCGATGCGCATGCGCGTCGCGTCGCCGGGGGCGAGGAAGCGCGGCAGCGTGCCCGCGACCACCACCGGGTCGCGCACGACCATGTCCCTGTCGGCGTTGCCGACCTTGTCGTCGGTCCAGACGATCGCCATCAGCCGGAGCGTGCCGTTGAAGGACGGAATGTCGAGCGAGGCCATGGCCTTGCCGTCCGGCCCCGCGGTGAGGACGCCGGTGAAGAGGGCGACGGGCTCCTCCGACAGCGGCAGCGCCTCGGTGCCCGAGCCGGGCCCGTCGCCGCCGGAGCGGATGCGCCCGCGCAGCGCGCCCGAGGCGTCGATGAGGTCGCCGTAGAGGTCGCGCAGCTCCACCGCGAGGCGACGCTGGCCGAGGTAGTGCTCGGCCGCGTCCGGCGCCTCGTAGCCGGTGATGTTGAGGATGCCGACGTCGACGGCGGCCAGCGTGAGGTAGGCCGTCTCGCCCGGGTCGAGGTTGCCGACGGTGACCGGCACGTCCAGCGTCTGGCGCGGCCCGGTCATGTCCGGCGCATCGATGGCGACGTCGAGCCGCCGCTCGGCGGTGCCGACGGACATGTGGGCGATGCCGATGGAGCGTTGCGGCAGCGGCTGGCTGCCGGCGGCGATCTCCACCGGGCGGAACAGCGTCGCGGCGACGTAGGCGCCCGGCGCCCATCCGTCCTCGACCGTGAGCGGGACGTCGGCGCCGGTGGCCGGCACGTCGACGAGCCGGTGGTGCCGCACGCCGCCCGACAGCACCGTGACGAGGGCCTTGCCGGCGTAGCGCGGGACGATCCTGAGGGTCGCCGTCTCGCCGGGGCTGTAGCTCTCCTTGTCGAGGTGCACCTCCAGGATATCCGGCGTGTCGGCCGCGCCCTCCTCGCTGACCCAGCCGCCGTCGAAGGCAACGGAAGAGGCGATGCGCTCGTCCGACTGGTCGACGACCTCGAGCCGGTAGCGGCCCCATTCGACGGGCACCGAGATCGCGGCGGGGTTGCCGGCCTCGATGTCCACGGTGCCACGCGCGACCTCTTCGAGCCGGTCGACGCTGTCGTAGAACCAGGACCCGCCCCGGCGGTACCACTGGTAGTCGCGGCTGATGCGGGTCAGCGTCCACTCTGCGCCGGCGGGGATGCGCTCGTGCGCCGAGGAGAGGGCGATGACGTCGAACCCGGCGCGGGTGCCCTCGCCGACGCGGCCGTCGCTGAACTTCGGGCGGATGCCGATGAGGGGACGGTCGGTCGCGAGCGGCAGCGTCAGCGCGTCGGACACCTGCCGACCGCCTGGCTCGCGCACGGAGATGACGAGGCGTGCCTCGAGTGCGGCGGAGACGTCCTCCAGCTCGGGGACCTTCACGGCGAGCTGCGCGAGGCCGCCGCTCCCGGTGCGCGGCAGGTCGAAAAGGGGCGTGCGGGTCGGGGTGAAGGGCTCCTGGACGAGGCCGAACCGGTAGCCGTCGAAGCCTTCGAGGCCGGCGGCCTGACGCACCGTGAGCGAGCCTTCCATGATGAGGTCGGCGGCGGGGGCACCGTAGAGGAACTCGGCCTTGACGGTGGCGTCGATCACCCCGCCGGCGGTCACCTCCTCGAGCGCGGAGGTGACGTTCACCTCGATGCGCTGGGGCACGTAGTCCTCGACCAGGAAGGTGGTCTGGCCGACGGCGTTGCCCTTCGGGTCGATGTAGGCGGCGACGGTCCAGGTGCCGGTGGCGGCGTTGCTCGTCAGCGGCATGTCGAGAGCGAGGCCGCCGGCGCTGTCGGCCCGCGCGGTGAGGGTCCGCGAGACGACGCCATCGGGCCGCGTCAGGCGGACGGTCACCGGCAGCGGCAGGGCGCGGGCGCTGTCGTCGCGCACGAGGGCGGTGAGGTGCACCGTCTCGCCGCCACGGTAGACGCCGCGCTCGGTGGCGAGGAAGGCGTCGACCGGGCCGGGAGCGGCGCGGCCGGAAACGCCGCGGTCCGTCAGCTCGAAGGCGCTGCCCTTCAGCGGCAGGAAGGCGTAGTCCTCGCCCGCATGGGCGGTGACGAGGACCGGCGCCTGGCCGCCGTCCGTCGGCGCGGACGACACCAGGCGGGCGTGGCCGTCCGCGTCGGTGGTGGCGGTCGCCAGCACCTCGTCGTTGCGCGCGAGCAGCGTCACCTCGACGCCGTCCAGCGCATCGGCCGAGAGCAGCGAGCGGACGAAGACGTCCACCGTGCCGCCGGAGGAGAAGGTCGAGAGGCCGAGGTCGGAGACCACGAACCACTGCGTTGCCATCGGGTTGGAGCGGTCGGCGAGTTCCACCGGGACGGCGGTCATCACGTAGACGCCCGGCTCGGTCCGGCGGATGATGTTGTCGAGCGGGATGAGCGTGCGCACGTCCTCGTTGCGCGTGTTCTCGACCGAGAGGGTGCCCTCCCAGACCAGCGAGCCGCTCTCCTCCGTGATGTCGTCGGCCTCATAGGGGTAGAGGGCGCGCTTGAAGTCGTCGCGGCGCACGACGTCGGCGATGTTGCGGTCGTTGACGCGGTAGAGCTTCAGTTCGAGCTCCTCGGAGTTGACCGAGGTGACGGGGACGCCTTGCGCGGCGGCGGGAAGCACGAAGCGGTTGGTCTCGAAGCGGGCGAGCGGCGAGCGGTCACGCACATAGGCACGGAACTCGGCCGGCTTGGCGAGCGTCTCGCTGACGGTCGAGGGCAGGCCCTCGCGCACCGTCACGATATACCGCCCGCCGTGCTCCAGCCCCTCGACGCAGAGCTGGCTCGCCTCGACCGAGATCGTCGGGTCGGCGATACCGTCGACGGTGACGAAGCGCTGCAGGTCCGTCGCCTCGCCCGACAGCGCCTCGGAGAACTGGATGCACAGGCGCGGCGCGGTCGTGTCGGAATCGACGTTGTAGTCGAGGACGCGGAAGCCGTGCTGCGAGCGGAGCTCGGCGAGGCGGTCGCGTTCGGTGGCGTTGAGGTAGAGCGAAAGGCTCGCCGCCGAGGCCTCGATGGCCGGGCGGAAGAGGCCCTGGTCCTCCATCACGCGCGAGATGAGGGCGAGGGCGCGGCCCTGCTGCGGCGGGGAGATCGCGCTCTTGAGGCCGAGATACGCGGCGGCGCCGGCGATGCGGGTCGCCTCCTGCCGGTCGAAATAGTCCTCGAAGTTGGCGTTCCGGAGCGACTCGGCGAGGGCGAGGTAGTCGTCCGCGCGCTGCCGGGACGCGGTTTCGGCGAGGGCCGGCGTGATGAGGCCGACCTTGCTGCGGGTGCGCCGGACGGCGGCGAGCTGGGCCTCGAGGCGCCCGGCGTCGGCCTCCAGCGAGGCGGGGAGGTACGCGATGTCGGGCAGCGGCAGCGTCTGGCCGGGATCGGCGGTCTCGCGCACGATGCCGGAGGTCGCGCCCGGGTAGGAGACGCGTTCGCCGACGGTGGACTTCAGGAAGCACCAGCGGGCACGTTCGTTGTAGGTGAAGGCGGCGCAGCCGCTGTCGCCGAGGCAGGCGTCCTCGCACTGCTCCAGCGGGACGGAGCGCAGGGTGCGGTAGTCGGCGCCGGGGAGGTCGAAGTCGGAGAGGCGCTCCAGCGTCCGGTCGGCGAACGCGGTGCCGGTGCCGGCGAGGCCGGCGACGAGCGCGACGGCGGCGACCTTTGCGGCGAGGCCGGCGGTGCTGCGGGTGAACCCGGCGGCGTGGCGGGCGTATGTGGCGGCCTTCATGGCGAGCCGCTCACGGGTGCCCGGGCGGCGCGTGGCGCCGGTGGTGGTGTGGTCCATCGTACCCTCCCCGATTGGCGCCTTTTTATCGCCTTTCACAGGGCGGTGGAACGCGGCATGTGTTCAACGCGTAGTGACTGAAAGCGGGAGCGGAGCGGTATGGGGCGTGGGTTGGCGGAGGGCTTGCCGGAGGAAACATCGTCGCGGTGGTCGCGGTTTCTGCAGACTTTGCGCGAGCTCTACTTCGGCTTTTCTCCGATGTCGCGCCGCTTCCGGTTCGGGCTGCTCATCTTCGACGTCATCACAATCACGTATTTCGTGGTGACGACGATCACCGGCACCGCGGCCGCCTTCCAGGTCATCGACGTGGTGATCGGCATTCTGCTGTCGATCGACCTTTTGGCGCGCACGGTGGCGATGCGCCGCTCGCTGCTGCAGCTGCGCAGCGCGATGTTCTACGTCGACCTCGTGGTCATCGTCTCGCTGTTCGGGTCGGTGTTCTTCGCGCAGGACCTGGCGCTGGCGCGCGTCCTCAGGATGCTGCGGGTCCTGCGCTCCTACCGCCTGGTCGTCGACCTGAGGCGCGACTCGCCGTGGTTCCGGCGGCGCGAGGAGGTGATCGAGGCGGCGCTCAATCTCGTCGTCTTCGTGTTCATCACGACGTCGCTGGTGTTCGTGATCGAGCGGCCGGTGAACGACGAGATCAACACGTTCGTGGATGCGCTCTACTATACCGTCGCAACGCTGACGACGACCGGGTTCGGCGATATCACCGTCACCGATACCACCGGGCGGGCGCTGACGATCGTGATCATGGTCGTCGGCGTCGGCCTGTTCCTGCGGCTGGTTCAGGCGATCTTCCGGCCCGCGAAGGTGACCTACGAGTGTCCCCGGTGCGGGCTGGCCAAGCATGACCTCGACGCGGTGCACTGCAAGCACTGCGGCGAGGTCGTCAACATTCCCACCGAGGGGGCGGTGTAGTCCGTCAGTAGCGGATGCGGATGCTGGTGTTGCCGCGGCCGTGCTGCTGGACGAGGTCGTAGAACGCGCGGGCCGCGGTCGGGTGCAGGCGGATGCAGCCGTGCGAGGCCGGGCGGCCGAGGTTCTTCACGTACCCCGTGCCGTGGATCGCGTAGCCGCCCCGGAAGAAGACCGAGTTCGGCATCGGCGCGTTGTCGTACTTCTGCGAGTAGTATTTGCGGTACATCCGCGTCGGCCGATAGGTGCCTGTGGGGGTCCTGTAGCCTTTGCGGCCCGACGAGATCTTCCACGTGTAGGCGTGAGTTCGGCCGACGGAGACGTACATGCGCTGCGCGCTGAGATCGACCGTGGCTGTGACGCCCGCCGCCTGGGCCGATGTTGTGGCGGCGATCATGCCGCCGGCGAGAAGGGCGATGGCGCACAGTCTGGAAAACCACTGACGCATGGGACAGCTCCGAAATATCAACAGAATGATTTCTCAAAAGGTCGGTGATGGATTGAGGTGATTCAATCCAAAAGAAGTCGAACACTTACACATTCCCGGCATCTTGTTGCGCCGTTGCATCGCAAGTTTGCTACTGTTAACCATAAATGAGGCGTTGCTTGGGGCTTATTGGGCGCATTCAACTCAAATACACGCTCGCCGCATCACGACCTCGTGATAGCCACCCCGTGGCACGTGTGTGGCGCGCCCGGTTCCGCCGGCGCACGCCGTCGCGCCGGGCGCGGTGCGGGCGGCCCGGCAGGACGGGGCAATGATCGACGCGGCGAAGCGGTGGGCGAGGGGGCTGAAGGCGGAGGTGCGGGCGCTCGCCATCGCGGCGCGGGACCGCCGCACGCCGTGGTACGCGAAGGCGCTCGCGCTCGCGGTGGTCGCCTACGCGGTGAGCCCGATCGATCTGATCCCGGACGCGATCCCGGTGCTCGGTTACCTCGACGACCTCGTCATCGTCCCGCTCGGCATCCTCCTCACCGTCAGGCTCATCCCGGCGCCGCTGATGGCCGAGTTTCGCCGCATGGCGAGCGAGAGCGACGCCCTGCCGTCCGGGCGGTTCGGCGCGGCGCTGGTCGTCGCGGCGTGGCTCGCCGTCTCGGCGGCAGGGGTCTGGTGGCTCGCCGGCGTCTTGCGGGGCTGACCGCGACGCGGCGCCGGCGGGCGCCTCAGAGGGCGGAGACGGCCGCGTCGACCAGCTTCTTCGCGTCCGGGCCGTCCCACGGCGCGGCGCCGGAGAGGACGCCGGCGACGCAGCCGTCGGGGCCCAGCAGCAGCGTCGTCGGCATCCCCTGGGCGAGCCCGGCCGAGCGCAGCGAATTGAACAGCGTCAGGCTCGGCTCGCGGTAGTAGTCGAGCGCCTCGGCTCCGGTCTCGGCGAGGAAGTTCTCCGGGTGGTTCTGGTCGCGGTCGTCGATGGACGTCGCGATCACCACGAAGTCGTCGCTCTCCTTCTCGGCGTTGAGGGCGGCGAGGGACGGCATCTCCGCCCGGCAGGGCGCGCACCACGTGGCCCAGAGGTTGAGAAGGGTGACGCGCCCGTTGAGCGCCTCGATGGTGCGGGCGTCCTCGCCGGTGCCGTCGAAGGGAAGGGCGTTGACGTCGGACGGTGTCACGGGCTGGAATGCGGCCACCTGGCCCCGGGCGAAGGGCTTCACCGCCTCGGCGATGGCGCTCGCCGCCTGGCATTGCGGCCCGCGAACGAGGTCACTAAAGAGGGTCGGACGGGCGGTGTAGATGACCGTACCCGCAAAGATCGCCAACGCGCCGAGCGCGGCCCCGCCATAAGAAAGCCATCGATGCCGCGACACGCCCTTGTCCTTTCGTTTCGGCCCCTGACCGGGCAACCGACCTGGAGGCTCCCATGAACCGCCCCGTGACCCCCCTTGGCAATGCCCTCTGGGGTGGACGCTTCGAGGCGGGACCCGGCGCCATCATGGAAGAGATCAACGCCTCGATCGATGTCGACAAGGCGCTGGCGACCCAGGACATCGCCGGTTCTCTGGCACATGTGGCCATGCTCGCCGAGACCGGCATCGTGTCGCACGAGGACGCTGCGGCGATCACCAAGGGCCTTAATCAGATCGCCGGCGAGATCGCGGCGGGGACGTTCCCGTTCAGCCGCGCCCTCGAAGACATCCACATGAACATCGAGTCACGCCTCAAGGACATCGTCGGCGATGCCGCCGGCCGGCTCCACACGGCCCGCTCGCGCAACGACCAGGTCGCGACCGACTTCAAGCTCTGGGTCCGCGAGGCGCTCGACGCCCTCGACGAGGAGCTCCTCGACCTGCAGCGCGCCTTCGTGGAGCGCGCCGAGGAGTTCGCGGACACCGTGATGCCGGGCTTCACGCACCTTCAGTCCGCCCAGCCGATCACGTTCGGCCACCACATGATGGCCTACGTCGAGATGCTGGCGCGCGACCGCGGCCGGATCGCCGACGCGCGGCGCCGCATGAACACCTCGCCCCTCGGCGCCGCGGCGCTCGCCGGCACCGCCTTCCCGATCGACCGCGAGATGACCGCGAAGGCGCTCGGCTTCGATGGTCCGGCGCGCAACTCCCTCGACGCGGTCTCCGCGCGCGACTTCGCGCTGGAGGCGCTGGCGGCGGCCTCGATCTGCGCGGTGAACCTGTCGCGCTTCGCCGAGGAGATCGTCATCTGGTGCTCGTCGCCGTTCTCCTTCATCCGCCTGTCGGACGCCTACACCACCGGGTCGTCCATCATGCCGCAGAAGAAGAACCCGGACGCGGCCGAACTGGTGCGCGCCAAGGTCGGCCGCATCGTCGGGGCGCTCAACACGCTCCTCATCGTCATGAAGGGCGTGCCGCTCACCTACTCGAAGGACATGCAGGAGGATAAGCCGCCGCTGTTCGACGCGCTGCCGGCTCTCTCCCTCTGCGCCCGTGCCTCCGCCGGCATGGTCCGCGACCTGACGCCGAACACCGAGGCGATGCGCAAGCTCGCCATCAAGGGGCACACCACCGCGACCGACCTCGCCGACTGGCTGGTGCGGGAGGTTGGGCTGCCGTTCCGCGACGCGCACCACATCACCGGCGCCTGCGTCCTCGCCGCCGACAAGGCCGGCAAGGAGCTCTCCGACCTCACCGCCGAGGAACTCGCCTTCGTGGATCCTCGCATCACCCCGGCGGCGCTCGAGGTGCTGTCGGTCGACAAGTCGGTCGCAAGCCGCACCTCGCTCGGCGGTACCGCGCCCTCGCGCGTCCGCGAGGAGGCGGCCCGCTGGCGCGCCGCGCTCTGGGGGGACAACTCGTGAAGCCTGCGCTCCTCATCGCCCTCGCCCTCGCTCTCGCCGTGGCGCTCGGCGCCTGCGGCCGCCGCGCCGCGCCGTCGATCCCCGAGTCGGCCGAGAACCTGCCGCGCGTGGAGCGCTTCCCGCACGATCCGGGCAGCCAGCGGGTGCCCGACCGTAAGTTCATCCTCGATCCGATCCTGCAGTAATGCACCATTTTGCCGACCGTGACGGAACGCTCCACGCCGAAGAGGTGTCGCTGACGGCGATCGCCGAGGCCGTCGGGACGCCGTGCTACGTCTATTCGTCCGCGACGTTCACCCGCCACTACCGCGTGTTCGCCGACGCGCTCGCCAAGGCGGGCGTGCCGACGCTCGTCTGCTTCGCCATGAAGGCGAACTCCAACCAGGCGATCCTGTCGCTGCTGGCGCGCCTCGGCGCGGGGATGGACGTCGTCTCGGGCGGCGAGCTGCAACGGGCCCTGGCAGCGGGCGTCCCGGGCGAGCGCATCGTCTTCTCCGGCGTCGGCAAGACGGACGCCGAGATCGCGGCGGCGCTCGACGCACGCATCATGTGCTTCAACGCCGAGTCCGAGAGCGAGCTCTTCCGCCTCTCCGCGATCGCCACCGAGAAGGGCGTCACCGCCCCGGTGTCGCTGCGCGTCAACCCGGACGTCGACGCCAAGACCCACGCCAAGATCGCGACAGGCGCCTCGGAGACGAAGTTCGGCATCCCCGCCTCGCGCGCCCGCGAGATCTACGCCGAGGCGGCCTCGCTGCCGGGGATCCGGGTGTGCGGCGTCGACATGCACATCGGCTCGCAGATCACCGCGCTGGAGCCGTTCGACGCGGCCTTCACGGTCCTCGGCGACCTCCTCGACACGCTCCGCAGCGACGGCCACCGGATCGAGCACATCGACGTCGGCGGCGGCCTCGGCGTGCCGTACGACCCCGCGGTTCCCGACCCGCCGCTGCCGGTCGACTACGCCGCGCTGGTGGCGCGTCACGCCAACCGCTTCGGCTGCCGCGTCGTCCTGGAGCCGGGCCGCATGATCGCCGCCAACGCCGGCATCCTGCTGACCCGCGTGATCCATACCAAGACCGGCGAGGCGAAGTCCTTCGTGATCGCCGACGCGGCGATGAACGACCTCATCCGCCCGACCCTCTACGACGCGCACCACGAGATCGTCCCGGTCGCGCCGCGCGAAGGCGCGCGCAAGGTCGTCGACGTCGTCGGGCCGGTCTGCGAGACGGGCGACTATCTGGCGCTCGGGCGGGAAATGCCGCCGGTCGAGCGGGGCGACCTCCTCGCCATCATGAGCGCCGGCGCCTACGGGGCGGTTCAGTCGTCCACATATAATACGCGCACGCTGGTGCCGGAGGTGCTCGTCTCCGGCGACCGCTACGCCGTGGTGCGCCAGCCGATGACCCCGGCCGAGCAGATCGCCCGGGACAGCGTGCCGGACTGGATCGGCGAGGCGGCAGCGCTCGCCACCGAAGGACTCGGCACGGGGGACGCCTGACCGCCGCTTGCGGGACGTGGGGCATCACCCAACCGCCTGACCGGCAACGGGCCGCCATCTGCCCGCCGCGCGGTGTACGCGGAGTTGATGCCGCAGCGCGGGGCGGCGGCGTTGCGCCGGCCGGTGCGGCGATGGTATCGCTGATACGGCCGAAGGGGTGGATCCGGTGGTCCGCCGCGACGGTTTCGACGACCGCGCGAAAAGAAACTTGCAGCATTCTGAAAATTGCGCGGGGCTTGTGGCGGGACGTTCCGCCACAGTCTGAAGCACGCTTTCGTGACGTGTTTAACCCCCACATGGCTTGCCGCATGCATTCTCGCAGCTAAGCTCGCCACCGGCTCGCGCCAACCATGCGTATCAAGGGGACGTGCACTATGGCCTCACCGCTGAACACGCGATTGTCGCGCCTGATCCTGTCCGCCAGGGCGGCAATCGCCTGGGAGCGGCTCTGGCCGGCCCTCGCGCCGATGGTCGGCGTGGTCATCCTGTTCGTCGCCTCGGCGTGGATGGGGCTGTGGGTCGGCCTCTCGCCGACGGCGAAGATCATCGCCCTCGCGGTGTTCGCGGTCCTGTTCGTGCTCGCCGGCTGGCGCCTCGTGGCCGTGACCATGCCCGGCCGCAACGAGGCGATGCGGCGCCTGGAAACCGACGCCCACCTCGAGCACCAGCCCCTCAACGCGTACGAGGACGAGCTCGCCCCGGGGGGCGACGCCTTCGCGCAGCGCGTCTGGCAGGCGCACCGCAAGCGGGCCGAGGCGCGCCTCGCCAGCCTCCGCGTTCCCCTCCCGCGCGCCGACCTCGCGCCGCACGACCCCTACGCGGTCCGCGCGGCCGTCGGTATCGTCGCGTTCATCGGCGTCGTCGTGGGGGCGGGCGCGCTCGCCGAGCGGCTCATCACCCCGTTCGACTTCACCGAGCCGGCGGAGGTCGCCACCGGTCCCCAGTTCCGCCTCGACGCGTGGGTGACCCCGCCGTCCTACACCGGCCGCTCGCCGCTGTTCCTGTCGTCGGCCACCCGGGTCGACACGGGCGAGGGCATCCGCGTGCCCATCGGCTCGGTGCTGACCGTCCGCACCCAGGGGATCGAGGGCGCGACGCTCCACGTCTCCGGTTCGAAGGACACCGGCCAGCGCGACATGTCCGCCCTCGAAGGGGCCGACGCCAAGGCCGTCAACGCGATGCAGGGCACCGTCGAGATCGATTCGGCGATGACCGTCGACGTGCGCCAGGACGGCAAGGCGGTGGATTCCTGGCGTTTCACCGCCCAGCCCGACGCCGCGCCCAGCGTCCAGTTCACCGAGGCGCCGACCAATTCCCAGCGCGACACCTTCGAGCTGCGCTACCAGCTCGACGACGACTACGGCATCGCGTCCGCCGAAGCGGCCGTGACCCCGGTCGAGGCACCCGGCAACCGCCGCCCGCTGGTCGAGGATCCGACGTTCCCGCTCACCCTTCCGGGTGGCGCGGGCATGCGCGGCGCCGCCCGCACGGTGCACGACCTGACCGCGCACCCCTACGCCGGCCAGGAGGTCGCGATCACCCTCAAGGCGACCGACGGCCTCGGCCAGTCCGGCGTCAGCGGGCAGGAGATCTTCCGCCTCCCGGCCCGCCCGTTCACCAACCCGGTCGCCCGCGCGGTGATCGAGCAGCGGGCCCTTCTCGCGATGGACGCAAACGCCGCGCCGCGCGTGATCGACGCGATGGACATGATCCTGCTCGACCCCGGCGCGCTGGACAGCGCGGGTCACTTCCTGGCGACGAAGGTCGCCTATGCCGAGCTCGTCAACGCGCGCACCGACGACGAGCTGCGCGAGATGCTCGGCCGCCTGTGGGATCTCGCCATCCTGCTAGAGGATGACGGCCTGTCGGACGCCGAGCGTGCGCTGAAGGCCGCGCAGGAGCGGCTGCGCCGCGCCCTCGAGGACGGTGCCCCCGAGGAGGAGATCGCCCGCCTGACCGAGGAGCTGCGCCAGGCGATGCAGGAGTACATGCGCGCCCTCGCCGAGAACATGGAGAACCAGCCACAGCAGGGTCAGATGGACCCGAACGCGCAGATGATCACCCAGCGCGACCTCGACGACATGCTGAAGCGCATCGAGGAGCTGGCGCGCCAGGGCCGCCACGCCGAGGCCGAGGCGCTCCTCGCCGAGATGCAGCAGATGATGCAGAACATGCAGATGGCGCGCGGCCAGGGGCAGGGTCAGGGACAAGGCCAGGGTCAGCAGGGCCAGATGGGCGAGGAGGGCCAGACCCTCGACGAGCTCGGCCGCATGATCCAGCGCCAGCAGCAGCTGATGGACGAGACCTACGGCATGAACCCGAACCAGGGTCAGGGACAGCCCGGCGGGCAGGGCCAGAACGGGTTCGGCCAGCAGCGCAACCCCTTCGGCCAGCCCGGCAACCCGTTCGGCCAGCCGTTCGGCGGCGACCAGTTCGGCCGTGCCCCGCAGCAGGGGCAGCAGGGCCAGCAGGGCGGTCCCGGCCAGCCCGGCGGCGAGAACCAGGACGGCATGAGCCCGCAGGAGCGCGCCGACGCGATGGAGCGCCTCCAGCGCGAGCAGCAGGCCCTGCAGCAGCAGCTCAGCGAGCTGATGGACCGACTGACCGAGCGCGGCTTCAGCCCCGGCGAGCGGATGGGCGACGCCCAGCGCTCCATGGGTGACGCCGGCAACGCGCTCGGCCAGAACCAGGCCGGCGAGGCGGTGGAGCAGCAGTCCGACGCGCTGCAGGCGCTGCGCGAGGGCGCCCAGGACATGGCCCGCCAGCTCGCCGAGGCGCAGCAGCAGCAGGGCGGCCAGGATGGCGACCAGATGGGCCAGGGCCAGCCCGGCCCGGGCCGCGACCCGCTCGGCCGCTCCCGCCGCGAGGGCACCTACGCCGACACCAGCCGCGTCGGCGTCCCGGAGGAGATCGAGATGCAGGCCGCCCGCCGCATCCTGCAGCAGCTCCGCGAGCGCCTCGGCGACATGTCCCTCCCGCGCCTCGAGCGGGACTACCTGGAGCGCCTGCTCCCCTGACCCGGCACGCCGGCCGCGAGCCTCCCGGCAGGCTCGCTCCCACGCCGCCGGCGTCCCGGGCGACACCGGCTTGGGCCCGTCGCGGTCCGTGAATGGCGACGGCGTACGAGCCGGGCCGGGCGAAAGGCTCCGCCCGGGCGAGACGCCCCTGTGCGGGCAAAGCCCCCTGCGCGTGCTAGCGCCGTCCCGGGCGCCCGCCACCGGTTTCAGCAGGCTGCTATCGCAGGCCAGCCGCTAGAGCATTGACCCGTCCCGGGCGGCCGGAGCGGCTCGCCTTGGCGGTACGCGGCAGGCGACAGCGTCTCGCGGCAACCCGCCGGGGGCGGCGGCGATCCTGGTCCGACGACCCGACCTGCACCACCTGCATGATGCTCCCGGCCACGCGGCCGCCCTTGCCTCCGACGGCGCGCCGGCAGGCGAGGGTGACCTCAGGGCGGCACCCCGCTGCCGGGCGCGTGGCGCGGGCCGGCAGGTCGAAGCCCGGATACCGCAAGGTCTTGGCGCCGGATGGCCGCGGGCGCGGCCGCCCGGGCTCGAGCCGCGAGTTCCGGCCGGGGCGGCGCGCGACCGCGCCCGCCACAGGGCGCGGTGACGTAACCCCTTGCTTCCGGGGGCCGTGGACCGATATCGCGACTGTGGACGAGACGAGCGAACCGCGCGGCCGCCGTCCGCCTGTGGTAACCTTGCGATGGCGACGGGACCTTTCGCCCGCTCGGCTCTCGCACCAGCGCGACCACGGGCCCATAACATGCGCAGTGGAGCCGGCGAGCCCGGGGAGGCTCATGATCACGCTGGAAAATGTCGGTCTGCGCTACGGGAACGGTCCGGAAATCCTGCGCGATCTGTCGTTCCAGATCCCCCCGAGGTCCTTCCAGTTCCTCACCGGCCCCTCCGGCGCGGGCAAGACCACCCTCATGCGCCTCCTGTCCCTGTCGCTGACACCGTCGCGCGGCTTCATGAGCCTCTTCGGCTCGGACGTGTCGACGCTGGCGCACAAGGACATCCCCGCGATGCGCCGGCGCATCGGCGTCGTGTTCCAGGACTTCCGCCTGCTCGACCACCTCTCGACGTACGACAACGTCGCGCTCCCGCTGCGCATCCAGGGCCGCGACCCGGCGAGCTACCGCAACGATGTCGGGGAGCTCCTGAAGTGGGTCGGCCTCGCCGACCGCAAGCATGCCTTTCCGCCGGTCCTCTCGGGCGGCGAGAAGCAGCGCGTCGCCATCGCGAGGGCGCTGATCACCCAGCCGGACGTGCTGCTGGCGGACGAGCCGACCGGCAACGTCGACCCGCCCATGGCCCAGCGCCTCCTGCGCCTCTTCCTCGAGCTCAACCGGCTCGGCACCTCGGTCATCATCGCGACGCACGACATCAACCTGATGGACCAGATCGACGCGCGCCGCCTCATCCTGTTCGACGGCCACCTCGAGACCTCGCCATGAGGGACGCGACGGTGGCGACGACCCGGCGCGTCCGTCCCGGACGGTGCGGCTGATGGAGGGCGGAGAGTTCGACCGCCGGCGCACGGGATCCGGGCGGCCCCCGTCCGACCGCGACCGCGGGGGGGACAGCCGCGCGCCCGTGCCACGCGCGCCGGCGCAGCGCGATCCCGAGCCGCGGGCGACGGCGCCTCGGGGCGGCGATCCGCGGGCGGCTGCGCCACGCGGTCCGGACCCGCGTGGCGCAGCAGCGCGCGGACCCGAGGCGCCCGTCTCCCGCAAGGAGCGTCCCGACGGGGGCGCCGGCGCACGTCCGCCCGCTTCGCGTGGATCCGATTCCCGGGCGTCTGTCGGGCGGCCGGATCGCGGCGAGGTCCCGGCCGACCCCCGCACGCGCCGTCCCGAAGCGCCGCGCGTGGGCGGCCAGCCGCGCACCGAGGAGCGGCCGCAGCGCGTCAGCCCGCAGCGGATCGGCGAGGAGCCGGACCGCTCCGCCGGACCGCGCGCGTCCGACCCGCTCCGCTGGAACCGGGCGACGCCGTCAGGGCCGAAGCCGGTCCCCGTGGTGGCCCGCCCGCCGAACGGCGCCGAGGCGCCGGCGCGGCCGCGGCGCCTCGGCGCCGGTGAGCGTCCCGAGGCGGACGCGCCTGCCGGACGGGACGCACCGCAGCGCCGCGACGCCCGGCAGCCGGCCGACCCGCCGCGCCAGTCCCGCCCCGAGGGCCGCCGGCCATCGGCGGACCGGGAGGACGCGCGCCAGCCCGTCCGCACCCGCCGCACCGCGCTCCCCAACGACGACTACGAAGAGTTCGACGAGCCCGACGAGGGGTTCGATGACCGTTCCGCCGGACCGCCCCCGCGGACGTCGTCGCGCCGCCCGCCCGAGCCCATCGCCCGCGACCGGCCGCCGGTCGGCGAGGACCGCCAGCAGACGACGGGCCGCGACCGCGAGGCCCCGGCGCCGCCGCAGACGCGTCACGCGGAGCCGGCATCGCGGGCGCCGTCGCGCGTGCCCGACGCGCGTTCGCGTCCGCGGGGCGCAGACACGGACCGGCGCTCGCGCGCCTCCGAGCCCGAACCCGAAGCGCGGTCGCCGTCGCGCCGCGAGGAGCCCGCGCGCCAGTCCCGGATGCGCGATGCCGAGCCCGACCGGCGCGGGCTGCGGCGCGGGGACGACACCGACCGGCGCGCGGCCCGCGACGCTGACGACGACGACCGTCGCCTGCCGCCGGCCGAGGCCGAGGCCGAGCCGCCGGTCCGCTCCCGCCGCGAGCCCGACGACGACGCGCCTGACTCGGCGGAGGACTCCCCGGCCTACGTCCCGTCCGACCGGGGCTCCGGCCGCAAGAACCGGCGCGAGGCGCCGACGCCGAAGCCCATAGACGTGATGGACGACGAGGAGGACCGGCCGACCGAGGAGGGGCCGATCGTCTCGCCGCGCAGCATCGCGGGCCGGGGGCTGACGGTCGTCATCGCCATCATGACCTTCCTGTGCGCGCTGCTGGTAGGAGGCGCGGTGCTCATCGACCGCGCCGCCGGTGCCTGGAGCGCCAACGTGCTCGACGAGATCACCGTCACGGTGCTGCCCCTCGACGACAACCCGCTCGACGCCCGGCTCGACCAGGTCGCATCCATTCTCGCCGGCGCGCGCGGGCTGAGCGACGTCGTCGTCGTCCCGCTGTCGGACTCCGAGGCGCTGCTGGAGCCGTGGCTCGGCGACGACATCGATCTCTCGCCGCTTCCCATCCCGCGCCTCGTCACCGCGCGGCGCACCGGCGAGATCGACGCGGCGCTGTCGCAGTCGATCTCGCAGATCCCCGGCGCCTCCCTCGACGACCACACCGAGTGGAGCGAGCGGCTGTCGCGCATGGCCTCGGCGGCGGCCGGCGGTGCGATCGGCGCTCTCGCCCTGATGCTGATCGCGACCTGCATTTCGATCGTCTTCGCCACCCGCTCGGCGATCGCGACCAATGCCGCCACGGTGGAGGTGCTCAACGCGCTCGGCGCGGAGGACCGCTTCATCGTCCGTGCCTTCCGCCGCCGCTTCGTGGGCATCGGGGTGCGGGGCGCGGGGCTCGGCATCGCCGTGGCGCTGGTGCTCTTCGGGCTCCTCGACCTGTGGTCGCTGATCAGCAGCGGCGCACGCTCGGCGCAGTCGCGCGCCCTCCTCGGCGACCCCAGCATCGGCCTCTTCGGCTACGCCGCGCTCGCCGTGGTCGCGGCGGGCGTCGTCATCCTCGTCGCTGTGACGTCGGCCGCCTCGGTGCGGCGCCATCTGGAAAGCATGTACCATTGAGTGACACGAAGGCCCCTTCCTCCGCCGCCACCATGCCGGGCCGCACCGGCTTCGGCCGCGCCGTCGCGCTCGTGCGCACCGCCATCTACTCCGTCGTCGCGACGCTGGTCTTCATCGGGCTGAGCATCGTCTGCTCGCCGGCGCTGCTCTTCCCGCCGAAGCCGACGCGATGGCTGCTGCGCTTCTGGACGTCGACGGACCTGTGGATCCTGCGCCTCGTCGTCGGCCAGAAGATCCGCATCCTCAATCCGGAGAACATTCCGGAGGGGCCGGCGCTGGTCGGCTCCAAGCACCAGTCGGCGTTCGAGACGTTGGCGCTGGTGCCGATGCTGCCCAAGGGCGCGATCATCCTGAAGAAGGAGCTCCTCAAGATCCCGCTCTACGGCTGGTACGCGGCGCATTACGGGATGATCCCGGTGGACCGGTCCGCCGGCGCCGCCGCGCTCAAGCAGCTCGCGATCGACGCGCAGAAGGCGCTCGACGACGGCATGCAGATCGTCATCTTCCCGGAGGGCACGCGCCAGCCCCTGCACGCCCCGCCGGACTACAAGCCGGGCGCGATCTTCCTCTACGACAAGCTGAAGGTGCCGATGGTGCCGGTCGCGCTGAACTCCGGCGTCTTCTGGCCGCGCGGCGGCTACGCGAAGTACCCCGGCACGATCACCGTTTCCTTTCTGCCGGCGATCCCGCCGGGCCTGCCACGCGCCGAGGCGAAGGAACGGCTGGTCGCGGCCATCGAGCAGGAGACCGAGCGCCTCGTGCGCGAGGCCGAGGCCGAGGCGGGGAAGGGCTAGCGCGCACCCGGCTCAGGCGGCGTCGCGCTGGCGCAGCCGCTCGGCGAGGGTGTGGAGGCGCGGGTCGGCGATCCCGGCTTCGGTCAGCAGGTCCGCGGTGGAGAGTACGTACTCGTCGTTCGGGCCGGACTGGCCGACCGCGCCGTGCACCTGCGCGTACGTCTCGTCGAGCGAGAGGCGGCCGGCATACTGCGGGTGCTTCCGGTCCACCACGTAGGTGAGGGCGCTAACCGTCGACCCGTCGTCGATCTGCGCGGTCACGTTCACCTCGAGGTAGACCATCGTGACCTGCTCGCGGGCGCGCAGGTAGGCGACCACCTCGTCCCGCCGCTCGTCGGCGACGCGGTACACGATGCCGCGGCAGGCGCCGCCCCGGTCGAGCCCCATGACGAGGCCTGGACGCTCCTGCGTGCCGCGGTGGACCCAGGAATATACGCACAGCCTGCGGTGTCGGCCCCGGACGGTGGCGAACGCCTTGTCTTCGAACTCAAACCCCGGCCGCCACATCAGCGAGCCGTACCCGAAGACAAACAGTGACATCAGTTCGCACCCCCCGGACCCGCGCTCAAACGCCCCGCCCATATCGCGTTGAACGGTGGTAGTGTCCACAAGTTCACTTGTCGATGAATCCGCGGTGGCCGTGCCGGGCACGGTCGGATAAGGGAGGATTATGGCCGCTCGATCCGGGACCCGTCGCTTCAAGCTCCTCCTTGTCGGAGTGCTTTTTGCAATCGTAGCGTGGTCCGTCATCTGGTTCGTTGCGGCGACGATCGTAGACCGGCAGATCGCCCGAGCCGAACGGATGGCGCTCGACCGCGACGCGATCCTCATCTGCGCCGAGCGCCGGGTCACGGGCTATCCGTTCCGCGTCATCGTCCAGTGCGGCGACGGCACCAAGATCGGCGCCAACGGCCGCAAGCTGGCGCTCGGCGGGATCCGCGTGGCCGCCCAGGTCTACAACCCGGCCCACCTCATCGCCGAGGTGGACTCGCCCGCCCGCATGCACTTCGCCAACGGCGCCGAGATCGACTCGACGTTCGACCTCGCCCACGCCAGCGCGCAGATCGACCTGTCCAACGGGTCCTTCAAGCAGCTCATCACCGAGATCGTCGACGTCGTCATCGACCTCGGTCCGACCGAGGTCGCGGCCGCCGAACTCGACATGAGCGTCCGCCGCAATCCCGAAGTGCCGGAGGATCTCGACTTCGCGATGAAGATGCGCGGCGCGGTTCCGAGCGAAGGGCTCGAGCCGTCGGACATCTCCGTGCGCGGGCGGATCAGCGGCGGGGCGGTGCTCCTGAAGGGCCGGCCGGAGCAGCTCATCAGAACGCTCGCGCGGCAGGGGCTCCCGTTCGTGATCGAGGCGGCGTCGGTGGAGTGCGGCGACATGATGGTCGGCCTCTCCGGCACGCTGGAGCTGCGGCCGGACGGACTGGTCGACGGCCAGCTCGACGTCGCGGTCGCGGGCTACGAGATGGGCCTGCCCTATGTGAACCTCATCAACCCGAAGACCGAGACGGTGCTGTCGGGGCTGCTCACCAATTTCTTCGCCAATGCGCCGACGACGATGGTGAGCGGCCGCGAGGCCCGGATGATGTCGATCACGATCGAGGACAGCCGGATCAAGCCCGGCGGGTGGCTTCCGGTGGCGACGCTGCCGCCCCTGCCGCTGCGGTTCCGCTGAGCGGCGCCGCGCCTCGCGCGGGCTGAACCGCGAGGCGTGACGAACGCGGCCCGGTCGGCCTCAGAAGGCCTCTTCGTCGTAGTCGTCGTCCGGCACGTCGACCGGGTGGTCGTGGTGAGCCTCGTGCGGCGTGTCGTGCGGCTGGTCCTGATCGACGTCGCGCCCCGGATTCCTCGGGTCGAAACGGGGGCGGCCGAAGTCGGGCGCGGCGGTCTCCTGACCGGCCTCGATGATCGACAGGCGGATGTTGCGGGTGCGCTGGAAGGTGTCGAAGAGCTGCTCGCCGTCGCCCCAGCGGATCGCCCGCTGCAGCATGGCGAGGTCTTCCATGAACCGCCCAAGCGTCTCGATCACCGCCGTCTTGTTGTTGAGGAAGACATCGCGCCACATCGTCGGATCGGACGCGGCGATGCGGGTGAAGTCACGGAAGCCGCCGGCGGAGAACTTGATCACGTCCTGCTCCGTGACCGTCTCCATGTCGTACGCAGTGCGAACGATGTTGTAGGCGATGAGGTGCGGCAGGTGCGAGGTGATGGACAGCACCAGGTCGTGGTGCTCGATGTCCATGATCTCGACGTTCGCTCCCATGGCGCGCCACATCGCGGCGACGACGTCGGTCGCGGCGGGATCGGTGTGCTCGGTCGGGGTCAGGATGCACCAGCGGTGCCGGAACAGCGTCGCCCAGCCGGCGCGCGGACCGGACTGCTCCGAGCCGGCGATCGGGTGGCCCGGCACGAAGCGCGACTTGTCCGGGATCGCCGCCGAGACGGCGCGCGCCACCGAGCCCTTCACGGAGCCGGTGTCGGTGACGATGGCGGTCTTGGAGAGGGCCGGGGCAATGGCCCGCGCCGTCGCGCCCATGGCGCCGACCGGCACGCACAGGAAGACCATGTCCGCGCCCGACACCGCCTTCGCGGCGCTGGTGTGGTAGCTGGTGCCGAGGCCGAGCTCGGTCGCCTCGCGCAGCGCCTCGCCGTTGCGGTCGGCGATGGAGATCGGCCCCTCGAACCCGTTGACGCGCAGCGCGAGCGCGACCGACGAGCCGATCAGGCCGATGCCGATGATCGCAACGTGATGGAAGAAGAATCCGGTTTCCTCGTCCGGCGAGTCGCTGTCAGGCACCGGCCAGCCCTTCCCGGTATTCCGCCAGGGCGGCGATGACGGCCTCGTTCGCCTCCTCGTCGCCGATGGTCATGCGCAGCATCTGCGGCAGGCCGTAACCCGCGACGCGGCGCAGGACGCAGCCGCGGGCGCCAAGGAAGTCGTCCGCCTCGCCGGCGTCCCCGCCGGGCACGGTCGAGAAGTCGATCAGGACGAAGTTGCCGACCGAATCCGGCACGCCGAAGCCGAGCTCGCGCACGCGCCGCGTCACTTCCGGCAGCCAGTAGTTGTTGTGCTCGACGGCGCGCTCCATGTGGGCGCGGTCGGCCAGCGCGGCGACGCCCGCGGCGATCGCCGGCGCGTTGACGTTGAAGGGCCCGCGCACGCGATGCAGCGCGTCGATCACGTTGGCCGGCGCATACGCCCAGCCGAGGCGCAGCCCCGCCAGCGCGTGGATCTTGGAGAAAGTGCGCGTCATGATCGTGTCTTCGCGCGTCGCGACGAGCTCGATGCCGGACTCGTAGTCGTTCTTGCGCACGTACTCGGCGTAGGCCGCGTCGATCACCAGGAGGACGTTGCCCGGCAGCCCCTCGCGCAGGCGCTTCACCTCGGAGGCCGGGGTGTAGGAGCCGGTCGGGTTGTTCGGGTTGGCGAGGAAGACGACCTTGGTCCGCTCCGTCACCGCCTCGAGGATCCTGTCGACGTCGACCTGCATGTCCGGCTCGTCGACGACGACGGGGGTGCCGCCGGCCGCGAGCGTCACGATGCGGTACATGAGGAAGGCGTGCTCGGTGAAGATCGCCTCGTCACCCTCTTCCAGGTAGGCGTGCGCGATCATCGACAGGATCTCGTCCGAGCCGTTGCCGCAGATGATCCGGTCGGGCTTCAGGCCGTAGGTCGAGGCGACCGCGTCGCGCAGCGCGGTGGCGCCGCCGTCGGGGTATTTCTCCAGCGAGCTGGCGGCGTCGATGAACGCCTGGCGCGCCGCAGGGCTCGGGCCGAGCGGGTTCTCGTTGGAGGAGAGCTTGTACTCCTTGCGGTTCGCCCCCGCGGTCGAGCGGCCGGGGACATAGGGGGCGATGCGCATGATGGATTCGCGGGCGACGGGACGCATCGTAAGCGGAGCACTCATTGGGCCACCGGGATCGTGAAGGGGGAGGGGGCAAACCGGCCGAGGATGTCGTCCTCGTCGGACAGGTCGGCGACGTCGCATTCGTGAAGGCGGTCGTTCCGCACGGCGAGGGCCCTGGGGCCGTTGCTGGTGCCGACGCCGGAGCCGCCGAGGAGGGTGATGCGCGTGCCGTCCGTCAGTTCGAAACGGGCAAAGGCGTGGGCGGAGACGGGTTCGTCCCACCATCGTTCCGCGTCCGAAAGCACCGCGACGTCGCCGGACCCGTCGGCCAGCGCGCCGAGCGCTTCGGACGCGGTGGGCCATCGGACGATGGTGACGGGGCCGTAGAGGTAGCGCGCCGCCTCCAGCGTGCCGCTGACGTGGATCGTGTAGGGGCGCTGCACCGCGCAGGCGCCGCCGATCAGGACGCGCCAGATGTGGACCAGCGTGTCCCGGGGCATCGCCCCCTCGTGCAGCCGCAGCCGGTTGGCGACGACCTCGACCTCGCGGTCCGGCCGGATGATGGGTTCGTCCGGCCCCTTGGTCATGCCGATGGTCTCGGCGATCGCGAACCGCTCGCGCAGCAGGCGGTGGAGATCGCGATCGACGACGTCCAGCCGCTCGCGTAGGGCGAACAGATCGTCAGGCGAGGGGGACGGGACCGGCGACACCATGGGGGCTTCACAAAGTTGACAGAACGGGCTGGATAGACCGACAGGGCGATTGACGCAAAGAAAACGTTGACCGTAACAGCGCCCGGCGCCTAGCGTTGCGCACCTTACCGATGCGCCGATCGAAGCGCAGTGAGGACCTTATACTATGCCTTCCGATTTCGTGGCCGACGACGGCGCGGACGCCGGCGACGCCATCGATATCCGTGAGCAGCGCCGCAGAGCCGAGGTCGACGAACCCTCCAGCCCCGTCGCCCGGTTCGACGAGCCGCTGCCGCTGGATGCCGGCGTGTCGCTGAGCCCGTGGCAAATTGCATATCAGACATACGGTGAGCTCAATGCTGACCGTACGAACGCCGTTCTGATCTGTCATGCCCTGACGGGCGACCAGCACGCCGCCAACCGCCATCCGGTCACCGGGCGGCCCGGCTGGTGGGACGCGATGGTCGGCCCCGGCCGACCGGTCGACACGGACCGCTTCTTCGTCATCTGCGCCAACGTGATCGGCGGCTGCTCCGGCAGCACCGGCCCCGCCTCGGTCATGCCGGGCGCGACGCGTCCCTACGCGCTCGACATGCCGGTGCTGACGATCAGCGACATGGTCCGGGCGCAGGCCCGCCTCGTCGAGGAGCTGGGCATCGAGACGCTGTTCGCCGTCGTCGGCGGCTCCATGGGCGGCATGCAGGTGCTGGAATGGGGCGTCAGCTATCCGGAGCGCGTCTTCGCGGCCGTGCCGATCGCGACCGGCGTGCGCCACTCGCCGCAGAACATCGCGTTCAACGAGGTGGGCCGACAGGCGATCATGGCCGACCCGGACTGGTACGGCGGCAACTACATCCAGAACGGGGTGAAGCCCAGCAAGGGGCTCAGCGTCGCGCGGATGGCCGCGCACATCACCTACGTCTCGGAGGCCGCGCTGCACCGCAAGTTCGGGCGCGAGCTTCAGGACCGCGAGTTCCTGTCCTACGGGTTCGACGCGGACTTTCAGATCGAGTCCTACCTGCGCCACCAGGGGTCGACCTTCGTCGACCGCTTCGACGCCAACTCCTACCTCTACCTGACCCGCGCGATGGACTATTTCGATCTCGCCGCCGACCATGACGGCGTCCTGCCCAACGCCTTCCGCAGTTCGCCGTGCCGCTGGTGCGTCGTCTCGTTCACGTCCGACTGGCTGTTCCCGACCTCGGAGAGCCACCGGATCGTCCACGCGCTGAACGCGGCGGGCGCCGAGGTTTCGTTCGTCGAGATCGAGACCGACCGCGGGCACGACGCCTTCCTGCTGATGGAGCCGGAGTTCCACCGCGTCGTGCGCGGCTTCCTGACCGGCGCCGCGCGGGCTCGCGGCATCGCCGTCCCGGCGCCTTCGGCGTGAACCCCATGAGCGATGTCATTCCCGCTGCGGAGCAGCGCGTCGATTTCCGGATCATCCGTGATCTGGTGGAGCCCGGTACCCGCATCCTGGACGTCGGTTGCGGCGACGGCACGCTGATGGCCCTGCTGCGCCGGTCGCTCGAGGTGCGCGCCTCCGGGATCGAGCTGTCCCAGAAGGGGGTGAACGACGCGGTCGCCAAGGGCCTGTCGGTGATCCAGGGCAACGCCGACGTCGACCTCGACGGCTATCCGGACAAGTCGTTCGACTACGTGATCCTGTCCCAGACCCTTCAGGCGACGCGCAACCCGCGGCACGTGCTGGAGAACATGCTGCGCATCGGCGAGCGGGGCATCGTCTCGTTCCCCAATTTCGCCTACTGGAAGATGCGCCTGCAGCTCCTGACCCTCGGCCGGATGCCGCGCACCGAGCTCCTGCCGGAGCCATGGTGGCGCACCAACAACATCCACTTCTGCACCATCCGCGACTTCGTCGAGCTGTGCGACGATATGGGAGTGACGGTGGAGCACTCCATCGCCCTCAACGCGTGGGGTCGGCGCATCCCGTTCAACGCGCCGTGGTGGTTCTGGAACATGTTCGGCGAACAGGCGGTGTTCCTGCTCCGCCGCTGACCCCTCGGCCGCCGGCAGAAGCGCGCACGGCCCTGCCGCCGGAGTCCTCCGCACGTGATCCTCGACCGGGGCGGAGGCCGGAAGGCACCCCGATGGCGCCGCCGCACGAGCGTGCGGCGCGCCGGCCGGACGGTTCAGTTCTGCTCGTCGGGGAGGGCGGGGATGGGGAGGATGTCGATCCCCTCCTCGAGCAGCGCGCGCGCCTCCTCGAGGTCGGCCTGGCCGTAGATGCCGCGAGCTTCGGCCTCGCCGTAGTGGATGCGGCGCGCCTCTTCCGGGAAGTTGGTGCCGACGTCGACGCCGTACTCCTTCACCGCCGCATGCATCGCCTTGATGAGCGCGCGCAGCTTCTGGCCGCGCTCGTCCATCAGCGCCATCTCGCCCGGCTGCGCCGCCGGTGCGGGCGGCGGGCCGCCGGCCGCGGGGGCCGAGGTATCCTCGCGCTCCTGCGCCTCGCCCGTGGCCGCGGGGGCGGCGCCCCGGGTGTCGCGCCCGGCGACGACGGCGGGCGCCATCAGGGCGCGCTGCACCTTCGCCGAGTCGCACTGGGGGCAGGTCAGGAGGCCACGCTCATTCTGCGTGTCGAACGCCGCCGAGGAGGCGAACCAGCCGTCGAACTGGTGCCCCTTGTCGCAGCGGAGTGTGTAATGGATCACTGTGCGCAGCCAATCCTGATGCAAGCGGCGTGAACGGGACGCCGGCCCGCCGGACCCGCAGTCGCCGCGTCGGCGCCTGCCGGGCTCAGCCGGATGATCACTGGGCGACTTCCCCGGTCAGCAGCGCATCGAGCCTGCCGGACCGCTCGGCGGCGTAGAGGTCGTCGCAGCCGCCGATGTGGACGTCGCCGATGAAGACCTGCGGGAAGGTGCGCTGCCCGCTCCGCTTGACCATGCGCTCGCGGGCGCCGGGGTCGACGGACGCGTTGTATTCGGTGAACGTCACGCCCTTCTGCTCCAGAAGTCGCTTCGCCCGGGTACAGAACCCGCAAAGATCGCGGGTGTAAACTTCCACTTTGACCATCACTCGAACTCCCTTCGGGCTCGAACGGAAGGATATAGGCAACAAAGTGGCACTCGCAACTGCATCACGCGGGCTCCCGGTTGCCTTCGCCGACGACCCTGGCGAAGACCGCGACCCGCACCGCCCGCGCGCCGGCCGCCTTCAGCGTGACGGCGAGCGAGTCCGCCGTCGCGCCGGAGGTGAGGACGTCGTCCACCAGAACGACCGCCTTGCCGTCGACGGCGGCGCGGTCGACGATCCTGAAGGCGGCGTGGAGGTTGTCCGCCCGCTGCTCCCGCGCGAGGCCGACCTGGTGGGACGTGTACCGGACGCGGCGCACGGCGTGCCGCGCCACCGGCAGCCCCACCAGCGGTGACAGGGCGTCGGCGATGAGGACCGCCTGATTGTAGCGCCGCGCGAGGAGGCGGCGGCGATGCAGCGGGACCGGCAGCAGGACGTCCGCGCCGGCGGTGAGGTCGGCGATCGCCGGGGCCATGAGCCGCGCCATCAGCGAGGCCATGCCGGGCACGTCCTGATACTTGAGCTGATGGACGAGGCGCTGGCTCATCGGCCCGAACACCGTCGCGGCGCGGGCCTTGTCGTACAGCGGGTGGTTCCAGCGCAGCTCCGGCGAGCGGGCACCGGGCCCCGCGTCGAACGCGAGGGGCGTTCCCATGATGTCGCAGATCGGCGGGGTGATGATCTCGAGGTCGCGCACGCAGGGGCCGCACAGGGTACGCGGGTCGACCAGCGGTCGGCGGCAGGAGAGGCACAGCGGCGGAACCACCAGCCCGATTCCCGCCGCGACGAGACCCCGTCCTAGCCGCGCGGCGTGGGCGAGCGGGGCCGAAAGGGAGGGGCGGTCGGACAGGCTCATCGCCACATGCTAACAGACTTCAACCCAAAGATGTAGTGAAAGGGCGCGCGGCGCAGTACATGTCGGCCATGATGTTCGACCGCACCCGCATCCGATCCCGCAGCCGCATCGGCGAGGCCGACGTCGTCCACGTCCGCCTCGCGGAGGAGATCGTCGACCGCCTCGCCTTGGTGAGCCGCACGTTCGAACGGGCGCTCGTCGTCGGCCCGGGGACCGCCGCGCTGCGGCAGGTCTGGGCGCAGCTCGGCGTGCCGGCGGTGCACGTCTCGCCCGTCGCGGCCGAGCGGCCGGACGTGGTGGCCGACATCGCCCAGCCCTTCCTGCGCCGCTTCGACCTCGCCATCTCGATCAACGAGCTGCACGTCGCCAACGACCCGGTCACGGCGCTCGGGGAGATGCGGGGGACGCTGAAGCCGGATGGGCTGTTCCTCGGCGCGGCCGCCTCCAGCGGGACGCTGACGGAGCTGACCGAATCGCTGCTCCACGCCGACGCCGCGCTCTCCGGCGGGGCGGCGATGCGGGTCGCGCCGTTCGCGGACGTGCGCAAGTGGGGCGACGGTCTGGCGCGGGCCGGCTTCGCGCTGCCGGTGGTCGACGAGGTCCGCGTCTCGGTGACGTACGGCGCGCTCGCCTCGCTGATGCGCGACCTCGACGCCGTCGGCCTGAAGGGGGTTCTGGCGAGCCGCTCGCCGGCCCCCCGCCGCCTCTTCGTCGAGGCGGAGGAGTACTATCGTGCCCACCACGCGGACGAGCGGGGGCGGCTGAAGGCGACCTTCGTGTTCGCCTTCCTGTCCGGCTGGGCGCCGGATCCCGGCCAGCAGAAGCCCGCCCGGCGCGGCTCGGCGACCGTGCGGCTTGAGGACGCGCTGAAGTCGCTCTGAGGGGCCCGCGGGCCGGCGACGGCCCGCGTTTCGCTCAGTCCGGCTGGGCGAGGATCAGCACCCAGTAGGAATGGTACTTGCCCTTGTCCGTGAGGGCGAGGCCGATCCCCATGTGGGTGACGTCGCGGTTGAGCAGGTTCTTGTTGTGGCCGGACGACCGCTCCCAGCCCTCCACCGCCATGACCAGCGTCGGGTAGCCCGAGCCGAGGTTCTCCGCGGCGCGTGCGGCGGGGTAGTTGGCCTCGTCGAGGCGCCTGGCGAGGCCGCCGGGCGTGTGCATCGACGTCATCAGCTTGTCGCGCCGGGCGAGCTCGCGCGCGGTGTCGGCGGCGACGCGGTTGAGCGCCGGGTCGACCACCAGCGGCGCCCTGCCGTGCGCCTTGCGATGCGCGTTGATGAGCTCGGCGGCGCGGCCCGGGTCGACGCTGCGCTCGCGCGGGACGTTCGGCACCGTCGACGGCGCTTTCTCCTTGCCGCCCATCAGGCCGCAGCCGGCCAGCGCCAGCGTCAGACACACGATCACCGAAAGTCGCTTCATCATCGAACTCACCTGCGCGCTCTCCGGCCGGGGCAGCCGCCGGGAGCATCTCACGCCACGCCCAACACATGGGCGGCCGCACCGGGGGAGCCGGGGCGGCCGCATGATGCGGTAGCGGTGCGCCCGGCCGAACTCAAGTGCACGGTAGCGGCACATGGATCACGCCTCGTTAACCCGGAAGCGGGACGGCGAGGGAACGCTCGTGCCCCGCACCCGGTTAGCTCCTCAGGATCGGGTCGAAAGGTGAGGGCGGTCATGGACGAGAGAGCGGTGGACGTCGCGATCATCGGCGCGGGAACCGCCGGTCTCGCCGCTTTCCGTGAGGCCCGCAAGGTCACCGACGACATCGTCCTGATCGACGCGGGGCCGTCGGGAACGACCTGCGCCCGTGTCGGCTGCATGCCCTCCAAACTCCTCATCGCCGCGGCCAACGCGGCCGCCCACGTGCGCGAGGCGTCCGCCTTCGGCATCACCTGCGGCGACGTCGCGGTGGACGGGGCGAAGGTGATGGAGCGGGTGCGCCGCTACCGCGACCGCTTCGTCGACGCGGTGCTGGAGGGCCTCCACGCCATTCCGGCGGAGATGCGGCTGAAGGGCACCGCCCGGTTCATGGCCGACCACCTGCTGACGGTGACGGGCGAGGACCGGACCGTCCTCGTCGAGGCGAAGCGCATCGTCGTCGCGACGGGGTCCGCCCCGGTCGTGCCGCCGGCGTTCGTTCATTCCGCGCCGCAGACGAGCGACGACCTCTTCGACTGGCCGGACCTGCCGGCCTCGGTCGCGGTCTTCGGGACCGGGATCATCGGTCTGGAGCTGGGGCAGGCGCTGGCGCGGCTCGGCGTGCGTGTGCGCCTCTTCGGCAAGGGGGAGGGCCTCGGCCCGCTGACGGACGAGGCCGTCTCGGCCGCCGCGCGGGAGCACCTCGGGGCGTCGATGGAGGTCGTCCCGGACCACGAGCTGGTCAACATCTCGGGCAACATGCAGGGCGTGACCGTCGAATATCGGGTCGACGGGCGGACCTACTCGGCGACGTTCGAGCGGATGCTGGTGGCGGTGGGCCGGGCGCCCAACGTGTCGGACCTGAACCTCGCCGCGACGTCGCTCTCGCTGGACGAGGACGGCGTGCCGCATTTCGACCGCGAGACGGGGCGGTGCGGCGACGGCCCGATCTACATCGCCGGCGACGCGATGGACGACGCCCCGCTGCTCCACATCGCGGAGGAGTCGGGCATGGCCGCCGGTCGCAATGCCGCGCTGGGCCGGCCGGTGCCGACGATGCGCCCCGTACCTCTCGCGATCGTCTTCTGCGAGCCGCAAATGGCGCTCGTCGGGGAGACGCACCGCGAGCTTGTCGGCCGCGGCGCGGCGTTCGCCGTTGGAAGCGTCGACTTCTCCGACCAGGGGCGCGCGCTGGTGATGGGCGAGGCGGCGGGCCGGATGTCGCTCTACGTCGAGGTGGGGACCGGCGCGCTGCTGGGCGCGGAGATGTTCGCGCCGCGGGCCGAGCACATGGCCCACCTCCTGGCGCTCGCCCTGACCGAGGGACTGACGGTGCCGGAACTTCTGGAGATGCCGTTCTACCACCCGACCTTCGAGGAGGGGCTCAGGACCGCGCTGCAGGACGCGCTCGCGGTCCTGCGCCGGATGGGCGACGGGGCGAGCTCCCGTCACCTCGCCGCCGACGCGCCCGCCTGACGTCGGCGTCCGGGGCATCACGGCCGGGCTTCGCGGCCTGGGCGTGCCCCAGGCTCAGGTGATGAGGTCGTTGAAGTCGCTCGTCAGGCGGAAGTCGTTGACGTCGACCTTCGCGTCGCTGTCGCCGTCCTTCTCGTAGGAGAAGCCGAACAACTTGACGGTCGCGGTCTGGTCCAGCGCGCCGTGCGGACTGTCCGACGCCCACGGCTCCACCGCGAAGGTGCTGTTATAGTAGTCCGCGCCCCAGGGGTCGTCGACGACCTTGATGTCGGCGTCCTTGAAGCGGAACTCCATGTTGTCGAGATCGACGAGCGTCTGGTTGCCGATGTTGGTGATGTAGACCTCGGCGTTGCCGCCGGTGGTGGTCTGCCCGGACAGCCGCACGTCGATCTGGAAGGCGGGCTGGTAGTAGGTCTGCTCGGCGCCGGGATAATCCGGGATGAAGCCGTTCGTGCTCGTGCCGTCGATGGCGACCTCGGTGATCGGCGAACGGTTCGAGATCGAGAACTGCAGGACGGAGAGTTCCTGCGTCGCCGCCAGCGCGCGGTTGCCGCCGGAGGAGAGGTCGAACTCGCCGCCGTGGTAGGTGCCGCCGAAGACGCTGTCCGGCACGACGTTGAGGAGGGCCCCGCCGGTGAGCTTGATGTCGAGGTCGGACGTGTTGAGGATCGTCTTGTCGGTGTTGTTCCTGACGAGGACCTGGAACGTCTCGACGTAGTTGTCGCCGTCCTGGTAGCTGCCGATCCGCTGGAGGCGGAGGTTGACGACGCCGGTCGGCGCGGACGGGGTCCCGCCGACGTAGATGCCCTCGCGCGGCTGGGAGTGCGCCGGCTGGGTCGCCGGGTTCGGCTCCTGGTACTGGGTCAGGATGTCGTCGTCGTGCACGCGCGCGCCGTAGACGACGACGCGGTCGTCGGTCTGCTCGTTCACCAGCACCGTCGCGCGGCCGTAGCCGGGTATCTGGCCGAAGTGTTCGACGACGAGCTGGCCGGTGGTGTCGACGATCTGGTCGCCCTGGGCGGGCCGGTAGTCGCGGATGACGTCGACCGACGGACCGCGGCCGAAGTCGTCGGCCTCGAACAGGAAGGTGTCCGCGCCCTGGGCGCCCATCAGCGTGTCGTTGCCGATGCCGCCCTGCAGGATGTCGTCGCCGCGCCGGCCGTGGATGACGTCGTTGCCGTCGCCGCCGTAGAGCTGATCGTCGCCCATGCCGCCGCCGACGCGGTCGTCGCCCGCGCCCGCGTTGACGTAGTCGTCGCCGCTGCGGCCGAGGATGACGTCGTTGCCGTCGCCGCCGAGGACTATGTCGTCGGTCGTGGTGCCGCGCAGGCCGCCGCCGCGATCGTTGCCGATCACCCAGGTGTCGCGGAAGCCGCCGTTGGACATGATGTATTCGATGGTCGGCAGCACGCCGCTGACGTCGATGTGTTTCACCCCGTCGACGATGGGCGGCACGCGGAGCTGGGAAAAGATCGCGTGGAGCTGGCTGCCGTCGACCGGCTGCGGCAGGCCGAGGTCGACCTGGTGGTCCGTCCTGAGCTCCCGCAGAAAATGACGGAAGGCGTAGCGATCGACCGTGTCGTTGACTTCGGTGATCGAATAACCGCCGCTGGCGTTAAAATACTCGGTACTGAAAGTAGTCGCGCGCGCCATGATCACTCCATCGACACGGATGCTGGGTACCGATCCCGTCAGGATTGGACGGATATAGGATGTGCCCCAACAATGCGCGGCATAACCAAATTATCGACAAAAAGCTATCCTGATGAGTAGGACCAAGGTATGCACGTGCAGGTAGTGGTCGTATGCGTTATATAAGGAACGCAATGGGTAATAAATTGACCGAATCTTATATCCAAACTGGCGGTGCTGCCCTATGGTTGCTGGCTGTCGGCCCCGTCGAGGGGGCGCCGCCATAGGGAACCGACCGAAACGCCACATTGCATCTTCGGTCAAATGGTTTATATATGCGGAAAAGTTGTTCCGCTATTTGGAATTTTGGACGGGAAGTCATGCCTTGAAATTGGGACTGGCATGCCGCAATCGGCCAATGAAAGCCATAGCGTACAGTGTTCCATGCCCGTAAGCCGGGGTGGTTGAACAAGAACGGAGTACCCATCGATGAGTCTGACCTCTTCCAAGATCCGCGCGCTGAATGCGGTTGTCGAGGAGGGCGGGTTCACAGCGGCCGCACGACGACTTGGGGTTTCGCAACCTGCGGTGACCCAGCATGTGCGCGAGCTGCAGACCGAATTTCAGGTTGCACTGTTTGAAAAGCGGCGCGGGGCCATCGTCCCGACCGCCCTCTGCCGCGAGCTCTATCGCATCACTTCGGACATCCGCCGGCGCGAGGACGACGCGCTGCGCCTGCTCGCCCGTCACGATGAGATGGACTTCGGCCCGCTGCGCATCGGCATCGGCAACGCCATGCCCGCGATGCGCTACATCAGTGCCTTCCGCGCCCGACACCCCACCGTGACCCTCCACATCGAGACCGGCCCCTGGAGCCGCATCATGGAGGCCGTCCTCACCCAGAACATCGACGTCGGCATCATCCCCGAGGTGCCGGACGAGCCGCGCTTCACCCGCGTGATGTGCTCGAGCCAGACGGTCGTCGCGCTGGTGCATCCCGATCATCCCCTCGCCGACCGCGACGAGATCGAGATCGCCGAGCTCGCCGAGCAGCAGATGATCTTCCGCACCAAGCAGTCCTACGTGCAGCGCGTCGTCGACGCGGCGTTCACGGCGGCGATGCTGGAGCCGCACGCGGCGGTGGTGGTGGACACCCGCGACAGCATGCTCGAGGCGGTCGCCAACAACCTCGGCGTCGGCTTCGTGTGGAGCAACGGCAGCTCCCGGACCGAGAACATCCGCCGCATCAAGGTGCGCGAGATGGAAAAGCCCTGGGACGAGTACGCCTTCCACCTCGCCCACTCCGCCCCGACGATCGCGCACCGCTTCCTCGCCGTCGTCAACGAGACGTCGCTGACCTGATCGACGCTCGCCCGATCGCCGCGGCAGCCCGACCCGTCCCGCCGATGCGGGAGCGCATGGGGCCCCCGACGGGATCGAACCTTCGCCCTGACGGGTATTCCTGCAACGCCGTCTGATATTCGCACGTCCGGCCCTCCGCCGGACCCTCACGTGCTGGCGACAGCGCCCCGGCAACGCGCCATAACGGCCACAATTGCGTGTCGGAGGACCGCCCATGCGTGGCCTTATCGTCTTACTCTGCGTTGCGATGCTGGCCGGCTGTCAGTCGGCGGAGACGGGGTCCTCGCCCGAGCTTGCCGCGGCGCCCGCCGCGGCCGCCGAGCCGATCCTCCCGCTGCAGCCCGTTCCCGCGGTGGCGCACCGCGCATACGCGTCGATCGTCGTCGACGGCAAGACCGGCAAGATCCTCGAGGAGGACGACGCCACCAGCCCGCGCTACCCCGCCTCGCTCACCAAGATGATGACGCTCTACCTCGTCTTCGAGCAGCTGAGCTCCGGTCGCTGGACGCCGCAGACCGCGCTCACCGTCAGCGCCGAGGCGGCGAGCCGCCCGCCCGCCAAGCTCGGCGTGAGGGCCGGCAGCACCATCCCGGTCGACACCGCCGTGCGGGCGCTCGCCGTGCGCTCGGCCAACGACGTCGCCGTGGTGATCGCCGAGAACATCGCCGGCTCGGAGGACGCCTTCGCCCGGCGCATGACCGCCAAGGCCCGCGCCCTCGGCATGAGCCGGACGTCCTTCGTCAACGCCTCGGGCCTGCCGGACGACCGGCAATACACGACCGCCCGCGACATCGCGATCCTCGGCAAGGCGCTGCACGACCGCTTCCCGCAGTACTTCAAGTACTTCTCGACCCGCGAGATCTCCTACGGCGGGCGCACCTGGAAGAACACGAACAAGCTGCTGACCAAGGTCGACGGCGTCAACGGCATCAAGACCGGCTACATCCGCGACTCCGGCTTCAACCTGTGCGCCTCCGTCGAGCGGGACGGGAAGCACATCATCGCGGTGGTGCTGGGCGGCAAGTCGGGCGCGTCCCGCAACGCGCAGATGGAGAAGCTGATCGAGGAGTACCTGCCGCAGGCCTCCGGCGGGAGCATCTTCGGCTTCTGAGGTGATGCCGCCTTGGCCGCCGGTGGCAGGTCAAGCGTTGGTCATGCCTGAATAATGGGCTGGGTTGCGTCCGTGCGACGCGGCCAACCCCTCGCGCGGCAGGCGTTTCTCGACGATAATCCGGCGACTGCCGCTGGAGGACCAGATGACCGCCTCGACCCTGCTTTCGACCGCCCGTGTCGAAGTCCGTGACGCCACCTTAGCGGACGAGGCCGCCGTCCTGGAACGCCTCGTCGGCCACGCCCAGCTCGACGAAACCACCCGCAAGCGCGCCGCCGACCGCGCCGCGCGGATCGTGCGCAAGGTCCGCACCGACTCCCGGCCCGGCCTGATGGAGACCTTCCTCGCCGAGTACGGCCTCTCCACCGACGAGGGCATCGCGCTGATGTGCCTCGCCGAAGCGCTGCTGCGCGTTCCCGACGCTGACACCATCGACGCCCTCATCGAGGACAAGATTGCCCCGTCCGACTGGGGCAAGCACCTCGGCCACTCCTCGTCGTCGCTGGTCAACGCCTCCACCTGGGCGCTCCTCGTCACCGGCCACGTGCTCGACGAGGGGGGCACCGGCCTCGCCAAGTCCCTGCGCGCCGCGCTCCGCCGCCTCGGCGAACCGGTGATCCGCGCCGCCGTCGGCGAGGCGATGCGCCGCCTCGGCCGCCAGTTCGTCCTCGGCGAGACCATCGAGGGCGCCATGAAGCGCGCCGCCGGCATGGAGGCGAAGGGCTACACCTACTCCTACGACATGCTGGGCGAAGCCGCGCGCACCTACGAGGACGCCGCGCGCTATCGCAAGGACTACGAGGACGCCATCGCGGCGATCGCGACGCGCGCCCGCAAGGGCGTCCCGCCCGAGATGAACCCCGGCATCTCGATCAAGCTGTCCGCGCTGCACCCGCGCTACGACACGCTGCAGCGCGCCACCTGCGTCCCCGCGCTGATCGAGACGGTGAAGGATCTCGCCCGCAAGGCCGCCGCCGCCAACCTCGGCTTCAACATCGACGCCGAGGAGCAGGACCGGCTCGACCTTTCGCTCGACATCATCGCCGCCGTCGCGAGCGATCCCGAGCTTGCCGGCTGGGAGGGCTTCGGCGTCGTCGTCCAGGGCTACGGCCGGCGCGCGCTCCCCGTCATCCGCTGGCTCGACGCGCTCGCGCAGGAGACCGGGCGGCGCATCATGGTCCGCCTCGTGAAGGGCGCCTACTGGGACACCGAGATCAAGCGCGCCCAGGTGACCGGCACGCCGACCTTCCCGGTCTTCACCCGCAAATGCTCCAGCGACGTCTCGTACATCTCCTGCGCGCGGGCGCTGCTCAACCGCGCCGACCGGCTCTACCCGCAGTTCGCCACCCACAACGCGCACACCGTCTGCGCGGTGCTGGCGATGGCGAAGGACGAGAAGTTCGAGTTCCAGCGGCTGCACGGGATGGGCGAGGCGCTCTACGAGACCGTCCGCGGCGAGACCGAGGTCCCGGTGCGCATCTACGCCCCCGTCGGCGCGCATGAGGACCTCCTCGCCTACCTCGTCCGCCGCCTGCTCGAGAACGGCGCCAACTCCTCCTTCGCCAACCAGGTGGTCGACGAGCGCGTCCCGCCGGAGGAGGTCGCCAAGGACCCGTTCGTGACGCTCGCCTCCGCGCCCGTCGTCAACGCCCGCCTGCGCCAGCCGCCGAACCTCTATGGCGCCGCGCGGCCGAACGCCGCCGGCTGGGACCTCTACGACCCCGTCGTGCTCCAGTCGTTCGAGGAGGCTCGCGCGCCCTTCCAGTACGCGACCTGGAGCGCGGCGCCGATGGCGGTTCCCGCCGGGGTCAACGGCGCGACGCGAACCGTCGTCAATCCGGCCCGACCGTCCGACGAGGTCGGTGCGGTGATCGACCTCGACCCGGCGTCGGCCGGCGCCGTGGTCGACGCGGCGCGGGCGGGCGTCGACTGGGCGGAGCCGAGGGAGCGCGCCGCGGTCCTGCGCCGCGCCGCCGACCTCTACGAGTCCCACGCGGGCGAACTGTTCGCGCTCTGCGCCCGCGAGGCGGGCAAGATCGCGCTCGACGCGGTGTCGGAGCTGCGCGAGGCGGTCGACTTCCTGCGCTACTACGCCGCCGAGGCGGAGCGCACCGAGCCGGCGGGGGCCGGCGTGGTCGTCGCGATCTCGCCCTGGAACTTCCCCCTCGCGATCTTCACCGGCCAGGTGGCGGCGTCGCTGGCCGCCGGCAACGCGGTCATCGCCAAGCCCGCCGAGCAGACATCGCTCGTCGCCTGCCGCGCCGCCCACCTGATGCACGAGGCCGGCGTGCCCCATGCCGCGCTGCAACTCGCGCCCGGCGGCGGCGAGGTGGGCGCGGCGCTGGTCTCGGTTCCGGGCCTCGCCGGCGTCGCCTTCACCGGCTCGACCGCGACCGCAAAGGCGATCGACAAGCAGCTCGCCAGGACCTCCCCCGACGCCTTCCTCGTCGCCGAGACCGGCGGCCTCAACGCCATGATCGTCGACTCGACGGCGCTGCCCGAGCAGGCCGTGCGCGACATCGTCGCCTCCGCGTTCCAGAGCGCGGGCCAGCGCTGCTCGGCGCTGCGCGTCCTCTACGTGCAGGAGGACGTGGCCGACCGGCTGATGAAGATGCTGCGCGGTGCCGTCGCGGCGCTCCAGATCGGCGATCCGTGGCTGGTCGCGACGGACGTCGGCCCGGTCATCGACGCCGAGGCGCGGGGGCGGATCGACGCGCACATCGAGGTGAACGGCCTGCCCGTTGCGGGCGAGGGCCTCTTCGTGCCGCCGACGATCATCGACATTCCGGGGATCGAGGCGCTGGACGAGGAGATCTTCGGCCCCGTCCTCCACGTCGCGACGTTCAGGTCGGACGAGATCCACGACGTCATCGACGCCATCAACGCCAAGGGCTACGGCCTGACCTTCGGTCTCCACACCCGCATCGACGACCGCGTCGAGGAGATCGTCAGCCGCATCAAGGTCGGCAACATCTACGTCAACCGCAACCAGATCGGCGCCATCGTGGGCTCCCAGCCGTTCGGCGGCGAGGGCCTGTCGGGCACGGGGCCGAAGGCGGGCGGGCCGCGCACCGTTGCGCGCCTGGCGCGGCGCGCGGCACGGCGCCTTCCTGCGGACACCGGTCCGGCCGCATCGGTCGAAGCCGTGCAGAGGCGCCTCGACGCGCTGACGCCGAGCGAGGCGCCGGTCAGGATCGACGACATGCCCGGGCCGACGGGCGAGTCGAACCGCCTCTCGGTCCTCCCGCGCGGCACCGTGCTCTGCCTCGGCCCGACCCTCGCTCTCGCGGAGGCGCAGGCGGCTGCGGCACGCGCCTCCGGCAACACCACGCTGATCGTGGCGCCCGGCGCGAAGGACGGCGTCGACGGCATCCTCGACCCGTCCGCGCTGGCGACGCTCGCCGGCTTTGACGCGGTCGCCTTCGAGGGCGAGGACCTCGGCGCCGTGCGTCAGGCGCTGGCGAGCCGCGGCGGTCCGATCCTGCCTGTGGTGTGCGCGGCCGACGAGGTCGTCATCGAGCGGCACCTGTGCATCGACACGGCCGCCGCCGGCGGCAACGCGCAGCTGATGTCCACCACCGAGGACAACATGGCCGCCTGAGCCGGCCCGGCGCGGGGCCGCGCGCCGGCCCCGTCGCGTTTCCTGCCACGCGCCCGGCGGTCCGGTTCAGGCCGCGACCGTGCGGCGCAGCGGCGGCAGCGTCGCCTCCAGCTCGCGGCGCTTGCTCTCGTGCTGCGGCGGCAGCTTCAGCGACCGGCCGAGCTGGTCCTGCGGCTCGTCGACCGCGAACCCCGGCGGATCGGTGGCGATCTCGAACAGGATCCCGCCCGGCTCGCGGAAGTAGATCGAGTGGAAATACTGCCGGTCGATGAGCGGCGTCGGGGAGAGGCCGAACCCGCGCACGGCGCTCTGCCACGACATCAGGTCGTCGTCGTCCGCCGCGCGGAAGGCGAGGTGGTGGATCGAGCCGGCGCCCGGCTGCGCGCGCGGGCCCCCGCTCGCGATGACGTCGATCACCCCGGCCGGCCCGTCTGGGCTCGCGAACCGCTGCCGGTCCCCCTCCTGGCCGACCTTCTCGTAGCCGAACACCTCGGTCAGCAGACGCGCGGTCGGGTCGGGGTCGGCGACCACCATCGTCGCCGAATGGAAGAGCGCGTGCTCCAGCCGCGGACCGCCGGGCGTGGCCACCAGCTCGACGGGCGCGCCGTCGTTGTCGGTGATGGTCACGCCGGTCTCGCCGAACCGCTCGAACGGGCGGCCGCGATCCTCGAACGCCGCCACCGTCTCGGGGGAGACGGCGTAGCCGTAGCTCTCGGCGATCCCCGTGCCGGTGCGGCCGTGGCCGGCGTGGTCGTACGGGAAGACGGTGAAGATCCCGCCGGGACCGGCATCCTCGGCGCCGTAGTAGAGGTGGTAGACGCTGGGATCGTCGAAGTTCACGGTCGTCTTGACGAGGCGCCGGCCCAGCGTGCCCGTGTGGTAGTCGAGCGACGCCTGCGCTGGTCCCGAGATCGCGGTGATGTGGTGCAAGCCCCTGATGGCGGCCATCGATGTCGTCTCCTCAACGGTCGTCGTTCTTGCGGCGGTCCCGGGGGAGCCGCCCGTTTTTGCGGCAGGGCGAAATCCGCCCGATTTGCCGACCGTTGCTTAATTGTGTGGCGGGAGCGGGGGAGCGCGACGGCAACTATGTCGCGGGACCGCGGCAGCGCGGAGGCGGACGGCTTGTTTCCAACTCCCTCGGCGGTCCATGGTTTTCGGCGCGCATTGCCGCAGCCGGCCGCGCGCCTGCCGCTGCCCGGCGGCCAACACCTCTGGAGCTTCGATGCAAACCCGTGCCGCAATCCTGTCCGCATTTCCCGCCGAGCGTCCCTACGCCACCTCGCGGCCGCTTTCGATCGAGCGGGTCGAGCTGGACGATCCGGGGCGGGGCGAGGTGCTGGTGCGGGTGGCGGCGGCGGGCCTTTGCCACTCCGACCTCTCGGTGATCAACGGCGACCGGCCGCGCCCGATGCCGATGGCGCTCGGCCACGAGGCCGCCGGCGTGGTCGAGCGCGTCGGCGAGGACGTGCCGGACCTCGTCCCCGGCGACCACGTGGTGATGGTGTTTGTGCCGTCGTGCGGCTCGTGCGCGCCGTGCGCGGAAGGGCGTCCTGCGCTCTGCGAGCCGGGGGCGGCGGCGAACAACGCCGGCACGCTCCTCTCCGGGGCGCGGCGCATCCACAAGGCGGACCATACGATCAACCATCATCTCGGCTGCTCGGCGTTCGCGGAGCACGCGGTGGTCTCGCACCGCTCACTGGTGAAGGTCGACCGCGAGATGCCGCTGGAGCGGGCCGCGCTGTTCGGCTGCGCCGTGCTGACGGGCGTCGGTGCGGTGGTCAACACCGCCGCGGTGCGGGCGGGCGAGACGGTGGCGGTCGTCGGCCTCGGCGGCGTCGGGCTCAGCGCCGTGCTGGGCGCGCTGTCCTCCGGCGCGGCGCAGGTGATCGCGATCGACGTGAACTCCGACAAGGCCGGCTTCGCCGCCTCCCTCGGCGCGACCGCCGTCTTCGACCCGCGCGGCGAGGACACCGTCGCTGCCATCAGGGAGCTGACCAGGGGAGGGGTGGACGTCGCGGTCGAGACCGCGGGCGTCGCCGCGGCCTTCAAGTGCGCCTACGACGTGACGCGCCGCGGCGGACGCACGGTGACCGCGAGCCTGCCGAACCCGGCGGTGACGCTGCCTGCCACCCACGTCAGCCTCGTCGCCGAGGAGCGGACGGTGCGCGGCTCCTACCTGGGCGGCGGCGTCCCGCGCCGCGACATTGCCCGCTACATGGCGCTGAACGCCGCCGGCCGCCTGCCGGTCGAGAAGCTTCACACCGGGACCGACCCGCTGGACAAGATCAACGAGGGGTTCGACGCGCTGGCCGAGGGGGCCACCATCCGGCGCCTGATTTCCATCGCCGCCTGAACCCGGACCCGTTCGGGCCGCCCGCCCTGCCCGTATGGGAGGGGCGGGCGGCCTTGGTACGATTTAGGATTGAACGGTGCCTCCCATTTGGGGGCACCGTCGCGGCGGCTCAGTCCTGGACGGAGCCGCCGCCGTCGATGATGAGCACCTGGCCCGTCGTCCACGCGCCCGCCGGGGAGGCGAAGTAGACCGCGGCGCCGGCGATGTCATCCGGCTCGCCGAGGCGCTGCAGGGCGTAGCTCTGCGCCACCTTGCTGGCCCGCTCAGGGTCCTCCCAGAGCGCCCGCGCGAAGTCCGTCTTCACCAGCGCCGGGGCGATGCCGTTCACGCGGATGTTGTCCTTGCCGTAGGTCACAGCGAGGTTGCGCACGAGCTGGGCGTCGGCGGCCTTCGTCAGCGCGTAGATGCCCAGATAGTCCGACCCCTTGAACGCTGCGATGGACGAGACGACGACGATCGCGCCGTCCTTCCGGGCCTGCATCGCCGGGACGCACAGCTTGCACAGCAGCATGTTGGAGCGGACGTTGACGCGGATCGTCTTCTCGAACGCGTCGTCGGGCGTGTCGAGGAACGGCCCGTAGTAGGGGTTCACGGCGGCGTTGCAGACGAGGATGTCCGGCGCGCCGAGCTCGGCGGTCGTCTTCTCCACCAGCGCGGTGACGTCCTCGTCGCTCGAGATGTTGGCGGGGATCGGCACCGCGGTCGCCCCGGTGGCCCGGATCTCCGCGGCGACCGCCTCGCACGCGTCCTGCTTGCGGCTCGAGATGACCACGTTCGCGCCCGCGTCCGCGAGGGCGGCGGCGATCGCCTTGCCGATGCCCTTGGTCGAGCCGGTGATCAGCGCGGTCTTGCCGCTGAGGTCGAACAGCCTCATGCGGCGTCCCCGGTCAGCTTGACGACGGTCTTGCCGAAGTTGCCGCCCTTGAGCATCGAGATGAACTTCGCCGGCGCGTTCGCGAGGCCCTCGGCGATGTCCTCCTGGTACTTGATGCGGCCGTCCTTCACCATCGGGCCCACCTCGGCGAGGAAGTCGCCGTAGCGGTCCCAGTGGTCCATGATGATGAAGCCGTGGACGTTGAGCTTGTTGACGAGGATGGACCGCATCGCCCGCGGCAGCATGTTGGGCCCGGGCGCGTCGCCGGCACCGAGGCCGCCGAGGTTGTAGTAGGCGATGGTGCCGCAGACCGGGATGCGGCCGAACGGGTTCATCAGCGAGAGCACCGCCTCCAGCACCTTGCCGCCGACGTTCTCGTAGTAGACGTCGATGCCGTCGGGCGCGGCCTTGGCGAGCGCCTCGCGCATCGCCGGGACGTCGGGGTAGGCGTGGTGGTCGAGGCAGGCATCGAAGCCGAGCGTCTCGACCGCGAAGCGGCACTTGTCCTCGCCGCCGGCGACGCCGACCGCGCGCAGGCCGAGCGCCTTGCCGAGCTGGCCGACCATCTGGCCGACGGGTCCGGTGGCCGCGGCGACGACGAGCGTCTCCCCGCTCTTGGGCCGCCCGAGTTCCTTGAGGCCGTACCAGCCGGTGAAGCCGGGCATGCCGAGGACGCCGAGGGAGGCGGACGGCGGCGCGTAGTCGGTGGCGGCGTGGCGGAGCTGGTTGGCCGGCAGCACGCCGTGCGTCGCCCAGCCGAACTGCCCGACGACGAGGTCGCCCTCCGCGAAGCGCGACGAGTTGGACGCGATGACGCGGCCGACGGTGCCACCCTCCATCGTGGCGCCGACCTCGACCGGCTTGGCGTAGGACTTCGCGTCGTCCATCCGCCCGCGCATGTAGGGATCGAGCGAGAGGTAGAGGTTCTCGACCGCGACCTCCTTCTCGCCGGGATCGCGCAACTCGGCGGATTCGAGGCGGAAGTTGTCTTCGGTCGGCGCGCCCGTGGGTCGGCTGGCGAGCACGATCCGCTGCATGGGTGTGGGCAAGGGGTCCTCCAGACGTTTCTGTTTCACGACGTGCGTGACGGCGTTTCTCGGTGTCGCGCCGATACCGGTTGCGCACCATGTGAAACTACGTTTCGCGGCGGCGGGCCACAAGCGCCGGACGCACCGGCACCGGGCCGCGAAGCGAGTTTTAGGGCCGCCCGGCGGGGACGGCGACGTCCTCGAGGGCGAGGCGCCCCGTCGCAAGGCGCGCGAGCACGTCGACGTGCACGTCGAGCGCGTCGATGACGGGGTAGCCGGGTTCCTGCCCGTCGAAGGCGAGATTGAGGTCGGTGCCGGCCAGCACGATCGCCTCGGCCCCGAGGTCGCGGACCATCCGTGCTCCCGCGTCGATGAAGAGGGCGCGCTGCGCGTCGGTGCAGGCGCCGGCGACCGCGACGTCCTGGTAGGTCTGGCCGATCGTGTCGATCTCGTCGTCGAGCGCCACCGCCTCTGTGCGGGCGAGCTGGCCGTAGAGCCGGGTGCGCATGACCACCCGGGTGCCGAGGAGGCCGACCCGGCCGATACCGCGGCCGGCGAAGGCGTCGTCGAGCGGCGTCACGCCGGAGACGAGGGGCAGCGGGCTGATCGCGGCGAGTTCGTCGAAGCAGAAGTGGCCGCCGATGGAGGTGATCGCCGCGAAGTCGGCCCCCGCCTCCCGCAGCCGGGCGACCTGTGCGGCGAAGATCCCGGCTTGCGGGCCGCGGAGGTCAGCGAGATTATTGCGGATCAGCGTCTGGATGTCGCCGTGCGAGATGGTCAGGTCGAGCGGCCCGCCGAGAGCGTCGACAGCGGCCGTAAGGCGCTGATAATAAACGATCGTTGCAGCGACGCCGATGCCGCCGATCAGTCCGATGTGCATGGTCATAAGCTCCCGCTGATATCCCGGATGGGAGTAGGGGGTGAAACCGTGAACGGCAAGTCGGGTGGCGCGCGGCCTGCATCACGCAAGGACAAGGAAGTGCCTAGCGGGTTCAAGGTGTTGAGCGGCGAAGTGATCTGTCACTGCGCCGCGGCCACCGCGTGTTTGAGACACGCCTTCGACCCGCTATGTACTTGAGACAAATAAACTAGGGAGAGCCTCATGAAGGGCATGATGATGAACCGTCCGCTGAAAATAGCGGACATTCTGGCGTTCGCCGCCGAGGTGTACCCGAACGGCGAAATCATCTCGGTGCGGACCGAGGGCGACGTCCATCGTACGACCTATAAGGAAACCGCAGGTCGCGTCGCCCAGCTCGCCCATGCCCTGAAAGGCCTCGGAGTGGGGTTCGGCGACCGCGTCGCGACGCTCGCCTGGAACGGCTACCGCCACTTCGAGCTCTACTATGCCATCTCCGGCATCGGCTCGGTCTGCCACACGATCAATCCGCGCCTCTCGGCCGAGCAGATGATCTACATCGTCAACCACGCGCAGGATAAGGTCCTGTTCGTGGACACGACGTTCGTGCCCATCCTCGAGAAGCTGACGGGCGAGCTTCCGGCCGACCTCACCTTCGTCATCATGACCGACCGGGCGCACATGCCCGAGAACACGCTGAACGCCCTCTGCTACGAGGAGCTGCTGGAGGGACAGCCCACCAGCATCGACTGGCCGGAGTTCGACGAGAACACCGCCGCCGGCCTCTGCTACACCTCCGGCACCACGGGCGACCCCAAGGGCGCGCTCTACTCCCACCGCTCGATGGTGCTGCACACGCTGATCGTGCCGACCTCGATGCCGGGCGTCTTCGCGCCGGGGCACCGCATCATGCCGGTGGTGCCGCTCTTCCACGTCAACGCCTGGGGGACGCCCTACACCGCGCCGCTGACCGGCGCCTCGCTGATCTTCCCCGGCGGCAAGCTCGACGGGCCGAGCATCTACGAGCTGATGGACTCCGAGAAGGTGTGGTCCGCCTGGGGCGTGCCGACGGTCTGGCTCGGCCTCCTCAACGAGATCGACAAGCGCGGCCGGATCCCCGAAGGCTTCGGCCACCTTGTCGTGGGCGGCTCGGCGGCGCCGCGCCCGATGGTCGAGAAGTTCGAGAACCTCGGCGTCGATGTCTGCCACGCGTGGGGCATGACCGAGATGAGCCCCATCGGCACCACCGGCCAGCAGATCGACGAAATGAAGGACTGGCCGCAGGACAAGCTCATCGACTGGAAGTCGCGCCAGGGCCGGCGCATCTTCGGCGTCGACTTCAAGATCGTCGACGAGGACGGCAAGCGCCTGCCGCACGACGGCAAGACCGTCGGCGAGCTCCACGTGCGCGGCAACACCATCGTCGCCGGCTATTTCAACAACGAGGCGGCGACCAGCAAGGCGCTAGACGAGGAGGGCTGGTTCGGGACCGGCGACGTCGCGCACATCTCCGCCGACGGGATCCTCACCATCACGGACCGCGCCAAGGACCTCATCAAGTCCGGCGGCGAGTGGATCTCCTCGCTGGATCTCGAGAACATCGTGATGGCCCACCCGAAGGTCGCCAACTGCGCGGTGGTCGCGGTGCCGCACCCGAAGTGGGACGAGCGACCGCTTCTGGTGGTGACGCCCGCCGGCGACCCGCCGACGAAGGCGGAGCTGATCGCGATGCTGTCGGAGCATCTCGCCAAGTGGCAGATCCCGGACGACGTGGTGTTCGTCGAGCAGCTGCCCCTGACGGCGACCGGCAAGGTGTCGAAGCTGACGCTCCGGCAGAACTTCAAGGACTACCAGCTCCCGGACGAGCAGGCCGCGGCGAGCTGACCGCCGCGTCCGGCGGGGCCGCCACCGTGCGGCCGCTCCCGGCGGGGGAGCGGCGCGCGGGAGCGGGGCTCAGACCGTCGCGAGGATCAGCCGCTGCAGCACGATCAGCGGGTTGAGCCACTGGTCCGGGTCGCTGTAGCGGCCGCAGTAGAGGACGCCGACGGTCGCAAGGCTCGGCAGCACGAAGAGCCGCTGGCCGCCGTTGCCCATCCCGGAGATCATCGGCACCTGCTGGCCGGTGTCGCGGACGGGCTGCTGCGAGGAGTACCACATGCGGCTGTAGCCCATGCCGAAGGTTGTCTGCGCCACGGGCCTGCCGAGCGAGGCGATCCAGCCCGCGGGCACGATGCGCGTTCCGTCCCACACGCCGCCCTGGAGCACCATGGTGCCGATCCTGGCGAGGTCGCGCGCCGTCATGCGCAGGCCGGATGCCGCCGACGGCACCCCGTCGCGCCCGCGCATCCACTCGACCTCGGTGATCCCCAGCGGGCCGAACAGGTGCCGCTCGGCGTAGGCGAAGAGGTCCATCCCCGAGCGGCGCTCGATGATGCTGCCGACCAGCGCCGAGGCGCCGCCGTTGTAGCGCCATGTCGTGCCCGCCGCGGCGACGATCGGCCGTTCGAGGACGAAGCGGAAGCGGTCGGTCGCCCGCTCCATGGCGATCTCGCTGTTGTTCGGGTCGGTGTAGGGGAGGTCCTCGTCCCACTCGATGCCCAGCGTCATGTTGAGCGCGTGGCCGATCGTCCAGGCGCTGCGCTGCGGGTCGGCCGCGAGGTCGCCGTACTCGGGAAAGACGTTGAAGAGGCGCGTGTCGGGCGCCGGCACGTCCCCCCGGCCCTGCGCGATGCCGTAGAGCAGCGACACCACGCTCTTCGTGATGGAGCGGATGTCGTGGAGGCTCGTCTCGTCGAACGCCACGCGGCCGAGGTCCCGGCCCCAGGCATAATCCTGACCCGGAAAGTACCGTTCGACGATCGTTTCGTCCTCCCTCCGCACGAGAACCGCGTGGAGATCCGGCAGGACTCCGGACTGGAAGGCGAGGGCGATCCGTTCGTCGAGCGTCTCCATGGGCTCCTCCACCGCGCTTGCACTACAATGCAAATGGCCCACGAGTGGGGCAGGACCATGCCGGACATGCCGCGAGCGGCAGCGGTCGTGGCCCGGGCGTGCCCGTCGCGGCAGGGAACGCGCCGCGGCGTTCAGCACGCCGTGGCGGTCGCCCAGCGTCCCGGAAACGCGGAAATCGTCTGGTTGGCGGCGCCGGGGATCAGTCCTGCTGCGCGATCATGACGAGGAGGTCCACCGTCCCGGCCGGGTCGGTGATCATCAAGTCGTGGCCCGTGGCGATCTCGCGGTAGTCCCATCCGTAAGCTTTGGCGCGTTCGCGCGAGCCCCAGAGCGGCTGGTAGGCGGGGTCCGTGCAGGCGACGTAGGTGCAGGGAAACCCGTCGCCGGGCGGCTTCTCCAGGGCGAGCGGGGACTCGTAGGTCGAGAAGGGGTGAGGGGTGAGGCGGCGCTTGACGTACTCCGCCTCCCGCGGGTCGCGGATGCCGAGGCCCTCGGGTTCAGGGGCCGGCATGGAAAGACCGCCGCTCGAGGCCATGGAGCGCTCGCGCCGGGTCGCGACGATGTCCGCATCGATGCTGGAGAACACCGTCTCGCCGCCTTCCAGCAGCATCGCGTCGAGGTAGATGAGGCGCTGGATACGCTCCGGTACCGCCTCCGCCAGGCCGGAGACGACCGAACCGGCGAAGCTGTGGCCGACGACGATCGTGTCGGTCATGGCGTGGCTGGTCATGAGGTGGGCCACCTCGTCGACCCATGCCTGCAGCGTGATCGTCCGCGACATCTGGTCGGCACGTTCGCCGAGGCCCCGCAGGGTCGGCGTGATGACGCGGTCGCCGACATGTTCGAGCCGCAGGCGGACCTGGTCCCAGCACCAGCTTCCATGCCACGCGCCGTGTATGAGGAGCCAGGTCTTCATGGGTTGGTCCGTTCTTAAAAAGTGTCGCTGCGCCGATACTGCGTTAATACCATAGGTTGCGGAAACGCAATGGCAGAGGTCTAATCCACTCGCCCCACCTTGGTAAAGCGTTAAGGCGCCGCCGATCGTGGTCGACGACCGGAGCGGCGTGCCGTGTCGGCCCAAAATGGCCGGGAGATTCGCCGCGCCGCCGATCAAGGGAGCGGGATGGTGCGCGGGTCCGCCGCGCCGCCGGCTTCTGAGAGGCCGGCCGGGCGGTCAGACCTCCAGCCACTCGCGGCGGATGTCCTGTCGGGTGGCGAACTCTGCCGGAGTTCCGGTGTAGACGATCTCGCCGTGACCCATGACGTAGACCCGCGCGGCGATCTTCAGCGCGATGGAGAGCTTCTGCTCGACCAGCAGGATCGCGACGCCCGCCCTGGCGATCTCGGCGATCAGCTCGCCCACCTGCGCGACGATCTTCGGGGCGAGGCCCTCGGTCGGCTCGTCGATCATGATGAGGTCCGGATCGCCCATCAGCGTGCGGCAGATGGTGAGCATCTGCTTCTCGCCGCCCGAGAGGACGCCGGCGGCCGTGTCGGCCCGGTTGCGCAGGTTGGGGAACATGTCGAGCATCTGCTCCACCGACCAGCGGCCGGGCCGGCGCATGTCCTTGATCCCGAGGAGGAGGTTCTGGCGCACCGTCATCATCGGAAAGATGTCGCGGTTCTCCGGCACGTAGCCGAGGCCGGCGCGGGCGATCTCGTGGCTCGGCCTGCCGGAGATCAGCTCGCCCTTGAAGCGCACCTCGCCGACCGGCGCGACCTCGCCCATGATCGCCTTGACGGTGGTCGAGCGGCCGACGCCGTTGCGCCCGAGGAGGGCGACGACCTCGCCGGGAAAGACGTCGAGGTCCACGCCCTGCAGGACGTGGCTCTTGCCGTAGTAGGCGTTGAGGTTGCGTACCGCGAGGATCGGCGCTGTCGTGCCGGCCTCCGGGCGGTCGAGGACGTCGGTCGCGCTCAATGGGCTGCCTCCGCAAGAGTGGCCGCCTCGTCGCCGAGGTAGGCCTCGCGCACCTTCGGGTCGCCGCGGATCTCGTCCGGCCGGCCGGTGGCGATGATCTCGCCGTAGCACAGCACCGAGATGCGGTCGGCGAGGCCGAAGACGACGCCCATGTCGTGCTCGACGATGAGGAGCGTCTTGCCGCGCGTGGCCTGGGCGATGAGGGCGACGGCCCGCTCCGTCTCCGAGTGGCTCATCCCCGCGGTCGGCTCGTCCAGCATGATGACGTCGGCGCCGCCGGCGATGGTGATCGCGATCTCGAGGGTGCGCTGGTCGGCGTAGGGGAGGAGCGCGGCCGGGAGGTTCGCCTTCTCCGTCAGGCCCACCTGGGCGAGGATCGCCGCGGTCTTGTCCTGCACCGCCTTGGAGGAGCGGATGCTCTTCCAGAACGCGTACTTCTGTCCCATCGACCAGAGGACGCCGCAGCGTACGTTCTCGCGCACCGTCATGTTGGTGAAGACGGACGAGACCTGGAAGGATCGGGACAGGCCCTTGCGGTTCACCGCGTAGGCCGGCAGGCCCGAGATGCGCTCGCCGTTGAGCCGCACCTCGCCGGAGGTCGGCTTGAACATCCCCGAGACGAGGTTGAAGAGGGTGGACTTTCCCGCCCCGTTCGGCCCGATGATGGCGTGCCGCTCGCCCGGCTCGATGCTGAGGTTCACGCCGCGGATGATCTCGGCCGGGCCGAAGTTCTTCCTTAGGTCGACGATCTCGAGTGCGGGGGCGGTCATGCGTCGCTCCTCCGGGCGATGAGGCGCATCAGGGCGAGGCCGGCGCCGATGGGCACGAGGGCCACCAGCCAGGTCAGCGGCGAGCCGTGCGGCAGGGCGATGCCGAAGGGCTCGAACGTATCGCCGTAGCCGTTGGACCAGCGCACCGCGACCTCGATCACGACGACCAGCCCGGCGAGCGCGATGAGGGCGGCGAGGGTCATCTGCGACCAGCGGGCGAGGCGGGCCGCCGCGCCTGGCATGCGCACGCCGTTGACGAGGGCGACGACGATGCCGGCGAGCCCGTTCGGCGCGAACATCACGATCGTGATGAAGAGGAGGCCGAGGTACAGGAGCCACGCCTCCGAGTAGCCCGAGAAGCTCGACTGCATGAACGTCAGCACGATGGCGCCGAGGATCGGCCCGGCGAAGTACCGGATGCCGCCGATATAGGCCATCAGCAGCACGAAGCCGGACGGGAGCAGCGAGAGGTTCTCGGGCGTGAAGATCTCGAAGTTGACCGCCGCCATGCCGCCGCCGACGCCGGCGAACCCGCCCGACGCGATGAAGACGAGGTAGCGCACCTGCTGCGGGTTGTAGCCCACGAACGCCGCGCGCTCGGGGTTGTCGCGCACCGCCTCGGACATGCGCCCCAGCGGCGTGCGGGTGAAGGCGTACATGAGGACCGAGGCGACGAACGTCCAGAAGGCGATGAACCAGTAGACGTCGCTGATCGGCCCCATCGTGAACTCGACCTCGTGGCCGAACAGCGTCACCGGGTCGAACCACTTCATGCGGTCACCGCTGATGCCTTCCTCGCCGCCGAAGACCGAGACGAAGATGAACGCGGCCGAGGCGACGAGCTCGGCGATGCCGAGAGAGATCATCGCGAACGGGATGCCGGCGCGGCGGCAGGAGGGCCAGCCGATGACCGCGCCCGCGAGCGCCCCGCCGGCGAAGCCGATCACCGGGAGGGCGAAGACGCCGGCGACGCCGAGGACGCTCTCCGGGATCCAGTTCATGGCGTGCATGGCGAGGTAGCCGCCGAGGCCGAAGTAGACGGCGTGGCCGAACGACAGGAGCCCCGCTCGCCCCAGGAGCATGTTGTAGGAGAGCGCGAAGACGATGTTGATGCCCATCGAGTTGAGCAGCGTGTACCAGGTGCGCGACGGGCCGAGGGCCGGGATCGTGACCAGCACGGCGGCGAACACGAGGAACGGCAGCACCCGGTCGCGGAACTGCGCGAACCGCGTGGGGCCGAGCGCGACGGGGAGGGCGGTGTCGGTCAAAACTCGCGATCTCCCATCAGGCCACGCGGCCGAATCATCAGGATGAGCACCAGCAGGAGGAAGGGCAGCATCGGCGCCAGCGAGGAGATCGAGATGCGCCCGACCTCCGTCATCTGGCCGAGCCCGGCCCAGCCGAACATGTCGTAGAAGGTGGCGTCGACGGCGACGGCGAAGGTCTGCAGCAGCCCGATCAGCAGCGAGGCGACGAACGCGCCGGCGAGCGAGCCCATCCCGCCGATGACGACGACGACGAAGACGATCGGCCCCATGGCGTAGGCCATCGCCGGGTCGGTCACGAGGTAGTTGCCGCCGATCACCCCGGCGAGGCCGGCGAGGCCGCAGCCGATGCCGAACACGGTCATGAAGATCTTCGGCACGTTGTGGCCGAGGTGGCCGACCATGGCCGGATGCGTCAGCGCCGCCTGGATGATCAGCCCGGCGCGCGTCTTCTTCAGGAGCACGAAGAGGGCGATCAGCATCGTGATCGACACCGCCAGCATGAAGACGCGATAGGCCGGGTAGGAGGTGCCCCATAGCGTGAAGGCGGAGAAGTCGAGGAGGTGCGGGACCTTGTAGGGCACGGCGAGCTTGCCCCACACGATCTTGACGATCTCCTCGACGAGGTAGGCGAGGCCGAAGGTGAAGAGGAGCTCGGCGACGTGCCCGTTGGTGTGCACCTGCCGGAGGCCCCACCGCTCCACCGCCGCGCCGAGGAGGCCGACGAGGATCGGCGCCAGGAAGAGGGCGACCCAGAAGCCGGTCGCCGCGCCGATGGTGTACGCGAAATAGGCGCCGAGCATGTAGAAGCTGGCGTGCGCGAAGTTGAGGACCCCCATCATCGAGAAGATGAGGGTGAGCCCCGAGGACAGCATGAAGAGGAGCAGTCCGTACGTCACGCCGTTGAGGAGCGAAAAGACGATCGTTTCCATGGATCCTGCCTGCTGGCGGCCGTCGTTCGGCGCCGCCCCGTGGGGGCGGCGCGCGTCTGCGCCCGGTCGCCGGGCGCAGTGAGGGCAGGGGCGCGGGCGCCCCGAGGGCGGACCGTCAGTTCGGCCGGTCCATCTTGCAGGTGGTCTCGGTCTTGGTCGCGGCGGCGTCGATCATGCCGTTTTCGACGGTCTTGAAGCCGAAGGGCGTGCCTTCGACGGTGCCCGGCACGTCGTCCGACAGGATCGAGATGTAGAGATCCTGCAGGAGCTGGTGGTTGTCGGCGCGCATGGTGACGTGGCCGTAGGGGCTGTCGGCCTCCATGCCCTCGAGCGCCATCGCCACCTCGGTGGGCTCGTTGCTGCCGGCCTTCTCGGCGGCGGCCTTCAGCATGTCCATCAGGGTGAAGATGCGCAGGTAGTAGTAGTCGAGGCCGAACTCGTCCTCGAAGTCCTTGATCGCCTCGAGCTGCTCTTCCGACGCGTCGAGGTTCTCGTGGAACTCGCTGACCTGCATCACGCGGCCGACGGCCGACTGGCCCATCGCGGTGACCGCGCCGAGACCGCCGCCATAGTAGGTGAGGAACGGCGCCTCGAGGCCCGCTTCCGACGCGGACTTGATGAGGAGCTGCATGTCCGCGCCCCAGTTGCCGGTGATCACCGCGTCGGCGCCGGAGGACATGATCTTCTGGATGTAGGGGGTGAAGTCCTTCACCTTGCCGAGGGGGTGAAGCTCGTTGCCGACGATCTCGATGTCGGGCCGCTTCTCCTTGATCTGCGAGACCGCCGCGTCCGCGACGGCCTTACCGAACGAATAGTCCTGGCCGATGATGTAGACGCTCTTGATGTCGGGCTGGCTTTCCAGCCAGTCGGTGATCGCGTTCATCTTCATGTCGGCGTCCGCGTCGAAGCGGAAGTGCCAGAAGGAACAGCGGTCGTTGGTGAAGGCGGGGTCGACGGCGGCGTAGTTGAGGAACAGCACCGGCTCGTCGGGATTGCGCTTGTTGTGCTTCTCGACACCCTCGATGAGGGCGGAGGCGATGGACGAGCCGTTGCCCTGGGTGACGAACTGGAATCCCTCGTCGATGGCGCGCTGAAGCTGGACGAGGCTCTCGCGGGGGTTGGTCTGACCGTCGAACGGCTCGACGACGACCTTCGCGCCGTTGATGCCGCCCTCGGCGTTGATCTTGTTGGCCGCCGCGGTGAAATGCTTGAGACCCTGGTCGCCCACGTTGGCGAAGGGGCCGGACAGCCCTTCGATGTAGGCAATCCGGAACGTGTCGTCTTGTGCCATTGCTGAAGACGCAAGTAGTGCGAACGTCGCCGCGGTGGCGAGCGCGAACTTCTTCATCAATTTCCTCCCATTGTCCCGCTTATACTGCGGGTGGATCTGGCGTCCGCCGCCAGAAAACCGAGAAATCCTCGGGTTGTCAACCCGTTGTCGAAACGCTATTCTGCACTGCAAAACAGAAACGACAGGGTCGAAACATGTCCGAGGACAGCGCCGAACTGGCGCAGTTTCGCGCCGACGTGGCGGCATGGCTGGACGCCAATTGCCCCGATGAGATGCGCGACGGCGCCACCGACCATGACAGCATCTGCTGGGGCGGTCGCCACTTCGTGTTCCAGTCCGACGCGCAGCGCCTCTGGCTGGAGCGGATGGCGCAACGCGGCTGGACCGCGCCGCGCTGGCCGGCCGAATACGGCGGCGGCGGTCTGACGCGCGAGGAGGACAAGGTCCTGCGGGAGGAGATGGCCCGCATCCACGCGCGCGTGCCCCTGTTCTCCTTCGGCCTCATGATGCTCGGCCCCGCGCTCCTCGCCTTCGGCCGCGAGGACCAGAAGCGTGAGCACCTGCCGAGGATCGTGCGCGGCGAGATCCGCTGGTGCCAGGGCTATTCGGAGCCCGGCGCCGGGTCTGACCTCGCCAGCCTGCAGACGCGCGGCGTCCTCGACGGCGACGAGTGGGTGATCAACGGGCAGAAGATCTGGACGTCCTGCGCCGACCAGTCCGACATGATCTTCTGCCTCGTGCGCACCGACCGGGAGGCGCCGAAGCACCGCGGCATCTCCTTCCTCCTCGTCGACATGGACCAGCCGGGGATCGAGACGCGGCCGATCAAGCTCATCTCCGGCCGCTCACCCTTCTGCGAGACCTTCTTCACCGATGCGCGCACCCACAAGGACAACGTCGTCGGCGAGGTGAACCGCGGCTGGGACGTTGCCAAGTACCTGCTGACGCACGAGCGCGCCGGCGTCGGCGGCTTCCTGCAGACGCTCGCCGCCGGCCGCTCCCTCGCCGAGATCCTCAACGACGCGGGCACGCTGGACGATCCGGTGCTGCGCGCCGGGGCGATGCGGTGCGAGGTGGACAGCCTCGCCTTCTCGCTCACCTGCGACCGCTACGCCGATCAGGCGAAGGCCGGGCACGGCACCGGCGACGCCTCGGCGATGCTCAAGTACCTCGGCACCGAGATCAACAAGGACAGGCTGGAACTCATCATGTCGGCGCTCGGCAGCGAGGCGACCGACTGGGAGGGCGACGAGGGGATCGCCGCCAACTGGCTGCGCACCAAGGCCAACTCCATCGAGGGCGGCACCTCGGAGATCATGCTCTCCATCATCTCCCGCCGGATTCTGGAGCTGCCGCAGTGAGCCTCGCCGAGACCGACGACGAGGCGCTGCTGCGCGAGGCGGCGCGCGGCTTCCTCGACGACGCCGCGCCGGTGTCGCGCCTGCGCGCCATGCGGGACGACGGTCGCACCGGCGACCCGGACCTCTGGGCGCGGATGGTGGAGATGGGCTGGGCCGGCGTCCTCGTTCCCGAGGCTGCGGGCGGGGCCGACATGGGCCACCGCGCCGCGGGCATCCTCGCCGAGGAGATGGGCCGCACGCTCGCCGTCTCGCCGTTCCTGTCGACCGCGGTGATCGCCGCGACGGCGCTCCGGCTGGCCGGCGGTCCGGCCGCCGGGGAGGCGCTCGGCGCCATCGCCGCGGGGCGCAGGACCTACGCCGTCGCCGTCGACGAGGGCCGCAAGTTCGCCCCCGCCGCCACCGGGATGACGGCGGAGCGCTCCGGCAACGGCTATTCCCTCACCGGCACCAAGACCTTCGTCGCCGACGGGGCGAACGCGGCACGCATCCTCGTCGTCGCCCGGACGTCCGGCACGCCGGGGGATGCCGTCGGCCTCACCCTCTTCGACCTGGAGCGCGGCCGCGCCGGGATCGCCGCCGATCCGGGCCGGTCCATCGACTCGCTCGACCGCGCGACGATCCGTTTTCAGGACGTCGAGGCGACCGGGGCGGACATCGTCGGCGCGCAGGACGAGGCGCTTTCGGTCCTGTCGCCGGCGCTGCGGGCGGGTCAGGCCGCGCTCGCCGCCGAAATGACGGGCTTGTCGGCAGCCGCGTTGCATTTAACCATAGCGTTCATGAAAGAGCGCAGGCAATTCGATCGACCCATCGGCTCGTTCCAGGCGTTGCAGTTCCGTGCGGCGCACCTGTGGAGCGATATCGAGATGACGGCGTCGACGATCGTCAACGCGGGGCGCATGCTGGATACCGATCCCCAACGCGCCACGCTGGCGGTCTCCCTCGCCAAGGCGCGCGCGACCGCAACGGCGCGGCTCGCTGTGTCGGAGGGCGTGCAGCTTCACGGCGGAGTGGGCGTGACCGACGCGCTCGACATGGGGTTTTACATGAAGCGTGCCCGCGTCGGCGCGGAGTGGCTGGGCGACTACGGCTACCACGCCGCCGAGGTGGCCCGTGAGCGAGGACTGCGATGAGTTTTGGAATGCATGCGTCTGCAAGCCGGAGGCCGGCGCCTTGATCCGCTTCGACGACCGGGTGGCGATCGTCACCGGGGCGGGCGCCGGCATCGGCCGTGCCCACGCGCTGGGACTGGCCGAGCGCGGCGCCCGGGTGATCGTGAACGACTTCGCCGACCCGATGCCCGTGGTCGAGGAGATCCGGGCTGCCGGCGGCACGGCGATGCCCTGCGGGGCCGACGTCTCCGACGTCGCCGCGGTCAACCGGACCATGGAGCGCGCTGTCGCCGAGTGGGGCAGGGTGGACATCGTCGTCAACAACGCCGGTATCCTGCGCGACAAGTCGTTCGCGAAGATGCCGCTGGAGGACATGCGCCTCGTCCTCGACGTGCACCTCATCGGCTCGGTCAACGTCACCAACGCCGCCTGGCCGATCATGCGCGAGCAGGGCTATGGGCGCGTCCTCTTCACCTCGTCGTCGTCGGGGCTCTACGGCAATTTCGGTCAGGCCAACTACGGCGCCGCGAAGGCCGCGATGGTCGGCCTCATGAACGTCCTCGCCATCGAGGGCGAGCGCTACGGCATCCGCGTCAACTGCCTCGCCCCGACCGCGACGACGCAGATGACCGCCGAGCTCCTTTCGCCCGAGGCGGCCGAGGTGCTCGACCCCGCGACCATAACTCCCGGCGTCCTGTGGCTCGTCTCGGACGACGCGCCCTCCAAGATGATCATGGGGGCCGGCGGCGGCTGCTTCACCGAGATCCGCATCACCGAGACGCCCGGCATCACGCTTCCCGCCGGGTCGCTGACGCCCGAGGAGGTCGCGGCGCGGGCCGCGGCGATCCGCGATCCGGAGGGTGCGGCGCCCTTCGTCAACGCATTCTCGCAAACCAACACCTTCGTCGAACGCGCCATCGCACTGCGCCGCGCGGCGACGTCCAAGACCGCCTGAGAGGATATCCATGCGCGAAGCCGTCATCGTCTCCACCGCCCGCACGCCCATCGGCAAGGCCTACCGCGGCGCGTTCAATGACACGCAGGCGCAGGCCCTCGGTGGTCACGCCGCCTCCGAGGCGCTGAAGCGCGCCGGTGTCGATGCCGCCGAGGTCGAGGACTGCATCATCGGTGCGGCCCTCCAGCAGGGCTCGACCGGCTACAACATCGGCCGCCAGGTGGCGATGGCCGCGGGCATGCCCGTCACGGTCGCCGGCATGTCGATGGACCGCCAGTGCGCGTCCGGCATGATGGCGATCGCCACCGCCGCCAAGCAGGTCATCGCCGACAGCATGGACATCGTCGTCGGCGGCGGCCTCGAGTCGATCTCGCTGGTCCAGAACGAGCATCAGAACACCTTCCGCGCCCGCGATCCGGAGATCGTGGAGCGCCTCCCGTCCCTCTACATGTCGATGCTGGAGACGGCCGAGACGGTGGCGCAGCGCTACGGCGTCTCCCGCGAGGCGCAGGACGAATACGCCCTCCAGTCGCAGAAGCGGACCGCCGAGGCCCAGGCCGCCGGCAGGTTCGACGACGAGATCGTGCCGCTGACCGCGGTCATGAAGGTGGTCGACAAGGAGACCAAGGCGGTCTCCGACCGGGAAATCACGCTGCGCAGCGACGAGGGCAACCGCCCGCAGACCACCCTCGACGGCCTCGCCTCGCTGAAGGCGGTGCCGATCAACGGTCAGAAGATCGTCGACGGCATCACGATCACCGCCGGCAACGCGTCCCAGCTGTCGGACGGCGCATCCGCCGCGGTGGTGATGGAGGCGAAGGAGGCGGAACGCCGCGGGCTCTCGCCGCTCGGCCGCTACGTCGGCATCGCCGTCGCCGGCTGCGAGCCGGACGAGATGGGCATCGGCCCGGTCTTCGCCGTGCCGAAGCTGCTGGCGAAGAACGGCCTCACAATGGACGACATCGACCTCTGGGAGCTCAACGAGGCGTTCGCGGTGCAGGTCCTCTACTGCCGCGACAAGCTGGGGATCCCGAACGACAGGCTGAACGTCAACGGCGGGGCGATCTCCATCGGCCATCCCTACGGAATGTCCGGCGCGCGCATGGTCGGCCACGCGCTGATCGAGGGCAAGCGCCGGGGCGCCCGGTACGTCGTCTGCACCATGTGCGTCGGCGGCGGCATGGGCGCCGCGGGTCTCTTCGAGGTCCTGTAGGGGCCCGGCAGGCGCATGGCTCGATGATCAAGCTCTACGGCCACCCGTTCGCGGCCTTCGTCTGGAAGCCGCTGATCGCGCTGCGCGAACGCGCGGTGCCGTTCGAGTTCCTGATGGTCGACCCCGACCACCCGGAGAACGGCGCCGCGCTGGCGAGACTGGCCCCGACGGGCCAGTTCCCGGTCCTCGTCGACGGGGCGCGCACGGTGGTCGAGTCGAGCGTCGTCATCGAGTACCTCGACCGCTTCGGCGACGCGCCGCCGCTGGTGCCGGCCGATCCGCTCGCGGCCATCGAGGTGCGGCAGATGGACGGCATCTTCGACGACTACGTCGCGGCACCGATGCAGCGGATCGTCGCCGACGCGCTGCGCGATCCGGCGGTCCGCGACCCGCACGGGGTCGCCGAGGCGAAGGCCGCGCTGTCGCGCGCCTACGACTGGCTCGAGCGGTGGCTGGCGGGGCGGACCTTCGCCGCCGCGGGCATGTTCTCGATGGCCGACTGCGCCGCCGCGCCGGCCCTCTTCTACGCCGACTGGGTCCACGAGATCCCGGCCGGCTGCGCGGCGCTGAGGGACTACCGCGCCCGCCTGCTCGCCCATCCATCGGTCGCGCACGTCGTCGACGGCGCGCGGCCCTATCGCCCGTACTTCCCGCTCGGAGCACCGGACCGGGACTGACAGACTGAACCGAGCGACGCCCCATCCGAATGAGGGCGCGCCGAACACGTGAGGGGAAACGCCCGATGAACCTTGGAATGAGCGATCGCGTCGCCCCGCTCGTCGAGCGCGTGCGCGACATGGTCGAGAACGAGATCGCACCGCTCGATCACGAGTATCATGCCGAGATCGGTCGCCACCCCTCCGGCGACCGCTTCCAGATGACCGACCGGCAGTACGAGATCCTCGCGACGCTGAAGGCGACGGCGCGCGAGCGGGGTCTGTGGAACTTCTGGCTCACCGACTCCTCGCGCGGCTACGGCCTGACGACGGTGGAGTACGCGTACCTCGCCGAAGAGATGGGCAAGGTCGGCATCGCCGCCGAGGTCTTCAACTGCTCCGCGCCCGACACCGGCAACATGGAAGTGTTCGAGCGCTACGGCTCCGACGCGCACAGGCAGAAGTGGCTCGCCCGCCTGCTCGAGGGCGAGATCCGCTCCGCCTACGTCATGACCGAGCCGGGCGTCGCCTCGTCGGACGCGACGCAGATCGCCCTCTCAGCCCGCAGGGACGGCGGCGACTACGTCCTCAACGGCGAGAAGTACTGGGCCTCGGGCGCCGGCGACCCGCGCTGCAAGGTGATGATCGTGATGGCGGCGACGGACCCGGACGGGCCCAAGCACGCGCGCCACTCCATGTTCGTCGTCCCGCGCGACGCGGCCGGGATCGAGACGGTCCGCCCGATGCAGGTGTTCGGCAACGACGACGCGCCGCACGGCCACATGCACCTGAAGTTCAAGGACGTGCGGGTGCCGGCGGAGGATCTCATCCTCGGCGAGGGGAGGGGCTTCGAGGTCGCCCAGGGGCGGCTCGGCCCGGGCCGCATCCACCACTGCATGCGCGCCATCGGCCAGGCCGAGAAGGCGCTGGAACTCATGTGCCGCCGTGCCGTTTCCCGAACGGCCTTCGGCAAACCCATCGCGGAGCTTGGCGCCAACTACGACATCATCGCCAACGCCCGGATGGAGATCGAGATGGCGAGGCTGCTCTGCCTCAAGGCCGCGTACATGATGGACACCGTCGGCACCCGTCAGGCGCAGCCCTGGATCTCCCAGATCAAGGTCGTCGCGCCGCTGATGGCCTGCAAGGTCGTCGACGAGGCGATGCAGATCCACGGCGCCACCGGCATCAGCCAGGATACCCCGCTCTACCAGATGTACCACAAGCTCCGGACGCTGCGCTTCGCCGACGGGCCGGACGCCGTCCACCGCCGGCAGGTCGCGCGTGCCGAACTGAAGCGCTACACCAACCAGAAAGCAGCAGAGTAGTTGGCCGAACTGATCCTCATCCGCCACGCCCAGGCCTCGTTCGGGGCGGCGGACTACGACGTCCTCTCCGAGCGCGGCCATCGCCAGTCCGCTGCGCTCGGGCTCGCCCTCAAGGCGCACGGCACGACCCCGGCCGCCGTCTTTCGCGGCGAGATGCGCCGCCACCGGGAGACGCTGGACGGCGTGACCGGGACTCTCGGCGTCACCGCCGAGCCCGCCATCCTGCCGGGCCTCAACGAGTTCGACTTCCGGGCCGTCCTCACCGCCCGCTACGGCGAGGAGGGCCCGCCCGGGCTCCACGACGACCGCAAGACGCACTTCCGCAACCTGCGCGAGACGGTGCTCATGTGGCAGCGCGACGAGATCGACGGCGTTCCGGAGCGGTTCGGCGACTTCCAGGCGCGTGTCCTCGGCGCGGTCGACACCATGACGGCGAGCGGGGCGGACAGTGTGATGGCGGTCTCCTCGGGAGGGCCGATCGCGCTGGTCGTCGCGACGTTGCTGGAGACGCCGCTCAAGAAGATGATCGAACTTCAGCTTCAGATGAAGAACTGTGCCGTGACCCGGATCGTGTTCACCCCGACGCGCCGCTTCCTGCACACCTTCAACGAAACGCCGCACATCGACGCCGAGACCACCGCAGAGTACTTGACCTATAGTTGAATAATGTGATCACATCGCCATGAAGACCGCCCCATGACGAACGCCGCCGCATCCTTCGACGTGACCGCCGTCGAATCCTGGCTCTCCCGAACCGTCGACGGATTTCAGGGATCGCTGACGGCGGAGAAGTTCCCCGGCGGGCAGTCCAACCCGACGTTCAGGCTCACCTCGCCGAGCGGCTCCTACGTCCTGCGCCGCAAGCCGCCGGGTACGCTCTTGAAGTCCGCGCACGCCGTCGACCGCGAGTTCCGCGTGCAGAAGGCGCTCGCCGACACCGCGGTGCCGGTCGCCCGGATGGTCGCGCTGTGCGAGGACGACAGCGTCATCGGCTCGATGTTCTACGTGATGGAGCATGTCGCCGCGCGCCACTTCGACGATCCGCGCACGCCCGAGCTCTCGTGCGATGAGCGCGCCGCCGTGTTCGACGCGATGAACGAGACGATCGCCGCCATCCACTCCGTCGACGTCGATGCGGTCGGGCTCGCCGACTACGGCCGTCCGGGCAACTACTTCGCGCGCCAGCTCGACCGCTGGACCAGGCAGTACCGCGCCTCCGAGACGCGCCACATCGACGACATGGAGACGCTGATCGGCTGGCTGGAGGAGCACCTTCCCGAGGACGACGACCGCCGCACCCTCGTCCATGGTGACTTCCGCCTCGACAACCTGCTGTTCCACACCGACCGGCCGAGGGTGCGCGCGGTGCTCGACTGGGAGCTTTCGACGCTCGGCCACCCGTTCGCCGACCTCGCCGCGATCCTGATGCAGTGGCGCCTCGAGCCGGGATCGACCGGGCGCGGCCTCGCCGGGGTCGACCGCGCGGCGCTCGGCATCCCCACCGACGAAGCCTTCGTCGAGGCCTATTGCCGGCGCACCGGCATCGCCGGCGTGCCGCACCTCAACGTCTACATGGCGTTCTGCTTCTTCCGGATGGCGGGGATCCTCCAGGGGATCGAAAAGCGCCGGATCGACGGCAACGCCTCGAACCCGGAGCGGGCCGCCGCCGTTGGCGCGCTGGTCCCGGTCTACGCCAGGATGGGCATGGAGACGGCGTCGTATGGATAGATTTCCCCCGCGGGAGAAGGTTTCGGTGCAAGGCATAAGTTCGATTGATGCGCCGCATACCGGTTTCCCGATCAGCATCTTGCGTCCAGCCCCGCTGGGCGCGAAGAAGAATTCGTGACCATGACATCATCCGCACCAGACGACCTCGAATCGACCGATGAGAACGACCGCAGCTTCGTGACCGCGCTTGCCCGCGGCCTCGACGTCCTGCGCTGTTTTCGTCCGAACGAGACGACCCTCACGAACCAGGACATCGCCGCGCGCACCGGGCTCCCGAAGCCGACCGTGACGCGGCTGACCTACACTCTCCGGCGCCTCGGCTACCTCGCCCATTCGGAGCGGACCGGCACATACCGCCTCAGCGCGGGCGTCCTGTCGCTCGGCTACGGCGTGCTCGCCGGGATGGAGATCGGCGACCGCGCACAGGCCGAGCTGCGCCGCCTGGTGGACGAGGGGTCCAACCCGCACGTCACCGCGGCGCTCGCCGAGCGGCACCGCCTCAGCGCGGTCTACATGGCCGTCGCGCGGGCCCGGCACACGGTGTCGATGACGATGAACGTCGGGGCGCGGCTGCCGCTCTTCTCCTCGGCGATCGGCCGCGCGATCCTCGCCGGTATGCCCGAGCAGGAGCGCGAGCACATCGTCCTCCTCGCCAGGAGCGAGATGCCGGACCGGATCCACGAGATCGAGACCGGCGTCGAGGCCGCGGTCACGTCCTACCAGAAGCACGGCTTCTGCACCGCGTTCGCCGACTGGCGGCCGGAGGTGAACGGCATCGCGGTGCCGATCATCTCGCTCAACGGCGACCGGATCTACGGCCTCAACGTCGGCGGCCCGTCCTTCCTCGTCTCGCCGGAATGCCTCGCGGAGGAGTACGGCGACCGGCTCAAGTCGTCGTGCGAGGTGCTCAGCCAGCCGGCCCGTCCCGCCGCCTCATGAGCTACCCCGACCTCGACCCGGCGCTGTTGGAAGCGCCGTATCCGGCACAGGCGCATCTCGGCTACGAGCTCGTGGCCTGGAGCGAGGACCTCGCGGTCTTTCGCATGCCGATCCGCACGATCCATCACAACCGCTACGGCATCACGCACGGCGGCCTCTACTCGGTGCTGCTCGACACGGTGATGGGCTATGCCGGCTGCTTCACCGGCGACCCCGAGACCCGGCGCTTCGCGATGACGCTGTCGCTCACGACCAACTACCTGGCGCAGCCGAGCGGCGACGTGCTCGTCGCGGAAGGCCGCCGCGTCGGTGGCGGCAGGCGCGTCTATTTCGCGGAAGGGACGGTGTTCGACGGCGCGGGCACGGTCTGCGCCCGCGCGTCCGGGACGTTCCGTTACCGGACCGGCGGCGCGTAGGGCATCCCCACCGGCGGCCGGGCGACACGGGCGAGCGGCCCGGTGTCGAGGAGGACGCCCTCGTGGGCGAGGAGCCAGCGCTTGCGCTCCAGCCCGCCGCCGTACCCCGTCAGCGAGTAGTTGGCGCCGATGACGCGGTGGCAGGGGACGATGATCGCGATAGGGTTGGCGCCGTTGGCGAGGCCCACGGCGCGCACCGCCTTCGTCTGGCCGATCTTCGCCGCGAGTTCGCCGTAGCTCATCGTGTGGCCGGCCGGAATCGTCCGGAGCGCGGCCCACACGTTGCGCTGGAACGGGGTGCCTCCGGTCTTCGTCGGCAGGTCGTCGAGCGCGTTGAGTTCGCCCGCGAAATAGGCGTCGAACGCGGCCTTGATGGCGGCGTCGGGCGCCGTCTCCATGAGCGTGAACTCATGTCCCGCGCGGCCGAGATGCAGCCGCAGCAGGCGGAGCATCCGCCCTTCGTAGTCGTCGAAATCGAGGGCCCGGATCCGCTTCTCGTCGTCGTGGACGAGGCGCAGCGGACCGAGCGGGCTGTCGATACGAGCCTGGTACAGGATGGGCAGCATGGGATCCTCCCCCGACCGGCGCCGGAACTCGGTGTCCGGCGTAGGATGGCGCGGTTACCCCCTCCGGGCAACCGCGCCCGACCGATTAAGCGGCCATGTGTGCAGCCATGACACGCTCCAGATGGAAGTCCGTGTCGCCGAGCTGCGCGTCGAGCATCGTGAGCCGCTTGGCGTAGTGCGACAGCGGGTATTCCCACGTCATCGCGATGCCGCCGTGCATCTGGATCGTCTCCTCGGCGGTCAGCTTCGCCGCCCGGCCGATGAGGTTCTTCGCCATCGAGCAAGTGCGTGATTGTTCGGGCGTTCCCATCCGGCTCGCGGCGAGGATGGTGATCGACCGCGCCTGCTCGATCTCGATCGAGACGTCCACTGCGCGGTGCTGCAGGGCCTGGAAGTCGCCGATGCGCTTGCCGAACTGCTTGCGCGTCCTGAGGTAGTCGAGGAGCGTCGCGAAGGACCAGTCCATCGCCCCGACCGCCTCGGCGCAGAGGGCGAGCGTCCCCCAGTCGAGCGCGTCCTGCAGCGCGGCCGCGCCGTCGGCGAGCACGGTGCGGGCTTGTGTCGCATCGAGGAAGACCTCGCCCGCCGGCCCGCCGTCGATCATCCCGTAGGCGGTGACGCGCGCGTCCGACCCGTCCACCTCGTAGACGCCGAGCGTGCCGCCCGCCATCGCCGCGACGAGGATCCTGTCGGCCCCCGGCGCGCCGTACACGACGCTCTTGCGCCCGGTGAGCGTGCCGCCCGACGCCTCGGTCTCGATGAGGTCCAGCGTATAGGGGGCGGACAGCTCGCCGATCGCGACGGCGTAGCGCGTCGTGCCGGAGAGGGGGCCCTCCAGATCCTCGCCGGCGGCCATCAGCAGGCGGATCGCCATGAGCTGCGCCAGCACGGGCTCGGGACACAGCGCGCGGCCGAGCTCCTGGAACACCGTCGTGACGTCGAACCCGGTGCCGCCGAAGCCGCCGTTCTCCTCCGGCGCGAGCGCCATCAGCGTCCCGAGCTCGCACAGCGCGGCCCACTTCTCGGGCGAGTGGTAGGGGGCCGCGTAGGCGACCTTGTTGCGGGCCGCGATGTCGTAGTCGCTCGACAGGAAGCGCGACAGGGTGTCGGCGAGCATCCGCCGGTCGTCGGAAACCTCGAAGTCCATCAGATCTCCCTCCCTCAGAGTCCGAGGACGGTCTTGGTGAGGATGTTGCGCTGGATCTCGTTCGACCCGCCGAAGATCGAGAGCTTGCGGTTGTTGAAGTAGCTCGCCGCCGCGTGGGCGTGCTCGGGCGCCACCAGCGCCTCGTTGCCCTCCAGATCCTCCGACGGGAAGGGCGCGGCGGCCGGACCGAGCGCCCGGCGCGAAAGGTCGTTGAGCGCCTGGCGGATGACGGTCCCCTTGATCTTCATCATCGAGGTCTCGGGGCCGGGGGCGCCGTTCTTCTGCGCCTCGTAGAGGAGGCGCAGGTTCGTCACCTTCATGGCCTCGAGGTCGATCTCGATCTCGGAGAGGCGGGCGGCGAAGAGGGGGTTGTCGATCAGCCGCTTGCCGTTGCGGCGCTGCTCCCGCGCGAGCCCCTTCAGGCGGTCCAGCGCCTCGTTGGAGAAGCCGACGCCGGCGATCCCCGTACGCTCGTGCGTCAGCAGGTACTTGGCGACGGTCCAGCCCTTGTTCTCCTCGCCGACGAGGTTCTCGGCCGGCACGCGCACGTCGGTGAAGAACACCTCGTTCACCTCGTGCCCGCCCTCGATCAGCTTGATCGGCCGGACCTCGATGCCGGGCGTCGCCATGTCGACGAGGATGAAGCTGATCCCCTCCTGCGGCTTCACCTCCGGGTTGGTGCGCACCAGGCAGAAGATGTGGTCGGCGTGCTGGCCGAGCGTCGTCCAGGTCTTCTGGCCGTTGATGACGTACGTGTCGCCGTCACGCACCGCCCGCGTCTTGAGCGAGGCGAGGTCCGACCCCGCGCCCGGCTCGGAGTAGCCCTGGCACCACCAGTCGTCCTGGTTGAGGATGCGCGGCAGGTAGCGGGACTTCTGCGCCTCGTTGCCGAACTTCATCAGCACCGGGCCCAGCATGTGGACGCCGAAGGAGACGATGCGCGGGGCGTGCGCCATCGCCATCTCCTCGTCGAAGATGTGCCGCTCGACCGGGGTCCAGCCGGGGCCGCCGGCCTCCTTCGGCCAGGTCGTGGCGTACCAGTGGCGCTCCTCGAGGACCCGCTGCCAGCGCTCGTGATCGTCCTTGGTGAGCGACTTGCCGGTCTTCACCTTCTCGGCGATGTCCTTCGGCAGCTTCTCGGCGAGGAAGGTGCGCACCTCCTGGCGGAAGGCTTCCTCTTCGGGCGTAAAGGAGAGGTCCATCGCTCAAGCCCTTTCGTTGAGGTCGGCGAACGTGGTGCCCTCCTGCGCCATCCGGGCGAGGAGCGGCGGCACGCGCCAGAAGAAGTCGTCTTCCCCGGCGAAGGTCTCGATGCGTCGCACCAGCTCCTTCGCGCCGATGGTGTCGGCGTAGAACATCGGCCCGCCGCGGAAGCGCGGGAAGCCGTAGCCAAAGAGAAAGACCGCATCGATGTCGACCGGCCGGAGCGCGATCCCGTCCTCCAGGACGCGCGTCCCCTCGGCGATCATCGCGGTCATGTAGCGCGTCACGATCTCCTCGTCGGTGATCTCGCGTGCCGTGATGCCGGCGTTCGTCCGCTCCTGCTCGATGATCTCGGCCACCGCCGGGTTCGGCCCCTCGCGGTCGCCGTAGAGGTAGTAGCCCTGGCCGGTCTTGCGCCCGTACCAGCCGCGCTCGCAGATGCGGTCGGCGATGGGGATGTAGCGCTCCCGGTTGGAGCGGGTCGGGGCGAGGCGCTTTCTCGTCATCATGCCGATGTCGAGGCCCGCGAGGTCGGCCACTGCGAAGGGGCCCATCGCGAAGCCGAAGTCCTCCAGCGCCCTGTCGATCTGCTGCGGCGTCGCCCCGTCCATGACGAGGTAGTCGGCCACCTTGCGGTAGTGCGACAGGATGCGGTTGCCGATGAACCCGTCGCACACGCCGGCCCGCACGCCGACCTTGCCGAGTCGCTTGGCGAGAGCGAAGCCGGTCGCAACCACCTCCGGCGCCGTCCGGTCGGCCACCACGATCTCGAGGAGGCGCATGATGTGCGCGGGGGAGAAGAAGTGGAGGCCGAGGACGTCCGCCGGGCGGCCGGTCTCGGCGGCGATCGCGTTGATGTCGAGGTAGGACGTGTTGGACGCGAGGATCGCGCCGTCCTTCATCGCCGCGTCGAGCCGGCGGAAGATGTCCTTCTTGACGTCCATGTCCTCGAACACCGCCTCGATGACGAGGTCGGCGTCCTTGAGCTCGGCGATGTCGGTGGTGGTGGAGAGGCGCGCGACGGCCGCGTCATGCTTCTCCTGGGTCAGCTTGCCGCGCTTCAGCGCGCCGCCGAGGTTCTTCAGAACGGTCCCCCTGCCGCGCTCCACCGCCTCGTCGCTGACCTCCATGAGGCGCACCGGGAGCCCGGCGATGAGGGCGGCGGTGGTGATGCCGGAGCCCATCGTGCCGCCGCCGATGACGGCGAGCGAGGCGATCTCGCGCGGCGCGGCGTCCTTCTCGGGGATCTTCGAGACGGCGCGTTCGACGAAGAAGGCGTGGACGAGGGCGCCGCGCTGCGGGCTGTCGAGGCACTCCTGGAAGAGGCGCACCTCCTCGGCGAGGCCTTCGGCGATCGGCTTGCCGGCGGCGGCGACCGCGTCGATCGCCTTCTGCGGGGCGAGGAGCTTGCCCTTGCGCAGCGTCCGGACCCTGGCGGACTCGATGAGGTCCTCGTCGATCTCGACCTTCAGGTCGGAGGTGCGGCGCGTGCACAGGGTGCCGTTCACCACGTCGTTGCCGGCGGCGACGGCGACCGCGCGCGGGTCGCCCTCGGAGATCCGGTCGAAGAGGCCGAGCGCGACGGCTTCGTCGGCCTTGATGCGCTTGCCGGTCGGCACGAGGTCGAGCGCGGCGGACAGGCCGACGAGGCGCGGCGCCCGCTGGGTGCCGCCCGCGCCCGGGATGAGGCCGAGGTCCACCTCGGGAAAGCCCACGGTGAGGCCGGGGAGGGCGATGCGTGCGTGGCAGCCGAGCGCGAGCTCGAGGCCGCCGCCGAGCGCGTTGCCGTGGCACACGGCGATGACCGGCTTCTCCTGCGCCTCGATCTCGTTGATGAGGCCGTTGAGGAGGGGTTCCTTGCGCGGCTTGCCGAACTCGCGGATGTCCGCGCCGGCCACGAACGAGCGGCCGATGCCGTAGAGCGCGATCACCTTGATCGTGTCGTCCGCCGCGAACGTCTCGATGCCGTTCTTGAGGCCGAGCCGCAGGGCGTGGGAGGCGGCGTTCACCGGCGGATTGTTGAACCCTATGAGCCCGACCGGGCCCTCGCGCTCGATGATGACGGCGGTTTCACTCATGGTCGATCGTCCGGTTGGAGGTGGGGCCGGCGGGGGCCGGCCGCGCGCATTGGCCGTCGGGCGGTCGTCATCAGGCGACCGCCCGGCGGACTTGGCCGGCCTGCCGCGCACGCAGGATCGGCAATATGGACAGCGCCAGACCGATGGCCGACAGCTGGATGTGGCCGAGCCCCAGCCCCTCGACCTCCGGCACCGCGAAGAACAGGCCGCCGATGAAGAGGAGCACGCGCATCGCCGCGCCGTCGACACCCGCGAGCGGGCCGGCGAAGCTGACATATCCCTGTAATGCCATGGAAATGAAGGCGACGCCGATCAATGCCGTCACCAGCGTGATCGCCACTTCGAAGAACGAGCCCTCGCCGATGAGCGCCGGGTTGAGCACGAAGAAGAAGGGGATGATGTAGATGACGCTGCCGAGGCGCATCGCCTCGAACCCGGCCTTCATGGCGTTGCCGCCGGCGAGGGTGGCGGCGGTGTAGGCGCCGAGCGCCACAGGCGGGGTGATGTAGCTCACCATGCCCCAGTAGAGGATGAAGAGGTGCACGGCGAGGATGTTGAGCCCGCCCTGCTCCAGCGCCGGCGCGAGCACCACGGCGAGGAAGATGTAGCACGCCGTCACCGTCATCCCCATGCCGAAGACGAACGCCGTCAGCGCGCCCATGATGAGGAGGACGAAGGTGTTGTCGCCGGCGATGAAGACCAGCTCGTTGACGAGCGTGCCCGCGAGCCCCGTCGCGGAGAAGGCGCCGACGATGAGGCCGACCCCGAGCAGGATCGCGACCAGCTCGGCGAGCGCGGCCCCGACACCGACGACGAGGTGCTTGAGCCCCGTCCACGACAGGCGGTGCTGCGGCAGGATCTGGTTCACCACGAGGAGGAGCAGCGTCGAGTAGAAGGGCGCCGCCGTCTCCATCCGGAAGACCAGCATGAGGAGGATGAGGACGGCGAAGACGCCGACATAGAGCCAGCCCTCGCGCAGCGTCTTGGCGAGGCGGGGCAGATCCGGGCGCGGGATGCCCGAGAGGCCGCGCCGGGCGGAGTAGGCGTCGATCTGCGTGAACAGGCCGAAGTAGAAGAGGAGCGAGGGGATCGCCGCCGCGACCGCGATGTCGACGTAGGGCCGCGACAGGAACGAGGCCATCACGAACGCGGTCGCGCCCATGATCGGCGGCATCAGCACGCCGCCGGTCGAGGCGCACGCTTCCGTCGCGGCGGCGGTGTTGGCGGAGAAGCCCGTCTTCTTCATCGCCGGGATCGAGACGGCGCCGGTGGTGAGCACGTTGGAGATCACCGAGCCCGACATCGAGCCCATGAAGCCGGACGCGAAGATCGACACCTTCGCGGCCCCGCCGCGGTACTGGCCGACGAGGGCCATCGCGAGGTCGTTGAAGAACTGCCCGCCGCCCGTGCGCTGCAGCACCGCGCCGAACAGGATGAAGCCGATGACGAGGCCGCCGAACGCCTTCATCGGGATCCCGAAGGCGCTCTCGGACGAGTAGATGTGGTAGGAGATCGCCTCCAGCGGCGGGCTCTGGAAGCCCGAGAACGGGTCCGGCACCCAGCTCGCGAAGGTCGGGTAGAACGCGAACAGCGTGACGATGCAGAAGAGCACCCAGCCGCCGGCGCGCCGCGTCGCCTCGAGGACGAGCAGGAAAAATCCGACCGCCACCCACTGGGCGAGCGGTGGGGCCGCGAACTCCCATGCCTCGAGGAGGTTCTGCCCCGCCGTCGCGACGAGATAGCCGCCGGTGGCGAGCGACGCCGCGACGAGCGCCCAGTCGAGCGCGGACACCTTGCCGCCCTTGTAGCCGTCCCAGCGGAAGACCACGAAGGAGACGGCGAGGAAGAGCGTCCCGAGCGCATAGAGGTACCGGCCCTCGATGATGACGCCGAGGAAGGCCAGGTTGAAGAGCTGGTAGACCACGAGCGCGACGCCCGCGAGGGTGATGACGAGGATCGTCAGGCGCGCGGCGCCGCGGAAGGTCTCCGTCGGGTCGATCGGACCGGAGACGGTCGGGCTCGGCCGGTCGCCGGCTGGGGTGGCGTTGGTCAACGCTTCTGTCTCACGATGCTGGTGGCGAGGCTCGAGCGCTTCGGGCAGGCCCGAAGCGCTCCGTCGTGTCGCCCGGTGCCTGCCGGACTCCGAAAGGCCGTGCCCGGCTGTCGCGGGGCGGCACCTGCGGCTGGGCGGCGGAGACGGCGCCGGGCCGCCTCCGCGCCGGAGGCCGGGCGCGCGGCGGTCCTCAGAAGTAGACCTCGAAGTCGCCGTCGGCGAGCGCCTTGCGCCGGGTCTCGGCCCAGGCGGCTTCCCAGTCGCTCGGGTTCTCGGCCTTCAGCGCGTCCCAGGTCTTCTTGAGGGCGGCCTGGCGGGCGACCAGCTTGTCGTTGTGCGCCTGCGCCTCGTCATTCCAGACGCCGGCCTCCTTGTAGTAGCGGATCGCGCCGTCGTGGTAGGGCACCACCCAGTTGAAATTCTGGAACTCGAGCGCCCAGCCGTTGATGCCGGGCGCCTTGCCCTTGTAGGCGGGGTAGAGATCGAACATCGCCTTCGTCATGTTGTAGACGAGGTCCTCGTCCTGCTCCGCCATCGCGGTGAGGACGGGGTAGGCGTAGCCGGCGCCCTGGTAGCCGTCCGTGCCGTCGATGTCGGCGCCGACGGTGGCGAGGTTCGGGGTGAAGAACGGCGCGATGCCGGTCATCCGTTTCAGCCCGTCCTTGTCGTCGGGATCGACGGGCGGCCAGAAGAGGCCCCGCGGTCCGGTCGCCGCCTCGTAGGCCATGCCGGAGTTGGTGGAGGCGAATGCCGCGTCGACCTGGTCCTCGATCAGCCCGCGCCAGGCTGCGCCGAAGCCGCCGAACTCGACCTTCTCGACATCGTCCCAGCCGAGGCCGCCGTAGGCGAGGTAGGCTTCGACGTTCACGTTGAGCGCCGGCGCGCCGACGACCCAGGCGACGCGCTTGCCCTTGAGGTCGGAGTAGGTCTTGATCCCCTCGTCGCCGGCGACGCCGACGGACAGGTTGATCGCTCCGCCGTTGTTGGCCGCGAGGACGCGCACGGCCTGCGGTCCCCAGTTCGCCTCGCCAAACTCGAAGACGCCTTCCTGCGCCATGAACGAGCCGCCGACGCCGGTCGCGGAGAACTGGACTCGGCCGCGCCGCAGCGGCTCGGTGCGCGAGATGTCGTTCTTGCCGGGCAGCACGCGGAGATTGACGCCGGCTGCGTCCTGCAGCGCCGCGCCGATGGCGACCGCCTGGTTGTAGCCGGCCGACCCCGTGTCATAGGCCGTCCAGGCGAGCTGGCGCGGCAGATCGAGGTCCTGCGCATTCGCGGAGGTGGCCAGGAACAGCGCGCACACTGCGGCACTGAGGCGGAAATTCATATCAGTCCTCCCGTCGGTCGACGCTCGCGGCGCCTTATTGTCGGTGCTACCTCCGCCTCTGCGGGCGGATGCTCAAAGTTGTGGCAGTGCCGAATTTTAGCGGAATGTCGTTCCGCACCGCGGATTTTTTCAGCCGCCGGCATCGAAAGTCAAGGTTTGCTGAACCAGCGCCCGGATACACTGATCGTCCGGCTCGCGACGCGGTCGGTGCGGCACCGGGGCCGGATGCGAGCAATGTCGGGGCGAAGAGATCGACAGTGGGCACGGCTGTCCACAGGTGGCTATTTTCACGGCAACAATTTTGCCGGCTCAAATGGGAGGCATTTGCGAACGGTCGCGTTCTTGTTACGCTGCTGCAAGCCGGCAAAATACCGGTACGACCCGACATGACTCGGACCGGACCGGAGGAGGCCAGGCACAGAGCCGCGAGAGCTAGGTGGGGGACCACTATGAGCGTCCAAGGCGAGCAACAGGGTGAGCGCCCCGGCCGAATCACCGGCTTCGACGGTGAGAGGAACGGCTTCCGGCGCCCCTTTCCGGTCACGAAGCGATCCCACGCGGCTCGCTCGCGCCGGTATGCTGCGCTGGACCTCGGGACCAACAACTGCCGGCTCCTGATCGCGGAGGCGCGCGGCACCGGGTTCCGCGTCGTCGACGGATTTTCCCGCATCGTGCGCCTCGGCGAGCGCCTCTCCTGCGACGGCGTCCTCTCCGAGCCGGCGATGTCGCGCGCCATCGAGGCGCTGAAGGTGTGCGCCGCCAAGCTGGACCTCGCCGACGTCGCCTCCGCGCGCCTCGTCGCCACCGAGGCCTGCCGCTCCGCCCGCAACGGGCGCGACTTCACCGACCGCGTGCGTACCGAGACCGGCCTCGACATCGAGGTGGTCGACCGCGAGACCGAGGCCCGCCTCGCCGTCGCCGGCTGCGCCCCCCTCATCGCCGACGACGCCGAGGGCGTGCTGCTGTTCGACATCGGCGGCGGCTCGTCCGAGATCGTCTGGATCGACCTCACCAGCCGCTACCGCCTTTCCGGCACAGCCCTGGTGCGCTGCATCCGGGCGTGGACGTCGCTCCCGGTGGGCGTCGTCACCCTCGCCGAGCGCCACGGCGGCACCGAGGTCGACGAGACCGTCTTCGCCGACATGGTCGCCGACGTGCGGCAGATGCTCGACCGGATCGACCCGCGCGGCGTTCTCGCCGAGGCCGTCGCCCGCGGCAAGGTGCACCTCCTCGGCACCTCCGGCACCGTGACCACGCTCGCCGGACTGTTCCTCGGCCTCAAGCGCTACGACCGCCGCCAGGTCGACGGCACCTGGCTCGACCACCAGCAGATCGACACGCTGATCGCCCAGCTCCTGTCGATGGATTTCAACGAGCGCGTCGCCAATCCGTGCATCGGTGCGGACAGGGCGGACCTTGTCCTCGCGGGCTGCGCCATCCTAGAAGCGATCCGTCAGCGCTGGCCGTGCGAACGGCTGCGCGTTGCGGACCGGGGATTGCGCGAAGGGATGCTCATGGAGCTCATCGAACACGACCGCCTGGCGCGACACCGCTCCCGCCGGAGCCGCGTGTCCGTCATCGGCGCGGCACCGACGCTCGCCTGAAGTGCCGGGCAACAGGAGGCCACCCGCCAAAGGGGGTGGCAAGCGGCCCGGCTCCGGCGGAGGCGGCGGCGAACGCACACTCAGCCAGCGGGTGAAGACCGCGCGCGGCAGGAAGCTGTCGTCCACGCTCTGGATCCAGCGCCAGCTCAACGACCCGTACGTGCAGAAGGCAAAGGCCGCCGGCTACCGCTCGCGCGCCGCCTTCAAGCTCATCGAGATCGACGACCGCTTCGGCATCCTGAAGCCGGGGCGGACGGTCGTCGACCTCGGCGCGGCGCCGGGCGGCTGGAGCCAGGTGGCGGCGGAGCGCGTCCGCGCGAGCGCCGCGAAGCCCATCGTCGCGATCGACATCCTGCCGATGGACCACATCGACGGCGTGACGATCCTGCACCAGGACTTCAACGAGGAGAGCGCGCCGGACAACCTGATCGCGGCACTCTCCGGGCGCCGGCCGGACGTCGTCCTCTCCGACCTCGCCCCCGAGACGACGGGGCACCGCGCGACCGACCACCTGAGGATCGTCGGGCTTGCGGAGCTGGCGCACGACTTCGCGAGCCGCACCCTCGCGCCCGGCGGGACCTTCCTCGCCAAGGTCTACCAGGGTGGCACCGAGGGCGAGCTCCTCACCGCCCTCCGCCGCGACTTCCGCCAGGTGCGCCACGTCAAGCCGCCCGCGTCCCGCCCCGAATCGCCCGAGACATACGTGCTCGCGACCGGGTTCCGGGGACGCCGTCCGGAGAGCGACGCGGACGACGCCGAGGCCTGACGGCCGGGGAGGACGAGAGGCCGCGGGCGCTCCGGCTTCACCAGGGAACAGGCTCGGGCCGTGCCCGCGGATGCGGCCCGGGGGATCGTCTCGCGGTCCGGGTGCCGGCGCGGAGCGGGTCAGCGGGCCGGGAGGAGGCGGCCGGGGTTCATCAGGCCCTTGGGGTCGAACGCGTCCTTGACCGCGCGCATCATGTCGAGCTCCACCTCGTCGCGGACGGTGGGAAGGAGGTCGCGCTTCATCCGCCCGACGCCGTGCTCCGCCGCGATCGACCCGCCGTAGCGGCGCACGACCGCGTGCACCGCCTCGTTCATCTCCGCCCAGCGGCCGAGGAAGGCGGCCTTGTCCGCGCCCTCGGGCTGGGAAATGTTGAAGTGGATGTTGCCGTCGCCGAGATGGCCGAAGGGCACCGGCCGGGCGCCCGGGATCACGGCGAGCGCCGCCGCCGTCGCCTCGGCCAGGAAGGCCGGCACCTCCGCCACCGGGACGGACACGTCGTGCTTGATCGAGCCGCCGAGGACGCCCTGCGACTCGCTCATCAGCTCGCGGATCTGCCACAGCTCCCGCGCCTCGCCGAGCGATTGCGAGACCACCGCGTCCGACACGATCCCCTGCTCGTAGGCGCGCATCAGCACCTGCTCCAGGACGTCGCGCATCGGCCGCTCGGGCAGGAAGGTCGAGGCCTCGATCAGCACCGCCCAGGGCGGCGTCTCGGCGAAGGGCTGGCGCGTATCGGGCTTGTGGCGCGAGACGATCTCGAGGCCGATTGCGGGGATGAGCTCGAACGCCGTCAGCGCGTCGGCGAGCGCGGCGCGCATCATGGACAGGAGCGTGAGCGCGGTCGCGGGCGATTCCACGCCGACCATCGCGACGTCCAGCACGTGGGGTTTCGGCACCAGCTTCAGGACCGCCCGCGTCACCACGCCGAGCGTGCCCTCGGCGCCGATGAAGAGGTGCTTCAGGTCGTAGCCGACGTTGTCCTTGTGCAGCGCGCGCAGTCCGTTCCAGATGCGCCCGTCCGGCAGCACCACCTCGAGCCCGAGGATCTGGTCGCGCATGTTGCCGTAGGCGAGGACGCCGACGCCGCCGGCGTTGGTCGAGATCAGCCCGCCGATGCGCGCCGACCCCTTCGAGGCGAGCGAGACCGGGAACATCAGCCCGACCGCGTCGGCCGCCTCGTGCACGTCCGACAGGATCGCCCCGGCCTCCACGGTCACGCAGGAGCCGTCCACGTTCACGTCGGCGATCGCCGTCATCCTGTCGAGCGACAGGAGGACCTCCCCGTCCATCGGGATCTGGCCGCCGACGAGACCGGTGTTGCCGCCCTGTGGAACGATGGGGATTTCGAGCCGCGCGGCATGCCGCACGATCGCCGAAACCTCCGCCGTGTCGCGGGGTCGCAACACAAATGGCGCGCTGCCGTGATACAAACTTCGACGTTCGATGAGATACGGCGCCAACCTGTCGGGGTCGTCCAGAATCACGTCCGAGCCGAGGTGACCGACGATGGCGTTCCGAAATTCTGCGATAGCGCTGGTGCGTGTTTCGGTTGAGACCTCGGACATCGGCGCGGCTCCGCTTGCTTGGCCAGTGGGGCGCCTTTATGTAGGACGTCCTTCGCGGACTTGTCCGCACCTTACGACCCAAAGGCACTCCTAATGAACGGCTCCGGCATTCTCGCGGGTAAACGCGGACTGATTTTCGGGGTCGCGAACAAGATGTCCATCGCCTGGGGGATCGCCCAGGCTGCGCGCCAGCAGGGCGCCGAGCTCGGGATGACCTACCAGGGCGATGCGCTGAAGAAGCGTGTCGAACCGCTGGCGGAGTCCCTGGACGCGAAGATCTTCGGCCACCTCGACGTGACCGATCCGGCCTCGATGGACGCCGTTTTCGACACCGTGAAGAGCGAGTGGGGGTCGATCGACTTCCTCGTTCACGCCATCGCCTTTTCCGACAAGAACGAGCTGACCGGCCGCTACGTCGACACCAGCGCCGAGAACTTCAAGCAGTCGCTCTTCATCTCCTGCTACTCGTTCACCGACATTGCCCGCCGGGCCGAGCCGTTGATGGCCGAAGGCGGCTCGCTGCTGACGCTCACCTACTACGGCGCCGAGAAGGTGATGCCGCACTACAACGTGATGGGCGTCGCCAAGGCCGCGCTCGAGGCGTCGGTGCGCTACCTCGCGGCCGACCTCGGGCCGTCCGGCATCCGCGTCAACGCGTTGTCCGCGGGGCCGATCAAGACGCTCGCGGCGTCCGGCATCGGCGACTTCCGCTATATCCTCAAGTGGAACGAGTACAACGCGCCGATGCGCAAGACCGTCTCCATCGAGGAGGTCGGCGGCGCCGCGGCCTACCTGCTGTCGCCGCTCTCGCGCGGGGTCACCGGCGAGATCCACCACGTCGACTCCGGCTACCACGTCGTCGGCATGAAGGCCGTCGACGCACCGGACATCACCAAGGCCGTCTCGGACAGCTGAGCGCGATGCTGCCGGACGGCGTCCGTCTCATTCACATCCGCCACGGGCAGACCGACTGGAACGTCGTCGGCCGCCTGCAGGGCCAGCTCGACATTCCGATCAACGCGATCGGGCAGGGGCAGGCGAACGAGAACGGCCGCCGCCTCCGGGCGCGGCTGGCGGACGAGGGCGTGAGGCCGGCGAGCCTCGCCTACGTCTCCTCGCCGCTCGGCCGCTCGCGCGAGACCATGGGCCGGATCCGCTCCGAGCTCGCCCTCGGCGGGGACTGGGCGACCGACGACCGGCTGCGCGAGGTCGCCTTCGGCGACTGGTCGGGCTTCACCTACGACGAGCTCCGCCGCAACGGGCAGGAGACGCTGGTGAAGGCGCGCAAGAAGGACAAGTGGAGCTTCCGCCCGCCCGGCGGCGAGACCTACGCCGAGCTTGCCGAGCGCGTCGGCGAGTGGCTTGAGACGATCGACCGGGACACCGTCGCCGTCACCCACGGCGGCGTGCACCGCGTGCTCTTCGGCCACCTCTGCGGCACGCCCTGGCACGAGGTGCCGAGCCTTCCGGTGCCGCAGGACCGCGTCTTCATCTTCACGAACGAGACGGTCGAGAGCTTCTGACCGCCGCCGGCGCCCTTTTGCGGTGACGCGCCGGGTCCCAGATGATAGGCGAACGGGGCGCGGCGCGGGGCGACGAGCTCCGGCGCATTCCCGTTCAGTACCAGCCACGAGACGATGAGCCACAACACCTTCGGCCACCTCTTCCGCTTGACGACCTTCGGCGAGAGCCATGGCCCGGCCATCGGCGGGATCGTCGACGGCTGCCCCCCGGGAATCCGCCTCGATCTGGCGACGATCCAGGGCTACATGGACCGCCGCCGCCCCGGCCGGAGCCGCCACACCACCCAGCGCCGCGAGCCGGACACCGTGGAGCTGAAGTCCGGCGTGATGGAGACGGACGACGGGCTCGTCACCACCGGAACGCCGATCGCGATCTACATCGAGAATGTGGACCAGCGCTCGAAGGACTACTCCAGGATCGCCGACCGCTACCGCCCGGGCCACGCCGACTACACCTACGACGCCAAGTACGGCATCCGCGACTATCGCGGCGGCGGGCGCTCGTCGGCACGCGAGACGGCGGTGCGCGTCGCCGCCGGCGCCATCGCGCGCGCGGTCATCCCCGACATCGCGATCCGTGGCGCGCTGGTGGAGATGGGCGGCGACAGGGCCGAGGCGCGGGACTTCTCCATCGTCGACGACAACGACTTCTTCAGCCCCGACGCGGCCGCGGCCGAGCGCTGGGCGACGCGCCTCGACGAGGTGCGCAAGGCCGGCTCCTCGGTGGGCGCGGTGGTGGAGATCGTCGCGGAAGGCGTGCCGCCCGGGTGGGGCGCGCCGCTCTACGGCAAGCTCGACGCCGACCTCGCCTCGGCGCTGATGTCGATCAACGCCGTGAAGGGCGTCGAGATCGGCGACGGGTTCGAGGCCGCGCGCCTCTCCGGCGAGGAGAACGCCGACCAGATGCGCCGGGGCAACGACGGTCCGGTCTTCCTGTCCAACCACGCGGGCGGGATCCTCGGCGGCATCTCGAACGGCGCGCCGGTGGTCGCGCGCTTCGCCGTGAAGCCGACGTCGTCGATCCGCACGCCGCGCCAGTCGGTGACGCGCGACGGGGAGGAGGTGGACGTCTCCACCACCGGCCGTCACGACCCGTGCGTCGGAATCCGCGCCGTGCCGGTGGGCGAGGCGATGATGGCCATCGTCCTCGCCGACCACTTCCTGCGCCACCGCGGGCAGATCGGGTAAGCGCCGCGGTCGCGCGGCGCCGGGCGGTCCGTCAGGCGGCTGCCGGACGCCGTGCCAGCATCAGCAGCATCCCGAAGAGGATCATCCCGAACCCCGACACCCGCTGCATCCAGTGCAGCTTCGAGCCGGCGAACGACGCGGCGAGGCGCCCGATCGCGGCGTAGATGCCGATCGCCACGAACTCCAGCGCCAGGAACAGCGAGCCGACGATGGCGTAGCCCGAGGCGTAGGCGTCCGCGGGGACGAACTGGGGCAGGAAGGCCGCGAAGATCAGCACGGCCTTCGGATTCCCCGCCGCGGTCAGCGCCTCGCGCATGAAGCTCTCGCGGGCGGTCAGCGGCGACATCTTCGCCTGCGCCGTCACCTTCGCGGCGCGCACGATCCTGATGCCGATCCAGATGAGGTAGACCGCGCCGATCAGCTTCAGGACCGTGAAGGCGGTCGCCGAGGCCGACAGGACGATCCCGAGCCCCAGTCCCGAGAGGACGATCATCGGGATGAAGACGAGGAGGCGGCCGATGCCCGCGCGGAGCGCAAAGCCGATTCCCGACTGCGCGCCATGTGTGAGTGCCAGAAGATTGTTCGGCCCGAACGTCAGGTTGAGTGCGAAGCAGGCCGGCAGGAAGATCGCGTAGTTCATGATCGTGACCATGCGCCGGAGGAGGCGCGGTACATACACCTGCGGCAGAAAATCGCAAATGCCGGCCGGCACAGCGCGCTCAATTCTGTCACCTAGTGGTGTTGCAGCGCACACTGGTCTAAGCGGACGGTGTACACCCCGTCGTGGGGTGGTTGGTTCGGGAGAATCGAGTTGAGCGACATGGCGGGCCGGATGGCCGCGGCGCTACGCGCCTTCGAGCGCGGCGAGCTGGTGGTCGTCACCGACGATGACGATCGAGAGAACGAAGGCGACCTGATCTGCGCGGCGTCCCTGGCGACGCCGGAGAAGCTGGCGTTCATGATCCGCCACACGTCGGGCATCATTTGCGCGCCGATGACGCGCGACTCCGCGCGCCGGCTGAGCCTCGCGCCGATGGTGGCCGACAACGACGCCCCCCTCGCCACCGCGTTCACCGTGTCGGTCGACGTGAAGCACGGCCTGACCACCGGCATCGCGGCGGAGGAGCGCTGCAACACCGTGCGCGCCCTCGCCAACCCGAACTCCGGGGCGGGCGACTTCGTGCGGCCGGGCCATATCTTCCCGCTGATCGCGCGCGAGGGCGGGGTGCTCATCCGTTCGGGCCACACCGAGGCGGCGATCGACCTCTGCCTGCTGACGGGCGTCGCCCCGGTCGGCGTCCTGTCCGAGCTCGTCAACGACGACGGCACCGTCATGCGCGGCGCCGCGGTGGGCGAGTTCGCCGAGAAGCACGGCCTCGTGCAGATCTCGCTCAACGACATCATCGCCTGGCGCCAGCGTCACGAGCGTCTGGTCGAGCGGGTCATCGACGAGCTGCGCCCGCTGCCGTCCGGCTCCGCCCGCGTCGTAACCTACAAGACCCCGTTCGACCCGCTGCAGCACCTGGCGATCGTCATCGGCGACATCCGCGACGGGGCCAACGTGCCGGTGCGTCTGACGCGCGAGCACGTGGTCGACGACGTGTTCGGCCCTGCGGTTCCGCGGGCGATGGTCGAGCGCTTCCAGGCTATGGGACGCGGCGTCCTCGTCTACCTGCGCGACGGCGGCGTCGGCGTGGCGGCGTCCGCAGCGATGGCCGACAAGGACGAGGCTCACGCCAGCGCCCAGGCCCGCGTGCGGGAGTGGCGCGAGATCGGCCTCGGGGCGCAGATCCTGCGCGACCTCGGCGTCAGCTCGATCCACCTGCTGGCCTCGACCGACCGGCGCTATGTCGGTCTGGAAGGCTTCGGGATCACGATCTCCGGAACGGAGCCGGTCTCGGCGGATGGATGAGCCCGGGATGGACGCGCTGCCCCCCGACCATCCGCGCCCGGATCGGGAACCGCAGATGCCGCGCGCCTTCGCCACCGGCTACAAGGCGCACTCCGGCGATCTGATGGTCTACGGCGGCGGCGTGATGACGCTGATCGGCGTCTTGGCGACGGTGGTGAACGGGACGCCCGTCTTCCTGCTGATCAGCCTCGTCGGCACGGCGATGGCGCTCTACTTCTGGCCCACCGTCGACACGCGCCGTCCGCAGCTCGGGGCGGACGTCAACGGGATCTATGTCGCCCGCTTCGGCATCCTGCCGTGGGACAAGGTGGCGGACCTCAGGTTCGAGCACCACGCGCTGCGCACCATGCGCCTGTCGACGCTGGTCATCGTTCCGTCCGTGCCGCTGGCGGAGGCGATCGTCCAGCCCGACCCGGTGCCGCTGGCGGAGCGCTTCGCGTCGCGCAATGCCCGTCTGAAGAAGGGGACGATCCACGTGCCCCTGCACCCGCTGGCGATGCCGATCGACGACATCGAGGCGAGGGTGACGGCCCTGCGGGCGGCCGCCAGCTAGGTCGCGGTCCGCTCCGGGTCCGGAGTGGGGGCCGGCGCCCTGCGCGCTCACGCTTGTGCAGGATGGAGCATCTCGTCCGCGCTCGATCGCACGCGGGGTGCTGACCTAGCCGTCGCGCTTCCGGCCGCCGATGGCGAGGCGCTGGAAGCCCTCCAGCCGCGCCGGCCGCTTCGACGACAGGCGGCGCGAGTTGACCCCCGCCCAGCCGATCTCGCCCGAGAGGCGCCCGTACTCGATCTTCGGACAGCGGTTCTGGATGACCGTGATGCCGGCCGCTTCCGCCCGCTCGGCCGCCTCGTCGTTGCGCACGCCGAGCTGCAGCCACAAAACTTTCGGTTTCACCGGCATCGCCAGGACCTCGTCGACGACCCCCGGCACCGCGTCCGAGCTGCGGAAGACGTCGACCATGTCGACCGGCTCCGCGAGGTCGGCGAGGGAGGCGACCACGGTCTGCCCGTGGATCGCCTTGCCGGCATGGCCGGGGTTGATCGGGATCACCCGATATCCCTTCTCGACGAGGTACTTGAGCACGAAGGCGGAGGGCCGGTTGAGGTTCGTCGATGCGCCGACCATGGCGATGGTCCTGGTGTCGGCGAGGATGCCCTCGACGAGCGCGTCATCATAGCGGTCGTGATTGGCCATAGATGCGCTACATTTCCTCTATTTTAGATTGCGGCTTCGTTGTACGATTTCCGCGTGGGCGGTCATCGGCGGGAGCAACGGTCGTGCTTACCCTGTTTCGCTATGTCCTGTTCGCCGGTGGGGCATTCTTCTGGGTGTACGCCGGGGGGCGCCTGGTTCGATATGTGGACGCGCGGTCCGCTCTGGCGAGTGACAATATCGCGCTGATCCAAGTGTTGGATACCATTGCCGAACGCGCCGTCCTTCATGACGTCCTGTTCGGCTTCGCGGGGTTCTTCGCCTTCGCGGTGCTGACCATCCTGCAGCGCCACTTCGAGCCCGCCGTGCGCGGGGCGGCGGAGGTGCCCGTCCCGGTCCGCGTGACCGGGCGCCCCACGCTCGCGCTGCCCGCCGGCCGGGCGTCCGGCACCGACCCGCCGGAAGATGCCGCGCCACGGCCCGAGACGGCGGAGTGGATCGACATGCGGTGGGGCTGGCACGGCGAGCTCAACGGGCGGACCCTCTGGATGATGCAGGCCGGGGCAGGGCGCTACCGCCTCTGGCTCTGCTACGTCGACGGAACGCACATCGGCTCCTACAAGACCCGCAACAACGCGAGGGCCGCGGCCGAACGCGCCGCCCACGCCGCATAGGCCCCGTCAGGTCCGCCGGCACAACTCCGGAGGGGGATCGGGACGGCGGCCGAGACCGCGCGACCCACAACAGGGCCCGCCGGTTCCGGCCGGGACCGGCCGCGATGCGGGGCGCGAACCAGCGGGAGAGCTAGAGGGCGGCCTCTTCGGCGAGGGCGCGCTTGACGGCGGGGCGCTCGGCCATCCGGTCGTGGTGGGCCTTCACCTTGGGGAAGTTTTCGACGTCGACGCTGTCGCTCGCGAGCCAACGGGTCAGGGTGAAGAGGTAGCCGTCCGAGACCGAGTACTGCTCGCCCAGCACCCACGGGCCCTCGAGGGCGTTCTCGATCAGCGTGAAGGCGGCGGTCATCGTCTCGGGGACCTTGGCGCGCATCGCCTCGATCGCCGCCGCGTCGTCCGCCCAGCGGGAGGCGCGCGGCCGGTGCGCGTGCGCCACGTGGACCGTCGAGGCGAGGTAGCTGTTGAACGACTGGAGCTTGGCGAACGCCACCGGGTCGGAGAGCGGCGCGAGCCTGGCCGTCGGGTGCGTCTGCGCGACGAAGACGAGGAGGGCGGGCGTCTCGGTGAGGGCGCCGTCCGGGGTGACGAGCGCGGGGACGCGGCCGAGCGGGTTGATCGTCAGGTATTCCGGCGAGCGCTGCTCGTTCTCGGCGAACTTGACGCGGCGCAGGGCATAGTCCGCGCTGGCCTCGGCGAGCGCGATGTGGGTCGCGAGGGCGCATGTCCCCGGCGCGGTGAAGAGGGTCAGCATGGTGTCCTACCTGGTCCTACTTGTCCTGCCAGTCGGCGTGGCGCTTCTTGGCGAAGGCGTCGAGGCCTTCGCGCCCGTCCGCGAGGAGGAGGTTCTCGACCATCGCATCGGCGGCGACCGCGTAGGCGTCGGCGAGCGGCAGGCTCTGCTGCTGGTGCGCCGTGCGCTTGCCGATCGAGAGGACCGCCGCCGACTTCGTCGCGATGTGGTGCGCCAGCGCCATCGTCGTCTCGGTCAGCTCCGCCGCCGGGACGACGCGGTTGACGAGGCCGATGCGCTCGGCGCGTGCCGCGTCGATGATGTCGCCGGTCATGAGGAGCTCGGCGGCGTGCTTGTCCGGCACCGCGCGCACGAGCGGCACCGCCGGGGTCGAGCAGTAGAGGCCGAAGGTGACGCCGGTGGTGCCGAACTTCGCCGTGTCGGCCGCCACCGCGAGGTCGCAGGCGGCGACGAGCTGGCAGCCGGCCGCCACCGCCACGGAGTGGACCTCCGCGATCACCGGCTGCGGCGCGTTGGCGATCGCCAGCATCATGTCCGAGCACTGGTTGAAGAGGGCGGTGAAGTAGGCCCTGCCCCCGTCCGCATCGGCGTGGTGGGACGCCATCGCCTTCATGTCGTGCCCGGCGCAGAATGCCGGCCCGTCGCTGGCGATGACGATGACGCGCGCGCCCGGCGCGTCGAGCGCGTCCTTGACGGCCGTCATCATCTCGGGCGTCAAAAGATTGCGCTGCGCGGGGCGATTGAGCACGATGCGGCGGACACGGCCCGCGTCTTCGATCAGGACCTGGGGCGTTTCCACCGGCGTCTCTCTTAGGGGAGCGTTCATGGGCTTGAACTTCAATCCAATCTGCGCGCCAGTCAATGCATCTCCCCGACGTTCAGGACTACCTCGCCCGCGAGTTTCCGCAGGTCTTCGGCTCCGGTCACATCGTCGTCGAGGCCGCGCATGACGGCGTCGCGACGCTGGTCCTGACGCCCGGCGACCCGCACCTTCGCCCCGGCGGAATCGTCTCCGGACCGGCCCTGATGACGCTGGCCGACGCCGCCGCCTACGCCGCGCTGCTGTCGCTGACCGCCGAGGCGAAGATGGCGGTGACGACCAACCTCAACATCTCGTTCCTGCGCGCGGGGGCGCCGGGCGCGCCGATCCGTCTGGTGGCGACGGTGGTGAAGCCGGGCCGGCGGCTGTCGGTCATCGTCGCGGAGGCGTTCGCCGGCGACGCACTCCTCGCCCACTGCACGATGACATACGCCATGCCTGCGGCGGATGTAGCCGTGGTATCCTGATACCGTTATCGTAAGTAACTGATTTTATTGGGGTAATAAATTCTTCTTGACGAACTGCGAGCGAACCGACACATACGCGCCACGCTGCGTTCGCGTGGCCCGTCTTTCCTCATCGGATCGTTCGTCATGTATACCCAATCCGCAAAGCCTGCGGAGATCGAGAAGCAGTGGGTGGTGATCGACGCCACCAATCTGGTGGTGGGCCGTCTCGCCTCGCAGATCGCGCTTCGTCTCCGCGGTAAGAACAAGCCGTACTTCACGCCGCACGTGGACTGCGGTGACAATGTCATTGTCATCAATGCCGACAAGGTGGTCTTCACCGGCCGCAAGATCGAGCAGCAGATGTACTACAAGCACACCGGCTATCCGGGCGGCATCAAGGAGCGCTCGGCCAAGCAGATCCTCGAAGGGCGCTTCCCCGAGCGTGTCATCGAGGCGGCCGTGAAGCGCATGATGCCCCGCGGCCCGCTCGGCCGTCAGCAGATGAAGAACCTTCGCGTGTACGCAGGTCCCGAGCATCCCCACGAGGCGCAGCAGCCCGTGTCGGTCGATCTCGCCGCGCAGAACAAGAAGAATGTGAGGACCTGGTGAGCGACACCACTGTCTCGTCCCTCGAGGACCTGGGCTCCGCCATCGGGCAGGACGTTGCGCCGGAAGAGACCGGCCCGGTCCATGTCCAGAAGCTCGACCAGTACGGCCGCGCGTATGCCACCGGCAAGCGCAAGGACGCCGTCGCCCGCGTGTGGGTGAAGCCGGGCTCCGGCCGCATCGTTGTCAGCGGCAAGCCGATGGAAGAGTACTTCGCCCGTCCGGTGCTGCAGATGGTCATCCGCCAGCCGCTGCTGATCACGCAGCGCGAGGGCCAGTTCGACATCATCTGCACCGTCTCCGGCGGCGGCCTCTCCGGCCAGGCCGGTGCCGTGCGTCACGGCATCTCCAAGGCGCTCACGCACTACGAGCCGGGCCTGCGCCCGGTCCTGAAGCGCGTCGGCTTCCTGACCCGCGACTCGCGCGTCGTCGAGCGCAAGAAGTACGGCCGCCGCAAGGCCCGCCGTTCGTTCCAGTTCTCGAAGCGCTGACGAGACCGGAGCCGGGCACGTGGAACACGCTGTCCGGCTCGATCGATATCGCCCCGGTTCGATCGGCGAAGTGGTGCGCCTCCATGGCGCCTACTACGCCGCGAACTGGGGTTTTTCTTCGCGCTTCGAGGCGGACGTCGCCGCGGGGCTCGGCACCTTCGTCGCCCGGATGGACGGCGACAGGGACCTCTTCCTCACCGCCTGGATCGGCGACACGCTCGCCGGATCGGCGACCCTCGACCGCACCATCACCGGCGGCGACGGGGCGGACGGGGAGGTGGCGCGCCTCAGGTGGTTCATCGTCAGCGACGCGGCGCGCGGCACTGGTGTCGGGCGCCTTCTTCTGTCCCACGCACTGGCCTTCGCGGACGAGCGCGGCTATAGGCTCGTGTGGTTGACGACGTTCGCGGGGCTCGACGCCGCGCGGCATCTCTACGAGAGCCACGGCTTCCGCCTGGTGGCCGAGACGGGTGAGGACAAATGGCACGGTGGTGTCGGAGAGCAGCGCTTCGAGCGCCGGGTCGACGACGACGGACCCGCTAGAGCGGCCGGGACCTGACGGCTTCCGTCGGGTCGTGCCGCTCATCGTCCCATGTGCGGCCGGCCGGCCGCCGGTCACCTGCCGCTCCACCTCTTCCCTAGCGAGACCGACATGACTCTCTCCGTCGCGATCTATGGCGCCTCCGGCTACACGGGCGCCGAACTTATCCGTCTGCTCACCGTCCACCCGGACGTGAAGATCACCGCTCTCTCCGCCGAGTCCAACGCCGGCAAGGCGATGGCGGACGTGTTCCCACAGTTCGCCGCCTACGACCTGCCGCGCCTGACGACGATCGCCGACCTCGACCTTGCGCCCGTCGACGTCCTCTTCTGCGCCCTGCCGCACGGCACGACGCAGACGTCGCTGAAGGCCGCGCTCGAGACCAGGCCCGACCTCAAGGTCGTCGACCTCTCCGCCGACTTTCGCCTGTCGGACCCGGCGATGTACCAGCACTGGTACGGCCACGCCCACCAGGCGGAGGCGCTTCAGACCGAGGCGGTCTACGGCCTCACCGAGATCCACCGCGAGGCGATCGCCGGGGCACGGCTGGTCGGCAACCCGGGCTGCTACACGACGACGGCGCTCCTGCCGCTGATCCCGCTCGTCGGCGCCGGCGTCATCGACACCGACAACATCGTCGTCGACGCCAAGTCGGGAGTGACCGGGGCCGGGCGCGCCGCCAAGGTGGCGACGCTCTTCTCCGAGGTGGCGGAGGGCTTCCACGCCTACTCCGTCGGCAACCACCGGCATACGGCCGAACTGGACCAGGAGCTGTCGCTGGCGGCCGGCGTCTCGGTGGCGCCGACGTTCACGCCGCACCTCATCCCGATCAACCGCGCCATCTACGCGACGATCTACGTGACGGGCGACCCCGAGGCGATCCACGCGACCCTCGCCGAGCGGTACGCCTCCGAGTACTTCGTCAACGTGCTGCCGTTCGGCGAGGTGCCGCAGTCGCGCCACGTCCGGGGCTCCAACTTCACGCGGCTCGGCGTGGTGGCGGACCGGCGGCCGGGCCGGGCCATCGTCATCTCGACGCTGGACAACCTCGTGAAGGGCGCCTCCGGGCAGGCCGTGCAGAACATGAACGTGATGTGCGGTCTGGACGAGACGACCGGGCTGAAGCAGCTCGCCCTCTTCCCGTAACCGTCCTCGAGGGCGCCCCCTGCGGGCGCCCTGCGACTGAATCGCCCCGCGGGAACCGAGTGTTGCTCGTCAAGGTTTGGATGGGCATGCAGAACGTCGCTCCCACCGAAGGCACCCCCGTCGACATCAAGGCGAACGCGGCCGAGGACAACCCGGTCAGCCGGGGGTCGGAACGTCTCGCCAATTCGCGGGTGGGCGTCGGGGTCCTGTCGATGGGGGAGAGCACCGTGGTGCCGATCCCCCTCGAGGCGATCATCATGCCGCTGATGATCGCCTGGCCGCGGCGCGCATGGTCGATCGCGGCGGCCGCCCTCGTCGGCTGCCTCATTGGCTCGTCGATCTTCTACGTCCTCGGCAATCTGCTGTTCGAGCCGGTGGTCCAGCCGCTGCTGGACCGCTTCGGCCTGCAGCAGAGCTACGAGTCGACGCTCAACGAGCTGTCGCAGGGCGGCTACTTCTGGGCGGTGTTCATGATTTCGCTGGGGCCGGCGCCGCTGCAGCTCGCGACACTGGGGGCCGGCGCGTCGGAGCTTGGGTTCCCGACCTTCTTCGCGGCGATCCTCGTCAGCCGGTCGATCCGCTACCTGGGGCTCGCGCTCCTGTGCAATCTCCTGGGCGAGCGGATCCGCCGCTACCGCTTCCCCAGGTGGGCGACGTTCACGTTCGCCTTCGCTTTCCTGGTGGCGTTCTGGCTGGTCTTCTCGTTCCTGATCTGACGGGCTCGGGCGGCGCTTGGGCACACCGCCCGAAAGCCCGGTGGCCGCTCAGTAGCGCATGCGCACGTAACGGCCGGGCGCGGCCTCGATCGAATTGTAGACGCCGCCACCGGGCGGACGGCCCGGCACCGTCTCGCCCGAGCGGTGCTCGGTGAGCCACCTGTCCCAGAGCGGCCACCAGGAGCCCTTGACCTCCCGTGCGGTGTCCATCCAGCGCTCCAGCGTGCCGGAGTCGTCGCCGTCCACCCAGACCTGGTACTTGTTCTTGTCCGGCGGATTGACGATGCCGGCGATGTGGCCGGACCCCGTCAGCACGAACTTCGCCTCGCCGCCCAGCAGCTTGTTGCCGGTGTAGACCGACAGGGCCGGGGCGATGTGGTCTTCCTTCGTGGCGACGTTGAAGACCGGCACGTTGATGTTGGCCGGCGACAGCTTGATCCCGTCCACCTCCAGCTCGCCCTTGGCGAAGAGGTTCTTCAGGTAGAAGTTCCGCAGGTAGAACTTGTGGTTCGCGGCCGGCATGCGCGTCGCGTCGGAGTTCCAGAACAACAGGTCGAAGGGGAAGGGGTCCTTGCCCTTGATGTAGTTGTTCACGACGTACGGCCAGATAAGGTCGTTGGCGCGCAGCATGTTGAACGCCGTCGCCATGGAGGACCCCTCGAGGTAGCCCTTCTGGTCCATCTTGCGCTCGAGCGCGGCGAGCTGGTCGCGGTCGACGAAGATCTTCAGGTCCCCGGCGTGGGTGAAGTCGATCTGCGCCGTCAGGAAGGTGGCGGTGTTGATCCGCTTGTCGCCCATCCGCTCCATGTAGGCGAGCGTCATCGCGAGGAGCGTGCCGCCGACGCAGTACCCGACGATGTCGGTCTTGTCGGTCTTCGCGGCCTTGAGGACGTGGTCGAGGCCCCAGAGGATCCCTTCGCGCATGTAGCTGACGAAGTCGTGGTGGGCGAGCGCCTCGTCCGGGTTCACCCAGGACAGCACGAACACGGTGTGCCCCTGCTGGGTGAGCCACCGGATCATCGACTTCTCGGAGTTGAGGTCGAGGATGTAGAACTTGTTGATCCACGGCGGGACGATGAAGATCGGCTCCTTCGCCACCTCCTTCGTCGCGGCCTGGTACTGGATGAGCTGGGCCACGCGGTTCTCGGCGATCACGTCGCCGGGCGTGACGGCGACGTTGACGCCCACCTCGAACTTGTTCGGGTCCGACTGGCGCAGGCGCAGCTCGCCCTTGCCGCGCGCGACGTCCTCGGCCAGCATCTTCATGCCGAGCGCGAGGTTCTCGCCCGACCGGCTCGCCGTCTCGCGCAGCAGCTCGGGGTTGGTGAAGATGAAGTTCGACGGGGAGAGCGCAGCGGAGAGCTGCTTGACGTAGAAGGCCGCCTTGGCACGGGTGTGCTCGTCGAGGTCGTCGGTGTCGTCGACGAGGCTCTGCGCCCAGCGGGTCGTGATCAGGTAGCCCTGCTTGATGAAGTCGAAGAACTGGACGGCGGACCAGTCCTTGTCGGTGAAGCGCTTGTCGCCCGGCTCCGGGCTCGCGACCGGCTCGGCGTCCTCGCCGGCCATGCGGCGCATGGCGTTGGCGTAGAGGGCGGTCCAGTCCTTCGCCAGGCGGGCCTGCGCCTCGAACGCCCGCGCGGGGTCGGCCATCCAGTAGTGGGTGACGCGGGACAAGGTGCGGATCCACTCCGCGATCTCGTCGGTGCGGTCGTTCTTGATTTCGCCCTGGTGCATGGGGGCGACGTAGGCCGCGATGGCCTCGTTCGCGTGACCCAGCATGACGGTCAGGTTCTTCGCGAACTCTTCGGGATTATCGACGATATAATTCAGCACTGGATCGCGCGGTGTGTCGCTCACATCACGAACTGCCATCTCCGAGCTCCTCCGCTATCACTTATTTACCGCCCATTCTTCCTTTTAATGGTCACTCATGGGACGTCACGTGTCGGTTGCCAACAGGGTGAACCGAAAAAGGCGTCAGATTGGTCGCGTACTTGCAAAATAACCCGTTTCGAGGTGTCGAGTGAGGGCTCTGTGGGCGGTTTGGGGTCTGCTGGCGGTAACCCTGTCGGGTTGCTACACGGACCCGGCTGCGCCCTTGATTCCATTGCCCGAGCAACCGGCCACGGTGCTGCCGTCGCAGGCGGCCGCGAAGACGGAAGACGGCTTCCCGAACATCTGGGCCGATCCGGCGAGCGTGCCGGGGGTGCCGCGCGACCCGCACAAGGTCGAGCAGGCGAAGAAAGCCGTTGCCGCCGAGGGCGCCTACTCGCGGGCCCGCACGGCCTCGATCGACCGCGGCAGCTTCGCGGCGGAGATGCGCGCCAAGGCGAACGCCCAGACCGAAGACATGCGCCGTCGCATCCAGGCGAGCAGCAGCTCCGCCGGCGACGCGGTGGCGCCGTCGAACCCCGACGACGTGCGCGACCGCATCGCTGCGGGCAGCTCGCGCGAGACCTTGTCCGACGGCCAGTCCGAGGCAAGCCCTGCGCCGCAGGTTGACCCGGGCCGTCCGATCAATCCGGACGAACCCGCGCCGCGCACGGTCGGACCGAACTGATTCTCCGGCGCACCCGTTGCGCCGGGAGTGTGGGACGCTGTATTTCGCAATAAACGTTCGGAGTTGTCGCGATGCCACCGGTGCAAGAATTCCATAAGATCCGCCGGCTTCCACCTTATGTGTTTGAGGAGGTTAACCGCCTCAAGGCGGCGGCGCGCGCGAACGGGGCCGACATCATCGACCTCGGCATGGGCAATCCCGACCTGCCCACCCCGCAGGCGATCTGCGACAAGCTGGTCGAGACCGTCTCGAAGCCGCGCACCAACCGCTACTCCGCCTCGAAGGGCATCCCCGGCCTGCGCCGGGCCCAGGCGGGCTACTACGCGCGCCGCTTCGGCGTGAAGCTCAACCCGGACACCGAGGTCGTGGCGACGCTCGGCTCCAAGGAGGGCTTCGCCAACATGGCCCAGGCGATCACCGCGCCGGGCGATGTGGTGCTGACGCCGAACCCGTCCTATCCGATCCACGCCTTCGGCTTCCTGATGGCCGGCGGGTCGACCCGCTCGATCCCGGCCGAGCCGGGCGAGGAGTTCTTCCGCGCGCTCGAGCGGGCCGTTGTCCACTCGGTGCCGAAGCCGATCGCGATGGTGCTGTGCTACCCGTCCAACCCGGGCGCGCACATCGCCGACCTCGACTTCTACAAGGACGTCGTCGCCTTCGCGAAGAAGCACGACATCTGGGTGCTGTCGGACCTCGCCTACTCGGAGATCTACTTCGGCGACACGCCGCCGCCGTCGGTGCTCCAGGTCGAGGGCGCGAAGGACGTCGCCGTCGAGTTCACGTCGATGTCGAAGACCTACTCCATGCCGGGCTGGCGCATGGGCTTCGCCGTCGGCAACGAGCGGCTGATCGCCGCGCTCGCCCGCGTGAAGTCCTACCTCGACTACGGCGCCTTCACGCCGATCCAGGTCGCCGCGACGGCGGCGCTCAACGGCGGTGACGAGTGCATCGCCGAGGTGCGCGACATCTACCGCAAGCGCCGTGACGCGCTGGTGGATTCGTTCGCCCGCGCGGGCTGGGAAATCCCGTCCCCCGAAGCGTCGATGTTCGCCTGGGCGCCGATCCCCAAGCAGCTCGCCCATCTCGGCAGCCTCGAGTTCTCCAAGCAGCTCCTGGAGGAGGCCTCCGTCGCGGTGGCACCGGGGATCGGCTTCGGCGAGCACGGCGACGGCCATGTGCGTATCGCGCTCGTCGAGAACGAGCAGCGCATCCGCCAGGCCGCCCGCAGCGTGAAGAAGTTCCTCGACCGGCACCACAACGTCGTGCCGATGTCCGCCGCGCGCTGACCCCGCCCGTCCTGCCGCCGGCAGGACGCAACGCCCGGCCGCGCCCCCAGGGCGGGGCCGGCGCCCGGGCCGGAGGGGGGCAGCCGTCTCCCTCGGGCCGATCCTCAACGCGGGCTGGGCGACGCTGACTGCGCCGCCCACGCTGCGGTCGATCTCCGGACCACCCGCTCCACCTGCGCCCGCGCAAGCCCCGACACCCTCGCCAACGGACCTCCGTCGCCGCCCGGCCACCGCGACCGGCGCGGCGTCGCGCCGACAATCCGGCCCGGATTGCGCACATCGCGCTCTGGGCGCTGGCCTTCGCGGGCGGAATGCGTTTGATGTCGCATCTTCAGAGTCCGCACGATGTTCAGAAGGTGCCCGTGACCGAAACGCTCAAAATCGCCATCGCCGGCCTCGGGACGGTCGGCGCGTCCACGATCAAGCTGCTCCAGGCCGAGCCGACCCATGGCGGCTCGGGCCGCAACATCGAGGTGGTCGCCGTTTCCGCACGCGACCGCACGCGCGAACGCGGCGTGGACCTCTCCGGCGCCCGGTGGTTCGACGACCCGGTCGAGATGGCGGGCTGCGACGCGGACGTCTTCGTCGAGCTCATCGGCGGGGCGGGGGGCGCGGCGCTCGCCTCGGTCGAGGCGGCGCTGACGTCGGGCAAGGCGGTCGTCACCGCCAACAAGGCGCTCCTGGCCGAGCACGGCATGCGGCTCGTCGGCATGGCGGAAGGGGCGAACGTGCCGCTCCTCTACGAGGCCGCGGTGGCGGGCGCCATCCCCGCGATCCGCACCGTGCGCGACGGGCTGGCGGGCGTGCCGATCAGCTCCGTTCTCGGCATCATGAACGGCACCTGCAACTACATCCTGACCCGGATGGAGGCGGAAGGCATCGGCTTCGACGAGTGCCTCGCCGACGCCCAGCGCCTCGGCTACGCGGAGGCGGATCCGACGTTCGACGTCGACGGCTTCGACACCGCTCACAAGCTGGCGATCCTCGCCTCGATCGCCTTCACCACCGAGATCGACGCCGGGGCGATGAACATCGAGGGGATCCGCGGCATCGAGCCGGCGGACATCGCCGCCGCGGCCGAGCTCGGCTTCCGCATCAAGCTCCTCGGCATCGCGACGATGACCGAGGACGGCGTCGACCAGCGCGTCCACCCGACGATGGTGCCGCGCGGCTCGGCCCTCGCGGAGACGTCGGGCGTCACCAACGCCGTGTCGATCCGCGGCGAGGCATTCACCGAGCTGGTGCTGTCCGGCCCCGGAGCGGGCGGGATGGCGACGGCCTCGGCGGTCGTGTCGGACCTCACCGACCTCGCGCGCGGCCTTGCGCCGCGCCCGCTCGGGCGCCCGGCGTCCTCGCTGCTGCCGTTCAGGAAGCCGCAGGCGGGCGGTCACCGGGGCGCGTTCTACGTGCGCCTCCCCATCGCCGACCGCGCCGGCGCCTTCGCGGCGCTCGCCAAGAACATGGCCGCGGAGGGGATCAGCCTGGAGCAGATCGTCCAGAAGACGCCGCACCGGCCCGAGCACCTGCCCCCGCTGGACCAGCAGACCGTCGTCCTCGTCACCTATCCGACGGACGAGTCTGCGCTGAACCGCGCCCTCGCGGCCATCGAGGCGGAGGGCATCGTCGTGCGCAAGCCGCACGTCATCCGCATCGCCCAGACGCTCTGAGCGCCCGGGGCGGCGCCCCCTGTTCCTCGGTGAAGCCCGAGCCCCGCGACCTTTCGGCTCGACCCGGCCTATCCCGTGGCGCCGAGGCGGCGGCGGATCGGGCCGAGGGCCCACGCGAGGCCGGAGCGGGGGCGGTGCCGGCTCAGCTTGTGGCGCGGCACCGTCTGCATGCTGACCGGCGGCAGCGTCACCTTCTCGACCGAGGCGTTGATGAAGCCGATGCGCTCGATCAGCCGGTCCATCATGCCGGTGTCGAAGTCGGCCTTGATGATCCGCGCGACGTCGCGGCGATAGTGCGTGTGGACGACGAAGATCGTGCCGCTGACGACGCCGCCGTACATGAGGCGGTAGTTGTAGTTCTGCGACAGCGGCCAGAGGTCCGGCTTCAGCTTCAGCAGGGCGTTGACGAGCTGCGGCTGGTCCATGATCTGCGGCCCGTGCCGCGCCGCGGCCCTCGCGAAGGATTCGCCCCACGCCTCGGAAATCGGCCCCGCGAAGGCGCCTCGGATGAAGAGCACGCCGGAGTTGAGGGCGTAGTAGCGCCGCGACTCCTTGTCGACGGCGTCGGCCATCGTGACGATCTCCTCGCGGTGGTAGGGCATGTGGACCCCCGCGATGTCGAACGCGCCGAACTCGAAGACGCGGCTGATGTCGTCGTAGATGACGGTATCGGTGTCGAGGAAGATGCAGTCGGACCCGGCCATGGTGCCGATCGAGCGGATCTTGAAGGCCTTCGGCAGCTCGTCACCCTCGAGCGGGACGATGTCCGTGAACGGGAAGTCCGGACGCCGGGCGAGCGCCTCGACGAGATCCGGCCGGCTCGTCAGCAGGCGGATGGGCTTGTCGGTATAGCGGCGCAGGGAGCGGGCGGAGACGAGGGCTTCGGCGGTGTAGACCGGCGGCGCGTCGGGCCGGTCGAAGGCACTGTAGATGAACATTGGGCCCGCTCGACAAGGGATTCGTGTCGCTGGAACTGGATTGTGTGCATGCGCGATGATGAGGACGAAGTCCATCGCGTACCGGAAACTCCGATGCGCTATGGTATTTTACGGCAATGTTGTGGTCGAAATGATCGCTTTCGTCACGGAGCTGCCCTGTTGGGCATGATGCAAGGTGTTGATGCAGTTCGGTTGTACGCGAACGATTGCACCGAGCCGGACAACGCGGCACAAGGAACCACATCCGAGGAGCGGAGACGACATAAAGCTCATGTCTGAAGAGAAAACGCCGCATGAGGACGCGCTCGACCGCGTCCTGACCGTCGAGGTCATGCGTGTCACCGAACGTGCTGCCGTGGCGGCGGCGCGTTTGCGCGGTCGTGGCGACGAGAAAGCGGCCGACCAGGCTGCGGTCGACGCCATGCGGCGAGAACTGAACCGCCTTGCCATCGAGGGCATCGTCGTGATCGGCGAGGGCGAGCGCGACGAGGCGCCGATGCTGTACATCGGTGAAGCCGTCGGCACCGGCGGTCACCGCGTCGACATCGCCCTGGACCCGCTCGAGGGCACCACGCTCTGCGCCAAGGACATGCCGAATTCCATCGCGACGCTCGCGCTCGCGAACGGTGGCGCGCTTCTCCATGCGCCCGACGTCTACATGCAGAAGATCGCCATCGGCCCCGGCTATCCGGACGGCCTTCTCGAGCTGGACATGCCGCCGGACGAGGTCGTCCGCCGCGTCGCGCGGGAGAAGGGCGTGCCGCCGGCCGAGGTCACGGCCTGCGTGCTCGACCGGCCGCGCCACACCCAGCTCATCGACGAGCTGCGGAAGACGGGTGCGGCCGTGCGTCTCATCTCGGACGGCGACGTCGCGGGCGTGATCAACACGACGAACCCGCTCGAGTCGGGGATCGACCTCTACATCGGCATCGGCGCCGCGCCGGAAGGCGTGCTCGCGGCCGCTGCGCTGCGCTGCGTCGGCGGCCAGATGCAGGGCCGGCTCATCCTCGACAACGAGGAGCGCCGCAGCCGCGCTGAAAAGATGGGCATCTCCGATCCGGACAAGATCTATACACACGAGGAGATGGCCTCCGGCGACGTGTACTTCTCCGCGACCGGCGTGACCGACGGCAACCTCGTGCGCGGCGTGCGGTTCCACCCGGATTATATCGAGACGGAAACGATCGTGATGCGGTCCTTCCACGGCACCGTGCGCACGATCCGGGCGCGCCACACGGACTTCTCGAAGTTCCTGCCGGCCTGAGGCGGCGGGCGTTTCGAAAGGCGACATGACCCCGAAGGATCCGTTCAACGCCTTCGTGGATCTCGTCCCGGAACCGGGACCGGGGCCCCGCCTCGCGGTCAAGGACATGATCGCGGTGGAAGGGCTCCTCCAGACGGCCGGTCTGCCCGTGCGGGCCGGCCGGCGCGCCTCGCGGGACGCCCGGGTCGTCACCCGGTTCCGCGAGGCCGGCTACGCCGTCGTCGGGAGCACGGCGACCGACGAGGCGGGGTTCGGCACGATGACGGCGGCTGTCGCCAACCCGCGCCATCCCGGCCGCGCGGTCGGCGGCTCCAGCGGCGGCTCGGCCGCCGCGGTGGCGGCAGGCCTCGCGGACATCGGCCTCGGCACCGACACCGGCGGATCGGTCCGCATCCCCGCCGCCTATTGCGACCTCACATCCTACAAGCCGACGAACGAGCGGGCCGAGATGGACGGCGTCCTGCCGCTCTCCCCCGCGTTCGACGTCGTCGGCGTGATGGCGCGCACGCTCGGCGACCTCGCCCCGGTCGCGCCTTTTCTGGTCGACCGCTGGGACGGCGTCGACGCGGCGCCGGCGCGCCTGACCTTCGCCGTGGACGAGCTGGGGGCGGCGGACGTGTTCGTCGCCGAGACGTTCGCGCCCATCGCCCGTGCGTTCGGTGCGGCGCCGTTTGCGAGCCCGCTGCCGTACGAGCCGGTCGCGATCGCGCATTCGGACCTCGTCTGCGCCGACGCCCTCGCCGTCCACCGGGAGGACTGGGGGAGGGCGCCCTATCTCTTCCCGCCGCTGTCGGCCTCGGGGCTCGCCTACGCGGCGACGCTGTCGGCCTCCCACCTCGCCGAGGCGCGCAGGATCTGCGAGCGCGCGCGGGCGGTCTGGCGTGCGGCGATGGCGCCCGACCAGGTCCTGATCCTCCCCACGCTGCCGATGGCACCGGCGGCGCGGCAGGCCGAGACGGTGGTGTTGCGCGGCGAGGTGGTGCCGATCACCAACGCCAACATCCGCCTCACCGAGATGTTCAACATCGCCGGACTGCCCGTGGTCGTCGCGCCGGTCGACGGGCTTTCCGTCCAGTTCGTCGCCGCGGCGGGCCGGGACGAGTGGCTGCTCGCCACCGTGCGACGCCTGCTGGGCGCCTGAGCGCGGGGCCCCGATCGCGAGGGGGACGCCGCGTCAGGCCGCGTGGCGGACGGCGGCGCGGACCTCGGCGACGTCGACGATCGAGATCTCGGCGCGCGGGACGCCGCGGAAGGCGCCGTGCGTCACCTCGACGGCGACGTTGACGGAGCTGCCGCGCGCGGCACGCAGCCGCTCGCCGACCGGGCCGGCGGAGCGGAACAGCATCGCGTCGATCCCCGGTCCGGCACGGCCCGCGAGGCGCAGCTTGAGGCATTCGCCCGATCCGACCGGCATCACATGCTCCACATGCGCGGCGTCGAGCGCGATGACGGGCTTCGGCCGGCCGGCGCCCCATGGGCCGTGGTCGGTGAGGAGCCGGGCGAGCGGCTCGTCGATGGCACCCGGCGCGGCGATGGCGTCGATCTTCAGCGTGTCGGTGGCCATGGCCTCGCGCACCACCGAGCCGAGGCGGTCCTCGAGCCACGCGGTAAGCGTGGCGACGCGCTCCGGGGCGACGGTGAGGCCGGCCGCCATCGCGTGGCCGCCGCCCTTGATGAGGAGACCGTCGGCCGCGGCCTCGCGAATCGCGGCGCCGAGGTCGACGCCGGGGATCGAGCGGCCGGAACCGGTGCCGGCCTCGCCGGTCAGGCCGATGGCGACGGCCGGACGGCGGAAGCGCTCCTTCAGCCGGGCCGCGACGAGGCCGACGACGCCCGGGTGCCAGGGCCCCGCGACGACGAGCACCGGAGCGCTCTCGTCCACCAGCGCGGTGGCTTCGGCGAGGGCCGTGGTCTCGAGCGCCCGGCGCTCCTGGTTGAGGCGGTCGAGCTCGGCGGCGATGGCTTCCGTCTCGGCCGGGTCGTCGCTCGTCAGGAGCCGCGCGCCGAGCCCGGACTGGCCAATGCGCCCGCCCGCATTGATCCGCGGGCCGAGCACGTAGCCGAGGTGGCCGGCATCGACCGGGCCGCCGAGGCGCGCGACCGTCGTCAGCGCGGCGAGGCCCATGTTGTCCCGCCGGCGCAACGCGACGAGCCCCCGAGTGACGAAGGCGCGGTTCAGCGGCGACAACGGCACGACGTCGGCGACCGTGCCGAGCGCGACACAGTCGAGCAGTGGCATCAGGCTGGGCTCGGCCTTGCCCGCGAAGCGCCCGCGCTGGCGCATCTCGCGCATCAGCGCGACCATCACCATGAACGAGACGCCCACGGCGGCGCACTCGGACAGCCCGGAGAGGTCGTCGCCCCGGTTCGGGTTTACGACGGCGTCCGCCGGCGCCAGCTCGTTCACCGGGTGATGGTCGATCACCAGCACCGTGAGGCCGCGGCGCTTGGCGGCCTCGATCGGCACGATCGCGCCCGCGCCGCAGTCGAGGCAGAGGAGAACCTCGCACCCGTCGTCGGCGAGCTGCTCCATCGCCGGAACCGAGGGGCCGTACCCGTCGGTCAGCCGGTCGGGGATGACGATCTTCGCCGTGGCGCCGAGGTGGGAGAGGGTGCGAGAGACGACCGCCGCCGAGGTCGCGCCGTCAACGTCGTAGTCGGCGAAGATGACGATGCGCTCGTTGCGGTCGACGGCGTCGGCGAGGCGGCCGACGAGGGTGTCGCAGTCCGTCAGGCTCGACGGGTCGGGCATCAGGTCGCGGATCGTCGGGGCGAGCTCGCGCCCGGCGTTGTCGAGGGTGACGCCGCGCCCCGCGAGCACGCGGGCGAGGATCTCCGGCAGTCCGTGCCGCTGGGCGAGGGCGAGCGCCGTGCGCTCTCCGGCTTCATCGAGACGGCGCATCCAGCGACGGCCGGAAAGCGATTGATCGACACCGAGGACGGACGCTTGAGGCACGGGCACACTCTGGACGCATGACGGCTCAACCATCGCCTGATGCGATCCGGAATTCATTGCAGTGTGGTTAACTTCCCCGACTTCCGACCGCCCGAACGGGAAAGGTGTGGATTGAGGCGCTTTCAGCCAGGCGAGGATTGACGCAGGCGGCAGCCGTCGCAACCGCGCGAGGAGCCCCGTGCCCCGTCGTGTCGCGCGGGTCGGACGATCTTGCGCGTGCGCCTCACTTTCGTTCATTCGACGTACACGGGCATGCTACTAATCCTCGCGACCATGCACCTCGTAAAGATCATATTCGCTGCGACCTTGCTGGCCCAGGCCGGCGCGCTCGTCCTTTGGGACGCGGCGCCGGCGGCCGCGCAGGCGGGGTGCCTCTCGCAGAGCGCGCAGCGACAGGCGGTGCGTTCCGGTCAGGCGGTCCGTCCGGGCCAGATCGGGCGCAAGCTGGGTGGCAAGGTTCTGAGGCTGAACCTCTGCGAGGGGAGCGGTGGGCTTACTTGGCGCGTTACCGTCCTTCAGGGCGACGGTCGTGTCGTCGACCGCGAGGTCGACGCCAGAAGCGGCCAACCCATTCGTTAGTGGACTAGGAGAAGCGTCATGCGTGTGCTCGTCGTGGAAGACGATCGTGATCTCAACCGTCAGCTCTGCGATGCCCTGAAGTCCGGCGGATATGCGGTGGACACCGCGTTCGACGGCGAGGAAGGCCACTTCCTCGGCGACACTGAGCCCTATGACGTCGCGATTCTCGACCTCGGCCTGCCGGAACTCGACGGCATCTCGGTGCTGGAGCGTTGGCGCAAGAACGCCCGCCGCATGCCCGTCCTCGTGCTGACCGCGCGCGACCGCTGGAGCGACAAGGTCGCCGGCATCGACGCGGGCGCTGACGACTACGTCACCAAGCCCTTCCACATGGAGGAGGTGCTCGCCCGGGTGCGCGCGCTGATCCGCCGGGCGGCGGGCAACGCCTCGAACGACTACGTGTGCGGTCCCGTCGAGCTCGACGCGCGGGCGAGCCGGGTCACGGTCGACGGCACGCTCGTGAAGCTCACCTCGCACGAGTACCGCGTGCTCGCCTACCTGATGATGCACCAGGGGCGGATCGTGTCGCGCACCGAGCTGACCGAGCACCTCTACGATCAGGACTTCGATCGCGATTCCAACACGATCGAGGTGTTCATCGGCCGCCTGCGCAAGAAGCTCGGCGCCGACATCATCGAGACGGTGCGCGGTCTCGGCTACCGCGTGTTTTCGCCGGGCGGCGAGGAGTAGTCGGCCCGCGCCATGAAGATCTGGCCCAAGTCGCTCTCGGCACGGCTTCTGCTCACGTCCCTGGCGTGGGCGACGTTCGCGATCGTGGCGACGGGCTTCGTCCTCGTCTCGGCGTTCCGCCAGACGGTGGAGGCGCGCTTCGACGATACGCTGGGCGTCTACCTCGCGATGCTGGTGGCCCAGCTCTCCGAGCAGGACGACGACCGCTACGGCGGCATTCCGCCCGACCTCGGCGAGCCGCGCTTCGTTCTGCCGCTGTCGGGCTGGTACTGGATGGTGGTCGACACCTCGACGGACGAGGTGATGCAGACCTCCGAGTCGCTGGCGGGCGACGTCATCGAGCTGCCGGACAATTTCGAGCGGACCGTCGGGTTCGTGCCGCGGCAGGGCTATGGCCAGGGGCCGGCGGGTGACCGGTTGCGCGTCGTCGCCCGGCGCGTCGCCTTCGCGGACGGCAAGTGGGTGATGGTGGTCGTCAGCGGCGCGGCGTCGACCATCGCCGACGACACCGCCTCCTTCACGACGCGGCTCGCCCTATACCTCGGCTCGTTCGCCATCATCCTGGTGGCGGTGACGTTCATCCACTGGCGCATCAGCCTCAGGCCGCTCACCGTGCTGGGCCAGCAGCTCGAGGCGGTACGCCAGGGGAGGGTGCAGCACGTCAGCACCAAGTTCCCGACCGAGATCGCGCCCGTCGCCGACGCGCTCAACACGCTGATCGACGCCAACCACGCGACGCTCGAGCGCGCGAGGCGGCATGTCGGCAACCTCGCTCATGCGCTGAAGACGCCGCTCAGCGTCCTCCTCAACGACGCGGGGACCACCGGGGAGCCGCTGGCGCGGTCGGTGCGCGAGCAGGTCCACACCATGCAGCGGCAGGTCCGCTACTACCTCGACCGGGCGCAGATGGCGGCGCAGGACCGCTTCATCGCGACCACCACCGACCTCGGCCCGGTGCTCGACCGGCTGCACCGGGCGATGGCGCGCCTCGCCGAGCCGCGCGGCATCGAGGTGACGCTGGAGCGGCCGGACGGCATCCAGTTCGCCGGCGAGCAGCAGGACCTCGAGGAGATCGTCGGCAACCTCGTCGACAACGGGATGAAGTGGGCGGCGAGCGAGGTGGCGATCGAGGTCAGGCCGAGCGACGAGGCGCTGCCGGGCGCGGCCTTCAAGCGCTCCTTCGCCATCGAGATCGCCGACGACGGGCCGGGCCTCTCCGAGACCGAGCGAACCGAGGTGATCTCGCGCGGCACGCGGCTCGACCAGACCAAGCCCGGCAGCGGCCTCGGCCTCTCCATCGTGGCGGAGCTCGTCGACCTCTACGGCGGCCGGCTGGAGCTGTCGCGGGCGGACCAGGGGGGCCTCAAGGTGATCGTGGTCCTGCCGCGCACCTAGCCGGGATTCCAGGCACCTGGGGCCGGTACCGGAGCGCTGAACCGATGCGGGCCGACCGTGCCGCCCCGCATCCCTGCGTTGCCTGGACGTCTTTCAATGAAAGTGCGCGTTGACGAAAGGCGGTGCAGGGCCTTAGGCACACCCTCTGAGGGTGTGGATCCATGTTCGAAAAGACCTACGACGCGGCCGACATCGAGCCGCGCATTCGCGAAGTGTGGCAAGAGGCCGACGCGTTCCGTGCAGGCGCGGGGGCGGATCGTGATGCGGACCCGTTCTGCATCGTCATCCCGCCGCCGAACGTCACGGGCTCGCTCCACATGGGGCACGCCCTGAACAACACGCTGCAGGACGTGATGGTCCGCTTCGAGCGGATGCGCGGCAAGGACGTTCTCTGGCAACCCGGCACCGACCACGCCGGCATCGCCACGCAGATGGTCGTGGAGCGCCAGCTCGCGGCCAACGGCGAACCCACGCGCCGCGAGATGGGCCGCGAGGCCTTCCTCGAGCGGGTCTGGTCCTGGAAGGAAGAGTCGGGCGGGGCCATCAAGGGCCAGCTCGACCGCCTCGGCGCGTCGTGCGACTGGTCGCGCGAGCGCTTCACCATGGACGCCGGCCTCTCCGAGGCGGTGCTGACGGTCTTCGTCCGGCTGCACAAGCAGGGGCTGATCTACCGCGACAAGCGCCTGGTGAACTGGGACCCGAAGTTCCTCACCGCGATCTCTGACCTCGAGGTCGAGTCGAAGGAGACGAAGGGCACGCTCACCCACTTCCGCTACCCGCTGGAAGGCGTGACCTTCGACCCGGAGGATCCGTCCACCTACATCGTCGTCGCCACCACCCGGCCGGAGACGATGCTGGGCGACACCGCGGTCGCCGTCCATCCGGACGACGAGCGCTATACCGACCTCATCGGCAAGAACGTCATCCTGCCGCTGGTCGGCCGCCGGATCCCCATCGTCGGCGACACCTACTCCGACCCGGAGAAGGGGTCGGGCGCGGTGAAGATCACCCCCGCGCACGACTTCAACGACTTCGAGGTCGGGCGGCGCCACAAGCTGCGCGTCATCAACATCTTCGACGAGCAGGCGGCCGTCACGCTCGACGGCAATGCCGACTTCGCCGAAGGGCTGGACCCGGCGGCGGTCTCGGCGCTCGTCGACGACCTGCACGGCGAGGACCGCTTCTCGGCGCGCAAGATCATCGTCGCGAAGATGGAAGAGCTCGGCTTCATCGAGAAGATCGAGGACAACGTCCACATGGTCCCGTTCGGCGACCGGTCGGGCGTGCCGATCGAGCCGTTCCTCACCGACCAGTGGTACGTCAACGCCAAGCGCCTCGCGGGTCCCGCGATGGACGCGGTCCACGAAGGCAAGACCACGTTCGTCCCGGCCAATTGGTCGAAGACCTATTTCGAGTGGATGGAGAACATCCAGCCGTGGTGCGTCTCGCGTCAGCTCTGGTGGGGGCACCAGATCCCGGCGTGGTACGGCCCGGACGGCAAGATCTTCGTCGAGCGCTCGGAGGCCGACGTCGCCCGCGTCGCGGAGATCCACTACGGCCACACCGTCCGCTTCGTGCCGCGCACCGAGGCGCTGGAGGCCTGGGAGGCCGGCGAGGGCGAGGAGACGCTCCTCTACCGCGACGAGGACGTCCTCGACACGTGGTTCTCGTCCGCCCTGTGGCCGTTCTCGACCCTAGGCTGGCCGGAGCGCACGCCGGAGCTGCGCAAGTACTACCCGACGAGCGTCCTCTCGACCGGGTTCGACATCATCTTCTTCTGGGTCGCCCGGATGATGATGATGGGCATGCACTTCCTCAACCAGGTGCCCTTCCACACCGTCTACATCCACGCCCTCGTCCGTGACGAGAAGGGCGCCAAGATGTCGAAGTCGAAGGGCAACGTCGTCGATCCGCTGGAGCTGATGGACGAGTTCGGCGCCGACGCGCTGCGCTTCACCCTCGCCGCCATGGCCGCCCAGGGCCGAGACGTGAAGATCGCCAAGGCGCGCGTCCAGGGCTACCGCAACTTCGCCACCAAGCTCTGGAACGCGACCCGCTTCGCCGACATGAACGAGTGCCGCATCGACCCGGCGTTCGAGCCGTCCTCGGCGCGGGGGACGCTGTCGCGCTGGGTCATCACCGAGGCGAGCCGCACGGCGGACCAGGTGACCGCCGCGATCGAGGCCTACCGCTTCAACGATGCGGCGGCGGCGATCTACCGCTTCACCTGGAACACCTTCTGCGACTGGTACCTGGAACTCGCCAAGCCGGCGCTGATCGGCCAGAACGAGGAGGAGAAGAAGGAGCTGCGCGCGGTGACGGCCTACGTCATCGACCAGATCCTCGTCATGCTCCACCCGTTCATGCCCTTCATCACCGAGGAGCTGTGGTCGATCACGGCCGAGCAGTCGTCGATCACGCGCGACACGCTGCTGATCCACGCGCCGTGGCCGACCGACGGGTTCCAGGACGACAGCGCGGCGGCCGAGATCAACTTCGTCGTCGACCTCGTCGCCGCCGTCCGCTCGCTGCGCTCGGAGTCGAACGTTCCCGCCGCGACCGAGGCGGAGATCGTGGTCGTCGGCGGATCGCGCGCGCAGGAGAGCTGGCTCGCCTCGCACGACGCGGCCATCCGCCGTCTCGCCCGCGCCTCGGCGCTGAAGGTGTCCGACGTCGCGCCGCCGAACTCGGCCCAGTCGGTGGTGGGTGACGTCGTCGTCTGCCTGCCGCTCGCCGGCCTCGTCGACCTCGCGGCGGAGCGTGCGCGCCTCGCCAAGGAGCTGAAGCGGCTGCAGCAGGACATCTCGAAGATCGACGGGCGCCTCTCCAATCCGAAGTTCCTGGAGAAGGCGGACGCCGAGACCATCGAGGAGCAGCGCGAAAAGCGCGCCGAGGCGGAATCCCGCCTCGAGAAGCTGACCGCCGCGATCGGCCGGCTGGAACCGGTGGACTGAGGATGGCCGCGCCCGCTCAGGTCTGGTCCGCCGAGACGTACCAGCGTCATGCGCGCTTCGTCTCGGACCTCGCGGACGGCGTCACCGAGTGGTTGGCGCCCCGACCGGGCGAGCGCATCCTCGACCTCGGCTGCGGCGACGGCGTCCTGACCGAAAAGCTCGCGGCGAGCGGGGCCACCGTGCTGGGCGTCGACGCGAGTCCTGACTTCGTCGCCGCGGCGACGGCGCGGGGGCTCGACGTGCGTCTCGTCGACGGCATGGCGCTCCCGTTCGAGGCGGAGTTCGACGCCGTCTTCACCAACGCCGCGCTCCACTGGATGCTGGAGCCCGCCAAGGTCGCCGCCGGGGTGCGCCGGGCACTGAAGCCGGGCGGACGGTATGTCGGCGAGTTCGGCGGCCACGCCAACGTCGCGTCGCTCCGCACGGCGCTTGCGGCCATCGCGCCACGCTACGGCGTCGATCCGGCGCGCGCGCACCCCTGGTACTTCCCGACGCCGGAGACCTTCGGTAGGCTGCTCGCCGAGAACGGATTCTCGGTCTCGCGTTGCGTCCTGATCCCGCGTCCGACCATCCTTCCGGACAGTGGCATCGTTGGTTGGATCGAAACCTTCATGAACCCATATCTGAAGGACGCCGCCGCCTCCGCTCCGGACGTCCTTGCCGAAGCCGAGGCGTTGCTGGCGCCGGCCCTGAGGGACGCCAACGGCGTCTGGACGGCCGACTACGTCCGGATCCGCTTCGAAGCACACGCGATCTGAGGTCTACGATGCTCCGTCCGCTCGTCCCCGCCATGCTGGCCGCCCTCGCTCTCGTGGGCGGTTCGCCGGCCGAGGCCGAGCCCATCGAGAATCCGATCGCCGTCTTCTCCGGCCTCGACAAGGTGACGGGCCGGATCATCTCGTTCGACGTCTACATCAACGAGACGGTGCAGTTCGGTGCGCTGCGCGTGACGCCCCGCACGTGCCAGACGCAGCCGCCAACCGAGGAGCCGAACACGGTCGCCTTCGCCGAGGTCGACGAGATCACCCTCGACTCTCGCATCCGCCGGATCTTCACGGGCTGGATGTTCGCCGCCAGCCCCGGCCTCAACGCGGTGGACCACCCGGTGTACGACGTGTGGCTGAAGGACTGCGCCCTCTCCACGGAGGTCGCGCCCCCCACCGGCTTCAACGAGGACAAGTACGCGCAGGACGAGATGGGCGTGATCGAGCGGCCGGAGGGCTGGCAGCCGATTCCCAAGCCGCGGCCGTTCCACGCCAGCCGCGCGCCGATCGTGGTGCCGGAAGAGGGCGAGCTCGAGGACTGATGCGCGCGGCGGCGGATGCGCTCCGCGCCGCATGGGCCTCGTCGGGGCGTGCCGAAGGACAATTGCCGAATTGGGCAGAGCATCGCAGACGGGCTCCGGCGGGCGGGCCTGCCTGACGTGCCCTACGGGGCTGGGGCTCTGGCGTGCGCCTCAGCGCTCGGAGAAGGGGACGAGGACCTCGGCGCCGGAGTACGTCCGACCGGGGGCGAAGTCGCCGTTGATGCGCAGCGCCTCGTCGAGGAGCTGCTGATAGTGGCGGCGGCTCACTTCGACGGCGCCGAACTGGCTGAGATGGTCGGTGATGAACTGCGCGTCGAGCAGGGTGAAGCCGCCGAGCGCGAGCCGGCCCGCAAGGTGCACCAGCGCCACCTTCGACGCGTCGCGCACCGTGGAGAACATGGACTCGCCGAAGAACGCGCCGCCGAGCCGCACGCCGTAGAGGCCGCCGACCAGCTCGCCGTCGAGGTAGGTCTCGACCGAGTGGGCCTGCCCGAGCTTGTAGAGGCTCGTGTAGAGCTGCTGGATGCGGCCGTTGATCCAGGTGCGCTGGCGGCCCGGGGCGGGCGTCGCACAGCCCTCGATCACGCCGCTGAAGTCATGATCGACCCGCACCTCGAAGCGGTCCTGGCGGACCAGCCGCGCGAGGCGACGGGGGATATGAAACGAATCGAGCGGCAGGATGCCCCGCCGCTCTGGTTCAATCCAATAAAGTCCCGGATCGTCCGCCGATTCGGCCATCGGGAAGATCCCGCACGCGTAGGCCTTCAACAGAACCTCGGGCGTGATCTCAAGGACGATATTGTCGGGACTCGTCATACCTTCCCTCGCGCCAGGAACGATTCCAGCCAGTGGATATCGTATGCACCGTTTGCGATGTCCGGATCTTGAACGAGCTCGCGGAACAGCGGGAGGGTCGACTCGATGCCGTCCACCACGAATTCGTCAAGCGCGCGCCGGAGACGCATGAGACACTCGACCCGGTTGTTGCCATGAACGATGAGCTTGCCGATCAGGCTATCGTAGTACGGCGGGATCCGGTAGCCTTGGTACACCGCTGAATCGACCCGGACACCAAGCCCGCCAGGGGGATGGTAGTGCGTGATCGTCCCCGGGGACGGCACGAACGTGCGCGGGTGCTCGGCGTTCACGCGGCACTCGATCGCGTGGCCGTTGAACGTCACGTCCTCCTGCGAGATGCCGAGCTTGCCGCCGGAGGCGACGCGGAGCTGCGCGTGGACGAGGTCGAGCCCGGTGATCATCTCCGTGACCGGGTGCTCCACCTGCAGGCGCGTGTTCATTTCGATGAAATAGAACTCGCCGTTCTCGTACAGGAACTCGATCGTGCCGGCGCCGCGGTAGCGCATGTCCCGCATGGCCTTGGCGCAGGTGTCGTAGATCCGCTTGCGCTGGTCCTCGTTGAGGGCAGGGGAGCGGGCCTCTTCCCAGATCTTCTGGTGGCGGCGCTGGAGCGAGCAGTCGCGCTCGCCGAGGGCGACCGCGTCGCCCTGACCGTCGCCCATCACCTGGATCTCGATGTGGCGCGGCGTGGTGAGATACTTCTCGAGATAGACGTCGTCGTTGCCGAATGCGGCCTTGGCCTCGGCCCGGGCGCGCTGCGCGGCCTGCACGACCTCGTCGGCCGAGCGGGCGACCGTCATGCCGCGGCCGCCGCCGCCGGCGCTCGCCTTGATGAGGACCGGGTAGCCGATCTCGGCCGCCACCGCGCGCAGCTCCGCCTCGGAGCGCACGGCGCCCTCCGAGCCCGGAACGACCGGCAGGCCGAGGGCCTTTGCCGTGCGCTTGGCCTCGATCTTGTCGCCCATGATGCGGATCTGCTCCGGCGTCGGGCCGATGAAGGTGATGTCGTGCGCTTCCAGGATCTCGGCGAAGCGCGCGTTCTCGGAGAGGAACCCGTAGCCGGGGTGGACCGCGTCGGCGCCGGTGATCTCGCACGCCGCGACGATCGCCGGGATGTTCAGGTAGCTCTCGGACGCCGGCGCGGGGCCGATGCACACGGATTCGTCGGCAAGGCGCACATGCATCGCGTCGACGTCGGCGGTGGAGTGGACCGCGACGGTCTGGATGCCGAGCTCCTTGCAGGCGCGTTGGACGCGAAGCGCGATCTCACCGCGGTTCGCGATGAGCACTTTGCGGAACATCTTAAGCGATCGCCAGCAGCGGCTCGCCGTACTCGACCGGCTGACCGTCCTCGACGAAGATGTCCGTCACAGTGCCCGCACGCTCGGCGATGATCTGGTTCATCGTCTTCATCGCCTCGACGATCATGACCACCTGGCCGACGCGCACCGTCTCGCCGACGTCCACGAACGGGCGCGAGCCCGGCTCCGGCGCGCGGTAGGCGGTCCCGACCATCGGCGACAGGACGGCGCCCTCGGGTGCCTTGGCCGGGCCGGTGGGGGCGGCGGTGGCGGGAGCGGCGGAGGCGACCGGCGGCGGCGCGACGGTGACGGGCGTGGGGCTCACATGACGCGCGACCCGCAGCTTGGTCTCGCCATGGACGATCTCGATCTCCGAAAGGTCCGTTTCATGCAGCAACGCGGCGATCGTGCGTATGGCCGCTTCGTCAATTGGGGGTGTGTCTGCCATTACGATTCAACGGGACCCAGAGGTGGGGTCGAGGCCTTTCATTTGCCGCGGTCGGGTACCGCAATGTGTGTAAGATTTAGCGCCCAGCTTACTAAAGGACGCTGGTGATAAGCGGAAGGCGGAAAAGCTAGAGGCTCTGCCGCCGCCCCCGCCTACCTAGGCGATGGTGCCGCGTTATCCAAGGGTTAGCAGACGTCCTCGCCGCAGCGTTGTTGATTAATTCTTGCGCGAAGCTGATCGACACCCACGGCACCTTGTTCGACGACGTCGCCGATCACATAGGACGGCGTTCCTTCGATCTGCAAGAGGCGGGCGAGCCGGTTGCTTTCGGACACGGTGTCCCGCACCTTGTCGGAGCGCATGGCGACTTCGATCTCGTCGCGCGGCAGGCCCATCTCGTCGACGACGGCGAAGGCGACCTGATCGTCCGCCCGGCCTTCCGAGGACAGGAGCTTCTTGTGGAACTCCGGATAGGCCTCGGGGGCGATGTTGTGGACGGCGATGGAGACCGCCGCGGCCCGCACCGAGCCCTCGCCCAGCACCGGCAGCTCCTTGAGCACGACGCGCAGGTTCGGATCGCCCTCGATCAGCTCGTCGAGATCGCTGAGCGCGCGGCGGCAGAACCCGCAATTGTAGTCGAAGAACTCCACCAGCGTGACGTCGCCGTCGGGGTTGCCCAGAACCGCGCTGTTGGTGGAGGATTCGAGGTCGTCACGGACACTGGCGAGCGCCTCGGCCCGCTCGGCGTCTGCGGTCGCCTGGCGCTTGGTCTGGAGCGCCATGAAGGCCTCCTCGAGGACCTCCGGATTGGCGACCAGGTACTCGCGGACAATGGTCTCGACGTCGGAACGGTTGAGGACAGGGGTGTCCGCGGCCTGTTGGGCATAAAGCGGCGCCGGCGCGGCGATCACCACCGACGCCATGGCGGCGAGTGCAAGGAAGGGGCGGAACATAATCAACCTTTTGCGTTGAGAGCGTCGCTTTGGATACCGCGAGCGTCGGGGCCTCGAAAGGACGCGAGTTGGCACACCCGTCACATTCGGTTGACCGGCCAGCCCGTCCGGCCGGGGCGGTGGACGGCGCGGGCCCGAGGCCTGCCGGTCCTCTGCAACGGGCGTCTCCACGGCGGATCCGCGGCGCCCGTGTCGGTCACATCCGGCCCGCCGTCTGACGGAAAGGGCAGGCGATCCGCAAGTTGATCGGTCTGAAACGGGTGCGGCCCGGCATGAGCCGGGCCGCGGATGATGTCGGCGAGGGGCCTAGAAGAACGAGCGGCGCTGCCACCAGCCCACACGGCGCGGGCGGGAGGGGTCGGACTTCTCCTCCGGCGCCGGGGCCTCGGCCTCCGCCTCCGCCGGCTCGGACGCTTCCGCCTCCGGTGCAGCGACCTCGGCTTCCGCCTCCGCCTCCGCCTCGGGGGCCGCTTCGGTCACGGTCTCGCCCGCTTCTGCGACGGGTGCCTCCGCTTCGGTCTCGGTGGCGGATGCTTCCACCGCGGCCGGCTCGGCCGGCGCCTCGTCGGATGACTCGGCGGTCATGGTCTCGCCGTCGGCGCCCTCGTCCTCGCCCTCGCGGCGATGGCGGCGGCCACCCCGGCGGCCCCGGCGGCGACGACCGCGACGGTCGTCGTCCTGGAAGTCGCCGTCGGCCTGGACGTCCGCTTCGCCGGTCGCCGGCTCGTCGGCGGCCGCCTCGGCCTCCTCGACGTCCCCGGTCACGGCTTCGTCGGCAGCGGTCGCGGCCTGGGCGCGCTCGTCGCTGCCGCCGTCCTCGCCCCGCTCGTCGCGGCGGTCATCACTGCCGCCACCACGCCGGCGACGCCGGCGACGGCGGCGCGAGGAACGCTCGCCTGCGCTCTCCCGGGCCTCGGCGGACTCAGCGGACTCGGTGACCTCGGTCTCCTCCTCCTCGACCTCGTCCTCGTCGTCCATGACGGCGGCGTCCGGGGCGATCTGCGCCACCGGCGGCTCGACGCCCGGCGCACGGTCCACCGGCGCGCCGGGGACGATGGCGAGGTGCTGGCCGGACAGGGTCTCGTCCGCGTCGACGCCGATCTCGAGGCCGAAGCGCTCCTCCAGCTCGTTCAGGTGCTGGCGCTTCTGGTTCAGGATGTAGAGCGCCACCGTCGCCGAGGTCTTGATCGTGACGTGGTTGTCGGCGTGCTTCAGGAGGTAGTCCTCCAGCGCGCGCAGGCAGTGCAGGGCGACGGACTGGGTCGAGCGCACGTGGCCCATGCCGCCGCACGCCTCGCACGGCACCATCGAGGTCTCGACCATGCCCTGGCGGATGCGCTGGCGGCTCATCTCGAGCAGGCCGAACGGGGAGATGCGGCCGACCTGGATGCGCGAGCGGTCGAGCTTCAGCGCGTCCTTCAGGCGCTTCTCCACCTGACGGTTGTGCCGCTTCTCGTCCATGTCGATGAAGTCGATGACGATGAGGCCCGCGAGGTCGCGCAGCCGGAGCTGGCGGGCGACCTCGTCGGCGGCCTCCAGGTTCGTCTTCAGCGCGGTGTCCTCGATCGAGGACTCCTTCGTGGAGCGGCCCGAGTTCACGTCGATGGAGACCAGCGCCTCCGTCGGGTTGATGACGATGTAACCCTTCGAGGGCAGCGTCACCTGCTCGGAGAACATCGCGTCGAGCTGCGGCTCCACGCTGTACTTGGTGAAGATCGGCGTCGCCTCGCCGTACCGCTTCACGTTCTTGGCGTGAGACGGCATCAGCATCTTCATGAAGTCCTTGGCCTCGCGGTAGGCGGGCTCGCCGGACACGAGAACCTCGTCGATCTCCTTGTTATAGAGGTCGCGGATGGCGCGTTTGACGAGGTTGCCTTCCTCGTAGACGAGCTGCGGCGCGATGGACGACAGCGTGAGATCGCGCACGCTCTCCCAGAGGCGCAGCAGATACTCGAAGTCGCGCTTGATCTCGGTCTTGGTACGGGACGCTGCGGCCGTGCGCAGGATGATGCCCATCCCCTCCGGAACGTCCAGCTCGGCGACGGAGGACTTCAGGCGCTTGCGGTCGGCATTGTCGGTGATCTTGCGCGACACGCCGCCGCCGCGGTCCGTGTTCGGCATCAGCACCGAGTAGCGGCCGGCGAGCGACAGGTAGGTGGTCAGCGCCGCGCCCTTGGTGCCGCGCTCTTCCTTGACGACCTGGACCAGCAGGATCTGGCGGCGCTTGATCACCTCCTGGATCTTGTACTGGCGGCGCGGAGCGGCACGGCGGCGCTCCGGGATCTCCTCCATCACGTCCTGCTCGCCGATCGAGGTGATGACGTCCTCGTCGTCGTCCTCGTGGGTTTCGCGGATATGGCCGTCGCGCAGGGCCTCGTCGTCCGAGATCACCGGGTCGGCGAGACCGTCGTCGGACTTCTTGGTCGTCGGCTTCTTGGCGGTGGTGGCGCGCTTGCGCGTCGTGGTGGTGCCGGTCTCGGACTCGGTACCGGTCTTGGCCTTGGTGGCCTTCGTCGTCTTGCTCGCGGCGGTGGTGCTCGTCGTCCGGCGGCGGCGCTTCGGCTTCTCCTCCGCCGGAGCCTCGGCCTCGGCGTCCGTTGCGGCGGCTTCGGCCGGCGCGGCTTCGCCCTCGGCGGGGGCAGCCTCCGCGGCGGGGGCCTCCTCGGCGGGAGCGGCTTCGACGGCCGCAGGGGCGCTCGCCTCGGCCTCGCCGGTCGGCGCGTCGTAGGCGGACTCGCCTTCGCCGGTCACCTCGATGTCACGGATCGGGTTGTCGAACGCGGCCTCGATGTCGGCCTCGTAGGCGTCCTCGATCTGCTCGATGGCGCGGCGGAGCGACGCCTGCTCCTCGACGGGCGTCTCGGTCGACACGGTGTCGCTGGTGCTGGCGAGCTGGGCCGGCGCGGGGACGGGCTCCTCGGCCGGGGCGGCCTCAGCCTCGGGCGCCGCGGCGGTCGCGGGCTCGGCCGTCACAGGCTCGGCGGGCGCGGCGTTCCCGGTCCTGGCCGGAGCCGGCTTGCCCTTGGATTCGCTCTTGGAGCGGCGGCGGCTGGCGCGGTTCTTCTTCGGGGCCTCGTCGTCCTCGTCGGCCCGGGCGCGCTCGTCGGCGAGCAGCGCTGCGCGGTCGGCCTGCGGGATCTGGTAGTAGTCCGGGTGAATTTCGCTGAATGCGAGGAAGCCGTGGCGGTTGCCGCCGTACTCGACGAAGGCGGCCTGCAGCGAGGGTTCGACGCGCGTGACCTTCGCGAGGTAGATGTTACCGCGCAGCGGCTTCTTGCTGGCGGCCTCGAAGTCGAAGTCTTCCACCCGCTTGTCTCTGAGGACGACGACACGCGTCTCCTCCGGGTGGATGGCATCGATCAGCATCTTGTTGGGCATGGAATAGCTCCGGGCACCGCGAGCGTCGGCCGTGGCCGACCGCGTTCAAGCGGTCCGATGGCAGGGAATGGATTGGCGCTTCGGCCCAGGCCGCGGGGATGTCCAGGCAAGTGCTGACGGACATGCCGCGACGGGGAGCGCCGACGGATGCGCTTCGGCCGCGAGCGGCGAAGCGGTGAGACCTGTTCACTGCCGGGCCGTGACGGGTGGAGCGCCGAGCCTTGGTCAAGGCGAGAGGCTCACGCGGCACGGCCGGCGACGAAAGGGTGGGGCGGCGGGAGGCGAGTGATCCGCTTGCAGCGGGTCCGACCATGGAGTGGAGACGCGAAAACGGGGCCCTGCAGCCGGCGAAACGGGGGCCGCACGCCAGCAATGACGTCGGTCCAACCGCTGTTTCACCATCGTGACTGAATGGCATCCGCCCGTTGTCTCCTGCGCCGAACAGCCGGGACGCTGCGGTGCGCATACTCGAGTTCCGCCCTATTGCACCTCGAAGAGCTAGCCGCTAGGCCAACGCTCGAAGGCGCGGGTGGAGAAAAACTCTTGGGCCGAAATCGACCCGAAAATGGGCCGACTCGACCGCGGCCCGCCAGAAGCGTAGCGTTATTCGTCAGCCTTCACAACACAAATGCAGGGTCAAGCCTATGAATTGTGAGGCCGACCCCACCAACCTCGGTCGTTGTGAAATTCACCTTCGGTCAACGAAGGTGAGTGCAGCATTCGGCCACAGTACTAGATGGTAGCCGGATCGCGCCCTGTGAAGAGGCTCCTCACCCGATTCTCGACATCGCCGCCCTGTGACTTGCCCGGCCGCACCGCGTCGGCCGCACCGGCACGGAACCTTATGGGCCGGACCGCCGACCGGATGCGCCGCCGGGCCGTGCGCGGCGTCAACCGCGTCCTCCTCGGCACCGGCGTCGTCCTCGGGACGCTGGCGCTCCTCGCCGCGGCGGCCCTCGCGATCGCCCCGAAGGCGCACGCCGCGATCCTCGCCAGCGCGATGGATGTCCAGCAGTTCCCCGGCGCCACGCGGTTTATCGTCTCCGTCTCCGGCGAGCCGCACTACCGGGCCTTCGTGGTCGACGGGCCGCCCCGCCTCGTCGTCGACTTCGACGAGATCGACTTCGAGGTGCCCGAGCCGCCGCCGGGGCAGGGGGTTATCACCGCCTTCCGCTTTGGCGCCCTCTCGGGCGACGCCGGGCGGATCGTCTTCGACCTCGCCGAGCCTGCCCTCCTCGTGCGCCACGTCTACCTGCCGGCGATCGGCGGTCAGCCGGGGCGGCTGGTGTTCGACATCGAGCCGGTGGACGCGACCCGCTTCGGCTACGCCGCCGTGACCGCCAGCGCCGACGCCAGCGAGGCGCCGCACCAGGCCGTCCCGCACCCCGACGGGCGCGTCGTGGTGATCGACCCCGGCCACGGCGGGATCGACCCCGGCGCCTCCACCGCCGGCGGCGAGTTCGAGAAGGACCTCGTCCTCGCCTTCGCCAGGCGCCTCGAGACGCGGCTCTCCACCATCCCGGGCCTCACGGTGCGGCTCACCCGGTCGGACGACACGTTCCTGTCGCTGTCGCGGCGCATCAAGCTGGCGCGCGCCTTCGGGGCCGACCTCTTCATCTCGCTGCACGCCGACGCCGCGCCGCAGGACTACGTCCACGGCGCGACCGTCTACACCCTCTCCGAGCGGCCGTCCGACGCGCAGGCCGCCGAGCTCGCCGCGCGCGAGAACCTCGCCGATTCCGTCTCGGGCGCGATCGAGCCGAACCACCAGGAGGAGGTGTCCGGCATCCTCGCCGACCTCCTGCGCCGCGAGACCAAGGCCTTTTCCCACACCTTTGCGGAGCGACTCATCGGCGCACTCTCGGCGACGATGGACATGAACTCCAACCCCCACCGCTCCGCCCGCTTTCGCGTCCTGATGGCGCACGACATCCCCTCGGTGCTGTTCGAGCTCGGCTATCTCACCAACGAGAGCGACGCCGAGCGCCTCCTCAGCGACGACTGGCAGGAGGAGATCGCCGCATCAGTTGCCGCCGCGGTCGCCGACTTCTTCGACCTCGATCCGCCCATCGGCGCGGAGTGGCTGGCGCAGGGGACGACACGCGACCGCGTGCAGTAGGAAGACACGGCAACAGTTGATGAACAAAACTGTTGCAATTTTAGCGTCAGTATCCTTTCGCCACTCATGCATTTCCGCGCTTTCACATTGAAGCGCTTGTGATTCCAGCCTGCGCTGGGGTAGGCGATAGCGGCAGGGACCTCGCCACCTCGTGCACGCCAATTTCTTCGTCGCAATCGTGGCGACACGAGACCGCGGCGGCTGTATTGTGCCGCGCTGCGAGGCCCATGTTCCGGAGGCGCGTCACTGTGTTTAGGTTTTTCGTTAGCTTCGTTGGCTTCCTGTTCTCGCTCGGCTCCGTGCTCGGGCTGCTCGCGGCTGCGGGTGTCGGCATCTATATCGCCCAGATCTCCGACACGCTCCCCAGCGTGAACGTGCTGCGCAACTACGAGCCGGAAGTCATGACCCGCATCCACGCGGACGATGGTTCGCTGGTCGCCGAATACGCCGAAAAACGCCGCCTCTTCCTGCCCATCCAGGCGATCCCCGTCCGCATCCGCAACGCCTTCCTGTCCGCCGAGGACTCCTCGTTCTACGAGCACGCCGGCGTCGACCCGCAGGCGATCTTCCGCGCCCTCGTCACGAACCTGCGCAATCGCGGCACCGACTCGCGCCCCGTCGGTGCGTCGACCATCACCCAGCAGGTCGCCAAGAACTTCCTCCTGACCAACGAGGTGTCCTACGAGCGCAAGGTGAAGGAGGCGATCCTGTCGCTGCGCATCGAGGCGGCGTTCTCCAAGGACGAGATCCTCGAACGCTACCTCAACGAGATCTATCTCGGCCTCGGCGCCTACGGCGTCGCCGCCGCCTCGCTGGTCTATTTCGACAAGTCCGTCCACGAGCTGACGCTGGCCGAGACGGCCTACCTCGCCGCGCTCCCCAAGGCGCCGAACAACTACCACCCGTTCCGCCACGCCGACCGCGCCATCGAGCGTCGCAACTGGGTGCTCGACCGCATGATGCTGGACGGCGCCGCCAGCCCGGAGGAGGTCCGCAAGGCGAAGGCCGAGCCGCTGCGCGTCGTGCCGCGTGAGCGCCAGCGCACCCTGCCGGGCTCGGAGTACTTCGCCGAGGAGGTCCGCCGCGAGCTGGTCGCCATGTACGGCAGCAAGACCCTCTACGAGGGCGGCCTGTCGGTCCGCACCTCGCTCGACCCGCAGATGCAGGTGATGGCGCGCAACGCGCTGATGTCCGGCCTCCTCAAGATCGACAAGGAGCGCGGCTCCTGGCGCGGCCCGATCAAGACGCTCGAGCTCGAGCCCGGCGAGGACTGGGGGCCGAAGATCGGCACTGTCGACGGGCTCTACGACGTTCCCGAGTGGAAGGTCGCCGTCGTGCTGAGCGTCAGCGGCAACGAGGCGATCCTCGGCCTGCAGCCGCCGCGCGACGTCTGGGGCTCGCTGACCACCGAGCGCGAGCAGGTGTCGCTGACGACGTCCGGCGTGCCGTGGAGCCGCGTGAGGGCCGGCGGCAGCACAGGGCGGTTGTCCAACGTCCTGAAGCGGGGCGACGCCATCTACGTCGAGAAGGTCGACGGCACGTGGACCTTGCGGCAGGTGCCGGCGATCCAGGGCGCGCTCCTCGCCATGGACCCGCACACCGGCCGCGTGAAGGCGCTCGTCGGCGGCTTCTCCTACTCCTACTCCGAGTTCAACCGCGCCACCCAGGCGCTGCGCCAGCCGGGCTCGTCCTTCAAGCCGTTCGTCTACGCGGCGGCGCTGGACAACGGCTACACGCCATCGTCCATCATCCTCGACGCGCCGATCGAGATCGTCGTCGGCCGCGAGGTGTGGCGGCCGAAGAACTACGGCGGCAAGTCCGCCGGTCCGTCGACGCTGCGCTCGGGCGTCGAGCGTTCGCGCAACCTCATGACGGTGCGTCTCGCCAAGGACATGGGCATGCCCCTCGTCGCCGAGTATGCCGAGCGCTTCGGCATCTACGACGACCTCGGCAAGTACCTGCCGATGGCGCTCGGCGCGGGCGAGACGACCGTGATGCGCCTCGTCGGCGCCTACTCGATCATCGCCAACGGCGGGCAGCGGATCCAGCCGACGCTGATCGACCGTATCCAGGACCGGCACGGTCGCACCGTCTTCAAGCACGACCAGCGCCGCTGCGACGAGTGCAACGCGCTGGCCTGGCGCGACCAGCCGGCCCCCGAGGTGATCGACGAGCGCGAGTACGTCCTCGACCCGATGACCGCCTACCAGATCACCTCGATCATGGAAGGCGTCGTCCAGCGCGGCACGGCCACCCGCATCCAGGCGCTCGGCCGTCCGGTCGCCGGCAAGACCGGCACCACCAACGAGGAGAAGGACGCCTGGTTCGTCGGCTTCACGCCGGACCTCGTGGCCGGCGTCTTCATCGGCTACGACGAGCCCAAGCCGATGGGCCGCGGCGCCACCGGCGGCCACATGGCCGCGCCGATCTTCCTCGACTTCATGCAGCACGCCGTCGACGGGACCCCGGTCGTGGACTTCCGCGTCCCCGAGGGCATCAAGCTGATCCCGGTCGACCGCGTCAGCGGCCGCCAGACCTCCGGGTCCGGCCCGAACGTGATCCTCGAGGCGTTCAAGCCCGGCACCGCGCCCGGCGACACCTTCTCGATCATCGGCCTCAACGACAACCAGCCCTCGCGGCGCCGCATCACCCGGGAGTCGGAGCGCGCGGTCCTGTCGGGCACCGGCGGGCTCTACTAGCGGCCCGGCACCCATCGCGAGACGGTCGAGGCCGGTCCAGTCCCTGGGCCGGCCTTTTCGTTTCCGGCGCCGCCCGCTGCGACACGGTCGGGCGTGGCGCGACGTCGCGGATCCCTGCGCGGGCATCCCCCTCGCGGAACCGCGGGACCGCGGTGCTTCACGCGGACTTGAAGTGCGAAGATGCGTCGGTTCTCGCGCCGGACGGCCCGGATCGCGTCCCGTGGCGGGGGGGGCGGCGGGGAGGAGGGGATCCCTTGGGTTGCTTGCCCTTGGCTCCGGCGCTGTTGTAGCAGGGCGGGTGCAATCATGCCCGGGGGGCTCGCCATCACATACGCCGGTCGTCACGCCAAAGGGGCGCGTCGCGTTGCTCCGGGCCGCAGTGTTTCCGCGGCCGCCGACCGCCCGACCAGTCCGCCGCTCGCCAAGCGCGCGCTCCGACTTGCGCTGGCCCTCTGCCTGGGCCTCGCGGTCTTCGTCTCGTGCATCCTCGCGATCTCGGTCGCACATGCCGACGACAAGCCCTCGCTCTGGCGCAGCCTCGACGCCGAGGACCTGCGCCAGCGCTTCGTGGGCAGCACCATCGAAGGGGTCTACTCCGACGGGGAAGCGTTCAGCGAGGAGCTGAAGGCCGACATGACCACCTTCTACCGTGACCAGGACGAGGCCACGGACGGGCAGTACGAGCTGAAGGGCGAATTCATCTGCTTCGCCTACCCGGTGCCGATCGACACGGGATGCTTCCGCGTCTGGCAGCGGTCCGCCAACTGCTACGACATGTATATCGCCGAGGATCAGGGCTTCCCGTCCGTCGGGCTCTACCAGCGCATGGTCGGAACCGGCTGGGACTCGCGCTTCTGGCGATCGGACGAGGCGCCGACATGCCCGGGCGAACAGCTCGCCCGCGCGCCGGCGGCGGCCCCGCACCAGATGGCGCGGGCTCCCGCTCCGGCGAGGGGCGGTCCCGCTACTTGAGCGGGAAGCCGAGCTGCATGAGCTGCTCGCGCAGGAGGTGGCGCCCGCTCAGCGACGCGGGCCCCGCCACGCGGCGGCCCGCGTGCATGGACCAGGCGTTCCGCTCCATCCCCTGCGCCTTGTAGAAGCGCGACGACTCCACGTCGTAGGCCTCCACGGCCGGCTGGGCGGCGTCGGCGTCGTACGTCTCGCGGTGCAGGACGCCGGACTGGCGGATCCGCGGCTTCACCGACGCCGGCCGGTCCGGGTCCGGGTAGCCGACGCACATTCCGAACACCGCCATCGTGCGCTGCGGCAGGTTGAGGAGCTTGGCGACCTCCAGCGGCTTGTTGCGCATCGCCCCGATGTAGACGATGCCGAGCCCCAGCGATTCGGCCGCCAGCGTGGCGTTCTGCGCCGCCAGCGCCGCGTCGATGGCGGCGACGAGGAACATCTCGAAGTAGTCGACCCCCTCGGCGGTGACGCCCTGCCGCGCGGCGGCGTCGTAGAGCCGGCGCAGGTCGGCGATCCAGACCATCTGCAGCGGTGCCACGCGGATGTGGGCCTGGTTGGCGGCGTAGGCAGAGAGGGCGTTGCGCCTCTCCTGGTCCTCGACGGCGACGACGCTCCAGGTCTGGAGGTTCGAGGATGTCGACGCGGACTGCGCGGCGGCCACGAGCGCCTCGACAGTGCCCTCGGGCAGCGGCTTGTCGATGTAGGAGCGGACGGACCGGTGGCTCAGCAACGCGTCGGGCAGTGCGGCGATCCGCTGCGGTGTCGCTGCCGACCCGTATCGCTCCCTCAGGAGCGCTCCAAGCGTGTCGCTTTCGGCCACATCGTCCATCGGCTCGTCCTTTCGGCTGGTCCGTCGTCCATCCGTCTTCGCACTTTGCCGCCCGGTTTGGATAGACGCTGCATGCATGGGTCGGCGCTCCGCCGCGCGCTGCCGGCATCGCCGGCGACCGCGGCGCGCCATCCTGACGCAATGTGGGCGCTATAATGGCTGTGCGACAGATCACATACGGACGTTCCGTCAGTCCGATGACATTGTTTCGCGCGGAAATGGCGCGATATGTCCATAAAGTCAGGGAGGCGACGGATGATGGGTCGACTGGGTTTGGTCTTTCTGCTCGTGACCTGGGCGGGCAGCGCCTGGGCCACCTCGCAGCAGAAGATCGTGGAGGCGAAGGGCTGTCCGGACTGCCGCCTGGTGCTGGGAAGCTTGCGCGGCCTCGACGTCCCGGACGCCAACTTCCGTGGCGCCAACTTCCGCGAAGCGGACATGAAGGGCGTGGTTCTCCCGCGCGCCGACTTCCGCGACGTCTCGATGGAGCGGACCGAGATGGAGAAGGCGGACGTCACCGACGCCAACTTCACCGAAGCCTCGATGCGTGACATCGACATGGAAAAGTCGAAGGTCGCCGGCGCGAACTTTTCCGAGGCGGACCTGCGCGACGCCGACCTCGAGGAGGTGGACGGCACCGGCGCCCGCTTCGTCGACGCGGACATGCGCGGCGCCACCTTCCGCCGCGCGATCCTGGCGGGCGCCAACTTCACCGACGGTCATCTCGAGCGGGCGGACATGGAGCGCATCATCGCCCGGGGCGTGGTGTTCCGTGACGCGCGGATGGACTACGTGGACCTCGACCGGGCGGACCTGTCGGGGGCCGACCTCAGCGGGGCGCACCTCAAGTCGGCGCGGTTCAGCAGCACCAACCTCTCCGGCGCCCGCCTCGTCGGCGCCAACCTCGACGATGCGCTCCTGCGCCGCACGAACTTCTCCGGCGCGGACCTCACGGACGTGAAGGGGCTGTCGCAGGAGGACCTCTCCCTTGCCTGCGGCGATTCCAAGACGGTCCTGCCCTCGGGCCTGAAGATCCGCCGCTGCTCCGCCGACGACCAGGACGACGACTGACCTTCGAGGGATCCTCCCGGGCTCGCCCCTGCAGCGGGCGAGCGAGGCCCATGCCGAGCGCCGGCCCAATGCACCGGCCCAATGCACCGGCCCAATACCCGCCGCCTCGGCTGCCGTCGACGATCGATCGTCGACGCTGACTGTGCGCCCGGCGCCTGTTGACTGCTCACCTCGGGGGCGGATCATTTCTCCCGGCCCACCGGCCCACCGGCCCACCGGCCCACCGGCCCACCGGCCCACCGGCCCACCGGCCCACCGGCCCACCGGCCCACCGGCCCACCGGCCCACCGGCCCACCGGCCCACCGGCCCACCGGCCCACCGGCCCACCGGCCCACCGGACTACTCGCCCGAGGGGCTGTCAGCCCGGCCCGGCGGCCTCCCGCTTTGTCCAGCCGTAGCCTCCCGTTCCCGCCGTACGGTCTCTGGCGGGTTGGCCTCGCCAGCCGGCGGCCGGTGGGAGGCTTGTTCAGTGCATGGCGGTCAGGATCGCCTCGCGTTCGGCCTTCAGGTTGCCGATGAGGCCGCGCATTTCGTCGAGGCGCTCCACTTCCGTCGGAATCAGCGGGGTGTCGTGGGAGTCGCGGACGTTGACGAGGGTGAGGTCGAGCTCGGCGTCCGTCGCGTCGCGCAGGGCGTCCTGCGACCAGGCGCCGAAGGTGTTGGCGAGGAGCTTCAGCTGCTGGGACTCGCCGGGCTCCAGGCCGCCCGGGAAGGTGTAGCTGAAGGTGCCGTGGGCCCAGGGGATCTCCCGTCCCGGCGACTGGAGATTGCCCAGGAGGTTGATCCGCTTCAGCGCGATCGGGCTGTTGTTGACGATGGTGAACTCGATCACCGCCCGCTCCTTCAGCCCGTTGTCGCGCCAGTAGTAGCGGGGGGTGCTGATGGCGATGGTGCGCAGCAGCATGTTGGCGGCGACGGCGTAGCCGGCCCACCGCTCGATCTCGCCGTTGAGGCGCGTCAGCTCGCCCTCGATCGACGTCAGCTTGTAGGTCCGCGCGGCGGAGATGATCTCGTCCGCCGTCAGCCCGTCCACCCGGCGGCGCAACTTGGCGACGAGGGCGTCGGGGTCACGGGCGAGGGCGGAGAGGCTGGCGTCCCGCTCGGCCGCGGGGAACGTGCCGCTGTCCTGAAAGGAGAGGGTGAAGAGGGCGTCGCCGAACGCTTCGGCACGCAGGGGCGACAGCTCACCGCGCATCTGCGCGACGCTGTTCCTGAAGCTGGCACCGTCGCTCGCGTCGAGGGTCGAGCCTTGGTCGAAGCAACCCGAGAGCCCGAGGGTCGCGGCCATCGGCAGACAGAGAATTCGCCACATACGATCCATCCTGTCGCTGTGGCGAGCAACGTAACGCAATACACCCTAGGGATGCAATATTGATATTTTGCACCCCTAGGTATTTTGTCGGCCGCGGGAGCGGCCGGAGCGTCGTCAGCGCGTCAGGCGCTTGTACTTGACGCGGCGCGGGACGATCGCGTCCGGGCCGAGGCGGCGCTTCTTGTCCTCTTCGTAGTCGGCGAAGTTGCCCTCGAACCATTCGACGTGGCTGTCGCCCTCGAAGGCCAGGATGTGCGTCGCCAGGCGGTCCAGGAAGAAGCGATCGTGGCTGATGACCACGGCGCAGCCGGCGAAATCCTCCAGCGCATCCTCGAGCGCGGCCAGCGTCTCGGTGTCGAGGTCGTTGGTCGGCTCGTCGAGCAGGATGACGTTGGCGCCGGACTTCAGCATCTTCGCGAGGTGGACGCGGTTGCGCTGGCCGCCCGAGAGGTTGCCGACCTTCTGCTGCTGGTCGCCGCCCTTGAAGTTGAAGGCGCCGACGTAGGCGCGGCTCTGCATCTCGCGCTTGCCGAGCGTGATGACGTCGTTGCCGCCCGAGATCTCCTCCCAGACGGTCTTCTTGCCGTCGAGGTCGTCGCGCGACTGGTCAACGTAGCCGAGCTTGACCGTCTCGCCGACCTCGATCGAGCCGGTGTCGGGCTCCTCCTGGCCGGTGATCATGCGGAAGAGGGTCGACTTGCCGGCGCCGTTCGCGCCGATGATGCCGACGATACCACCCGGCGGCAGCGAGAAGTCGAGGTCGTCGATCAACACGCGGTCACCGTAGGACTTCTTCAGCCCCTTCACGTCGATGACGTTGCCGCCGAGACGCGGGCCGGCCGGGATGATGATCTGCGCGTCGGAGGACTGGGTGCGCGCCTCGTTGCGCTTGAGCAGCTCGTCATAGGCCTGGATACGGGCCTTCGACTTGGTCTGCCGCGCCTTCGGGGACGACTGGATCCACTCGCGCTCGCGCTCCAGCGCCCGCTTCTCGGCGGACGATTCGCGCTTCTCCTGGTCCATCCGCTTCACCTTCTTCTCGAGGTAAGCGGTGTAGTTGCCCTCGTAGGGGATGCCGCGGCCGCGGTCGAGCTCGAGGATCCAGCCCGTCACGTTGTCGAGGAAGTAGCGGTCGTGGGTGACGATCAGGATCGCGCCCGGGTACTCGCGCAGGTGGTTCTCGAGCCAGGCGACCGTCTCGGCGTCGAGGTGGTTGGTCGGCTCGTCGAGCAGGATGAGCTCGGGCTGGGCCAGCAGCAGACGGCACAGCGCCACGCGGCGCTTCTCACCGCCGGAGAGGGTCGCGACGTCGGCGTCGTCGGGGGGGCAGCGCAGCGCGTCCATCGCCTGGTCGATCTGGCTGTCGAGGTCCCAGAGGTTCTGGCTGTCGATCTCGTCCTGGAGCGCGGCCATCTCGTCGGCCGTCTCCTCGGAATACTCCATGGCGAGCTCGTTGTAGCGGTCGAGCTTGGCCTTCTTCCCGGCGACGCCCTCCATGACGTTCTCGCGCACGGACTTCGTCTCGTCGAGCTGGGGCTCCTGCGGCAGGTAGCCGACCTTGGCGCCGTCGGCGACCCAGGCTTCGCCCGTAAACTCCTTGTCGACCCCGGCCATGATCTTGAGCAGCGTCGACTTGCCCGAGCCGTTGGGGCCGAGCACGCCGATCTTCGCGTCCGGGTAGAACTGGAGGTGGATGTTGTCGAGGACCTTCTTGTTTCCGTAGGCCTTCGACAAGCCCTGCATATGGTAGATGAACTGCCGTGCCATGCGGTGGCGATATCCTGCGCGCTGTTGGAAAGGCGGGGGCGGACCCGCAAGGGGTGCCCGTGTCGTTGGGTCTCTACACGGTTTTGGCCGTCGCGTTAATGGCCTCGCACGCGCCGCGTGCATCGCGGGGGCATGCCCGCGCCGAAGGCAGCGGTGCCACGAACTCGCCGTCAGAAGAGGTGTGTAGCGCCACTCAGATGGGGCGGAGGAGCCCGGTCTCCAAGACCGTCATCCCGTCGCGGGCCGTTTCGGGCCCCCGAAACGTCCGCCGCCCCCGTTGGAGGTCCCGGTCGTATGCCGCGCGGGACAGCCGCTGCCGGGGCGGCGCCCTGGATCGGCGGGGAAGGGGCTCGGGAGGATGCGGCGGCCGGCGCTCGCGGCCGGCCGAGCCGAAGAGGCGGGTCCTATCGCGCCTCGGGACGGCTGCTCACGGGGCGGTCGCCCGCGAGCAGCGCGACGGACCGGGCCGCCGGAGGGGGTCCGTTCGCAAGGTCCTCGTATGCAAGGGCGCAGCGAGCCGGTGGCGGTTCAGTTGAACCGGACCTCGGTGATCTCGTAGGCGCGAGCGCCGCCGGGGGCGGTCACTTCGACGGAGTCGCCGACGGTCTTGCCGATCAGAGCGCGCGCGATGGGCGAAGAAATCGAGATTCGTCCGGCCTTCACGTCCGCCTCGACGTCGCCGACGATCTGGTACTTCTTCTCCTGCTCGGTGTCCTCGTCGACCAGGGTGACGAAGGCGCCGAATTTCACGGTCGAGCCCGACAGCTTCTTGACGTCGATCACCTCGGCGCGCGAGAGCATGTCCTCGAGCTCGGTGATGCGGCCTTCGTTGTGGCTCTGGGCTTCCTTGGCCGCATGGTATTCAGCATTTTCGGAGAGATCGCCGTGCGCACGCGCCTCGGCGATGTCCTGAATGATTTTCGGACGATCCTCCGACGTGCGGCGCTTCAGCTCGGTTTCCAACGACGCATACCCCTGCGCCGTCATTGGGATCTTTTCCATCGTCATTCGAACTTTCTTCGTAACGCCGCTCGCTTCCGAGCGAAGTGGGTCAGTTTCCAACAGACTGTGACGAAAATGCAAGTGCGGAAGCGTTCCGCCGGACGTCAAACGTCCAGCGAAGCGTTCACGTAGGACTGCATCGGCCGAACCTCAAGTTCCTGACGGCCCTGCAAGGCAATCCCTTCCGCCGCGGCAAGTGCACCCGCGAGTGTAGTATAATACGGCACGCGGTGGGACAGGGCAGCACGGCGCATCGACTTGGAATCGTTCAAGGACTGCGGCCCCTCTGCAGTGTTCAGGACCAACTTGATCGACCCGTTCTTGATGGCGTCGACGATGTGGGGCCGCCCCTCGGACACCTTGTTAACGCGCTCGCAGGCGATCCCGTTCGCTTCGAGGTCGCGCTGCGTGCCGGAGGTCGCCACCAGCGTGAACCCGGCCTCGGCGAGGCGCTTGGCGGCGCCGCGGATCGAGGCCTTGTCCGAATCGCGCACCGACAGGAACACCTTGCCCGCGGAGGGGAGGGCGTTTCCGGCCGCCATCTGGCTCTTCACGAACGCGGCCGCGAAGGAGTGGTCGATGCCCATGACCTCGCCGGTGGACTTCATCTCCGGGCCGAGCACGGTGTCGACCTCGGGGAAGCGCGAGAACGGGAACACCGCCTCCTTGACCGAGACGTGGTCGAGCGGCCGGGAGACGAGGTTGAACGTCGACAGACGCTCGCCCGCCATCACGCGCGCGGCGATCTTGGCGATCGGCACGCCGATGGTCTTGGCGACGAAGGGCACCGTCCGCGACGCGCGGGGGTTCACCTCGAGGATGTAGATCTGCCCGCCCTTCACCGCGAACTGCACGTTCATCAGGCCGACGACGCCGAGCGCGAGGGCGAGGGCCGAGGTCTGCGCCCGAAGCTGCTCGACGATCTGGTCGGGCAGGGTGCGGGGCGGCAGCGAGCAGGCCGAGTCGCCTGAGTGGATACCCGCTTCCTCGATGTGCTCCATCACGCCGCAGACGAAGACGTCCTCGCCGTCCGACAGCGCGTCGACGTCCACCTCGACCGCGCGGTCGAGGTACTTGTCGAAGAGCAGCGGGTTCTTGCCGAGCAGCATGTTGATCTGCCCGGTCTTGTCGTTCGGGTACTTGGCGCGGACGTGCGGCGGGACGAGGTTCGACAGCGCGTTGAAGAGGTACTTGTCGAGCCCCTCTTCGTCGCGGATGACCTCCATCGCCCGGCCGCCCAGCACGTAGGACGGACGCACGACGAGCGGCATGCCGACCTCGGTCGCGATCAGCCGCGCCTGCTCCACGGAGTGGGCGATCCCGTTGTCCGGCTGCTTCAGGCGCAGGCGGTGCAGCAGCTTCTGGAACCGGTCGCGGTCCTCGGCGAGGTCGATGGCGTCGACCGGGGTGCCGAGGATCGTGTGGCCGGCGTCGACCAGACCCTGGGCCAGGCCGAGCGGCGTCTGCCCGCCGAACTGCACGATGACGCCCATCAGCCGGCCGGCCGACTTCTCGACCGCGAGGATCTCGAGGACGTCCTCCAGCGACAGCGGCTCGAAGTAGAGGCGGTCGGAGGTGTCGAAGTCCGTCGAGACGGTCTCCGGGTTGCAGTTGACCATGATGGTCTCGACGCCCGCGTCCGACAGCGCGTAGCAGGCGTGGCAGCAGCAATAGTCGAACTCGATGCCCTGGCCGATCCGGTTCGGACCGCCGCCCAGGATCACGACCTTGTTGCGGTTCGAGGGGGCCGCCTCGTTCTGCGGCACGCCGGCGAACTCGGTCTCGTAGGTCGAGTACATGTAGGCCGTCGGCGCGGCGAACTCGGCCGCGCACGTGTCGATCCGCTTGTAGACCGGGCGCACGCCGAGCCGCTCGCGGTGGCCGCGGACCTGGTCGTCGGTCATGCCGGCGAGGGTGGCGAGGCGCTGGTCGGAGAAGCCGGCCGCCTTCAGCTTGCGCATCAGGCCCGTCGTCAGCGGCAGGCCGTGCTTGCGCACCTTCTCCTCGAGCGCGACGATCCCGGCGATCTCCTCCAGGAACCACTTGTCGATGCGGCTGTGCTCGTAGATCTGGTCGATCGTGAAGCCGCGCCGCATCGCCTCGGCGACCTTGAGGATCCGGTCCGGCCGCGGCACGCCGATGCCGGCACGGATCGCCTGGTTCTCCTCGCCCGGGACGAGACCCTCGAACTCGGCGTCGTCGAAGCCGGACAGTCCCGTCTCGAGGCCGCGCAGCGCCTTCTGCATCGACTCCTGGAAGGTGCGGCCGATCGCCATCACCTCGCCGACGGAGCGCATCGAAGTGGTCAGCGTCGTGTTGGCGCCGGGGAACTTCTCGAACGTGAAGCGCGGGACCTTGACGACGACGTAGTCGATGGTCGGCTCGAACGAGGCAGGCATCGCGCCCTTGGTGATGTCGTTGGCGAGCTCGTCGAGCGTGTAGCCGACGGCGAGCTTGGCCGCGACGCGCGCGATCGGGAAGCCCGTCGCCTTCGAGGCCAGCGCCGAGGAGCGGGACACGCGCGGGTTCATCTCGATGACGAGCATGCGGCCGTCGTCGGGGTTCACCGCGAACTGCACGTTGGAGCCGCCGGTCTCGACGCCGATCTTGCGCAGCACCGCGATCGAGGCGGTCCGCATGCGCTGATATTCCTTGTCCGTCAGCGTCAGCGCCGGGGCGACGGTGATGGAATCGCCGGTGTGGACGCCCATGGGGTCCACGTTCTCGATCGAGCAGATGATGATGCAGTTGTCCGCCTTGTCGCGGACCACCTCCATCTCGAACTCCTTCCAGCCGAGGACGGACTCCTCGATCAGGACCTCGGTCGTCGGCGAGGCGTCGAGGCCGCGCTCGACGATGTCGATGAACTCCTCGCGGTTGTAGGCGATGCCGCCGCCGGTGCCGGCGAGCGTGAACGAGGGGCGGATGATCGCCGGCAGGCCGACGACCTCGAGCGCCGCGAAGGCCTCCGCCAGGGTGTGCGCGATCTCCGAGCGCGGCGATTCGAGGCCGATCTCGTTCATCGCGACCTTGAAGTCGTCGCGGTCCTCGGCGGTGCGGATCGCCGTCGCGTTGGCGCCGATCATCTCGACGCCGTACTTCTCGAGAACGCCCGAGTCGTAGAGCGCCAGCGCGCAGTTGAGTGCGGTCTGGCCGCCCATCGTCGGCAGCAGCGCGTCCGGCCGCTCCTTGGCGATGATCTTCTCGACCACGTCGGGCGTGATCGGCTCGATGTAGGTGGCGTCGGCGAGCTCGGGGTCCGTCATGATCGTCGCTGGATTGGAATTGACCAGGACGACTCGGAACCCTTCCTCCTTGAGCGCTTTGACGGCTTGCGTGCCCGAGTAGTCGAACTCGCATGCTTGGCCGATGACGATCGGACCAGCGCCAATGATGAGGATGGAGGAAAGGTCGGTGCGTTTCGGCATTGAGGGACCGGCGACAGCTTCAGACTGTTGTTGGCTGGAAAGACGGCCCGCTATAGAGCGTTCGCACGCTCGGCGCAAAGTGTAGCGAGACGATCAATCGTCGTCGTCGTCGTCGACGTCGGAAATTGCACCGTCCATTTCGGGCGAGGGTGCCCCTTCCGGCGGGGCCGAGGACCATTCCACGGTGTGTCCGTCGAACTCTTCCACACCGCAGGCGATCGCATAGCAGGCCAGACGGACGGTCTTGGGGATCTCGACGCTCTTTCCGTCGCGGTCGCCGCGCTCATAGTACTGAATCATGCGCCGTTTCAGGCCCAGACGGTCGGCAAGCTCCTTCTGCTTCCACTTGTTCGCCTTCCGCCAGGCGCGGAACTGTTCAGGCGTCATGCGACATCCTCGTCAAAAAGACGCACCTCGTGCGTCTTCTCCCTATCGATATGCGCACGAAGCGCGCGCACTCAGTGCCATAAGCGCACTGAGTACGGGAGACCTAACCGCGAAAATGTTGGCGCGCCACCCCTCCTGACGTCGACCTCGATCGGCAAAGACAGGATGCAGGTATGCCAAATCGCCTCATGGCGTGCCATCCACAACGACGTGCCGGCACCGGGGAAACCGGCGGCGGCACCGGACGATGGCAACCTCATCGCCTTTCGCGGCGTTCATGTCGGGCCGGGTGCATAGTTTCGGGTGAACAGTCCGTCCGGCTGCTGTAATATATTTTTCCGCCGGAGGACGATCGATGCGTTGGGAAGGCCGCCGACAGAGCGATAATTTCGAGGACCGCCGTGGCAGCGGGGGCCCTGTCTTCCGCCGAGGCGGCTTTCCGGGAGGGGGCCGGATCCGGATCCCCACCGGCGGCGGCGTGAAGAAGGCCGGCGGCGGGTCGATCCTCCTCTTCATCATCGTCGCGGTGGGGCTGTGGATCTTCGTCGGGATCAACCCGCTGCAGCTCCTCGAGATGATCGCCCGCGGCGACCAGGGCGGCGTTGTCTCCCAGCAGGCGCCCGAGCGGAGCCCGCAGCAGCAGGCCCAGGACGGCGAGACCGTCGGCTTCCTGCGCGTCGTGCTCGCCGAGACCGAGGACACCTGGGGCAAGATCTTCACGAACTCCGGCATCCAGTACAAGCCGACGACGCTCGTCGCCTACGCCGGCGCGACGCCGACGGGGTGCGGCTTCGGCGCGGCGGCGGCGGGGCCGTTCTACTGCCCGAACGACCAGAAGGTTTACGTCGACCTCTCCTTCTTCGACCTCCTCGCCAAGCGCCTCGGCGCACCGGGCGACTTCGCCCAGGCGTACGTGCTGGCCCACGAGGTCGGCCACCACATCCAGAACCAGGTCGGGGTGCTGTCGAAGTTCCATCAGGCCCGCCAGCGGATGTCCGAGCGCGACGCCAACGCCCTGTCGGTGCGCATCGAGCTGCAGGCGGACTGCTACGCCGGCATCTGGGCCCACTCGGCCAAGCAGGTCGGCATCCTGGAGCCGGGCGACATCGAGGAGGCGCTCGACGCGGCCGCCGCCGTCGGTGACGACACGCTGCAGCGCCAGAACCAGGGCTACGTCGTGCCGGAGAGCTTCAACCACGGCACCTCCGACCAGCGCGTCCGCTGGTTCCAGAACGGCTTCAAGTCCGGCAACCCGGACGACTGCGACACGCTGGAAGGCACCGGGCTTTAACCGGTTGTCGGGGACAATGGGGATGACGCGCCCAAATCCGACGAGTTGAACACCGGCGTTCTGAGCGCATCGTGTTAATGACGTTCGCCGGAGGGGGAACGGATGCGCTTCTCACAAGATTTCCTGGCCGGCCTGCGCGAGCGGGTCCCGCTGTCGTCCATCATCGGCAAGGTCGTCACCTGGGACCGGCGCAAGTCGCAGCCCGGGCGCGGCGACTTCTGGGCCTGCTGCCCCTTCCATCAGGAGAAGTCGCCGTCCTTCCACGTCGACGACCGCAAGGGCTTTTACCACTGCTTCGGCTGCCACGAGTCGGGCGACCACATCACATTCATGACCTCGCACGGCGGCCTCGACTTCGTGGACGCCGTGAAGCAGCTCGCCGAGGAGGCGGGCGTGCCGCTCCCCGAACGCGACCGCGAGGAGCCGCGCGAGATGCGCCAGCGCCGGGTGGAGCGCGGGGCGTTGGAGGCGGCGGCCGCGCTCTACGCGTCCACGCTGTGGTCGGCCTCGGGGCGCGAGGCGCTGCGCTATGCCAACGGCCGCGGCTTCGGCGAGGAGACGCTGAAGGCGTTCGGCTTCGGCCTGGCCCCGTCGGTGCAGGGCGCGGTCAGCCGGGCGCTGTCGGCGGAGGGGATCGGCGAGGCCGAGCTCGAGCGTACCGGCCTCGCGGTGAAGCGCGACGGGCGGCTTCGCGACCGGTTCGTCGGCCGCCTCATGGTCCCGATCCACGACCCGCGCGGCAAGATCGTCGGCTTCGGCGGGCGCTCCCTCGACGGGCGCGAGCCGAAGTATCTCAACTCGCCGCAGACGCCGCTGTTCGACAAGTCGAAGCTTCTGTTCAACGCGCACCGCGCGCGGGGTCCGGCACACCGCGCCAACCGCCTCTTCATCGTCGAGGGCTATTTCGACGCCATCGCGCTGGCGCAGGCCGGCGTCGGCGAGGTCGTCGCGAGCTGCGGGACCGCGCTCACCGAGGACCAGCTCGCCCTCGCCTGGGCGATGGCCGACGAGCCCGTCCTCACCTTCGACGGGGACAAGGCCGGGCGGATGGCGGCGCAGCGGGTGATCGACCGCGTCCTGCCGCTCCTCTCCGGCGGCCGCTCGGTGCAGTTCCTGCACCTGCCGGAGGGACAGGACCCGGACGACCTCATCCGCGAGGGCGGCCGCGACGCGTTCGAGGCGCTCGCCGCGAAGGCGGTGCCGCTCGTCGACGCGCTGTTCGCCCGCGAGGTGGAGAAGGGGGCCGACACGCCCGAGCGCCTCGCAGCGCTCGACGACCGCCTCGACGTGCTGGTCGGGACCATCGGCGACGAGAGGTTGGCGCGGAACTACCGCTCGGCGCTGCGCGAACGGGTCTGGGACCTGAGGCGGACCCGCCGGTCCGACCGGCCCGCGAGCGGCGCCCGGAATGGCCCCGGCCGCTCCGCCGGCGGGCGCCAGCAGCTGGGCACCCGGCTGACACCCCCGCCGCCGGCTGCGCCGATTGCCGCACCCGCCGCGGCCGACCGCGCCCTGCTGGACCTGGAGCGGATCGCCCTCGGCCTCATGGTGCTGCGGCCCCATCTCATCGAGACCTTCGCGGAGAAGCTCGACGCGTCCGCCTTCGTCAGCGAGGCGCATGCCGGTTTCGCCGCGCTCCTCGCCGAGACCTACGCGAGCCACCTGCCGGAGACGGCGCCGGACCTCATCGCCGCGCTGCCGCCGCGGGCGCAGATGTGCCTGGGGGAGCTGTGGGGCGAGGCGCACGAGCCGATCGGCCCGCGGCTCCTGCAGCGCTTCGCGATCCTGGAGTGCGACCCGGACGACGCCTTCCTGTCCCGCTGCATGTCGCTCTTCGTCGAGAGGCTGGCGCTGCGGGGCGAGATGGCCGAGCTGGCCTCCGAGCCCGAACGCATGGCTGCCGCGCGCGGACATGATGACGGGAGGTTGATCCGGCTGACGGTCGCGATGCAGGAGCACGCGACACGATTGCAGAACGCCGAGAGGGAGTTGGCGGACGAGGCCGCCGCCATGCGCCGCAAAAAGGCAACGGGTGGAACCAAGACAAACGCCTGAACGTTGTGATTGCCCCGCGCACTCCCTTGCACCTTCTGCGGGGAGCGTTATCTACGGTGATCGGTGGCGCGTTGTACCGAGCGCGGGCTTATGCGCGTGCGCCACACGGCCTGATCTTGACATCATTTGCTCTAGATCGGCACAGCATGTTCTTTTGAACGGTGCGCATGCTGAAGTGCGCAATATCCGAGTGTTGGAGGCCCGATGGCGACGAAGGCGAGCGCGGCAGAGCAAAAGGATCCGCAAACCGAGGCTTCCGACGGACCGCTCCTCGACCTCAACGACGCGGCTGTCAAGAAGCTCATCCGCACGGCTAAGCGCCGCGGCTACGTTACCCACGACGAGCTGAACGAGGTGCTTCCCTCAGAGGAAGTGACCTCCGAGCAGATCGAGGACACGATGGCGATGCTCAACGACATGGGCATCAACGTTGTGGAAAGCGGGGAAGAAGCCGAAGAGGAAACCGACGACTCAGACGAGAGCCGGGAGCTCGCGGGCCCCACGGGCACGAAGGCGCTCGCCAAGTCCACGACCCGCGAGCCGACCGAGCGGACGGACGACCCGGTCCGCATGTACCTTCGCGAGATGGGCTCGGTGGAGCTCCTGTCGCGCGAGGGCGAGATCGCGATCGCCAAGCGCATCGAGGCCGGCCGCAACTTCATGATCGCGGGGCTCTGCGAGAGCCCGCTGACGTTCCAGGCCATCATCATCTGGCGGGACGAGCTGATGGAGGGCAAGGTCCTCCTGCGCGACATCATCGACCTCGAAGCGACCTACGCCGACCCCGAGGGCAAGGGCCACCTCGCCGAGTCGAACGAGGAGGGCGAGAAGGACGGCTCCCAGGCGTCCAACGTCATTCCCCTCGCCTCCGGCCGCCCGGGCGCCCAGCCCGGCGAGGAGGAGAACGAGGACGACGACGAGTTCGAGTCGTCCCTCTCCCTCGCGGCGATGGAGAACGAGCTGAAGCCGAAGGTTCTCGAGACCTTCGAGGCGATCGCCGAGAACTACAAGAAGCTGCGCAAGCTGCAGGAGCAGAACGTCGAGGCCCAGCAGGGCGAGAACGAGGCGCTCTCCTCCACCCAGCAGAAGCGCTACAAGAAGCTGCGTGAGGACGTCGTCGTCGCGGTGAAGAGCCTCCTGCTCAATCCGCAGCGCATCGAGAGCCTCGTCGAGCAGCTCTACGACATCCACAAGCGTCTGATGGCCTGCGAAGGCAAGCTGATGCGCATCGCCGACTCGTACGGCGTGAACCGCGCGGACTTCCTGCAGCACTACCAGGGCTACGAGCTCGACCCGAACTGGATCGAGCGCGTCGGCCAGCTTCCGGGCAAGGGCTGGAACCAGTTCGTCAGCCACGAGCAGCAGGTCATCGCCGACCTGCGCACGGAGATCCAGGACATCGCCCAGCAGGCGGGTCTGGAGATCGTCGAGTTCCGCACCCTCGTGCAGAAGGTGCAGAAGGGCGAGCGCGAGGCGCGCCGGGCGAAGAAGGAGATGGTCGAGGCGAACCTGCGCCTCGTGATCTCGATCGCCAAGAAGTACACGAACCGCGGCCTGCAGTTCCTGGACCTCATCCAGGAGGGCAACATCGGCCTGATGAAGGCGGTGGACAAGTTCGAGTACCGGCGCGGCTACAAGTTCTCGACCTACGCGACGTGGTGGATCCGGCAGGCGATCACCCGCTCGATCGCCGACCAGGCGCGGACCATCCGCATCCCGGTCCACATGATCGAGACGATCAACAAGATCGTGCGCACCTCGCGCCAGATGCTCCACGAGATCGGTCGCGAGCCGACCCCCGAGGAGCTGGCCGAGAAGCTCGCGATGCCGCTCGAGAAGGTCCGCAAGGTCCTCAAGATCGCCAAGGAGCCGATCAGCCTCGAGACGCCGATCGGTGACGAGGAGGATTCGCACCTCGGCGACTTCATCGAGGACAAGAACGCGGTCCTGCCGATCGACGCCGCGATCCAGTCGAACCTGCGCGAAACCACGACCCGCGTGCTGGCCTCGCTCACGCCGCGTGAGGAGCGTGTCCTTCGCATGCGCTTCGGCATCGGCATGAACACCGACCACACGCTGGAGGAGGTCGGCCAGCAGTTCTCGGTGACCCGCGAGCGTATCCGCCAGATCGAGGCGAAGGCGCTTCGCAAGCTGAAGCACCCGTCCCGGTCGCGGAAGCTGCGGAGTTTCCTCGACAGCTGATGATCCGCCGCGCCTCGCTCGACGAGGCGTCGGTCAATTCTCTGGCAACACAAGCCGCCAGCGCCGGTTACGACCCGGCGCGGCGGCTTCTTCGTCACTGGGCCGACGGCAGCAACCGGTTCGATGAACCCGGCGAGACCTTCCTCGCCGCGTTCATCGGCGGTGTCTGCCTCGGCTTCTGCGGCCTCAACCGCGACCCCTTCGTGGCGGATGGCGGCGACGGCGGCCCGCGCGTCGGCCGGGTCCGCCGGCTCTACGTCGCCGAGGCCGTCCGCGGCCGCGGCACGGGCTCGGCGCTGGTTCGCGCGCTGCTGGCGGAGGCGGGAGCCTTTCGCTGCGTGCGCACCCGCACCGGGCGCGCCCACTTCTTCGAGGCGCTCGGGTTCCGCCCGATCGAGGACCCGGACGCGACGCACCAGATCGGGATCCAACGCGCCGGGCGCACCCGGGCCCCGTGACGCTCCGCCGCGATTCAAAACGCGCACTCGAAACGACAATTATGGACGGCGCGTTGACGCTAGGATCACCCTGCAGGGCGGCGATGAAGCGGTGGCGGTGAAGACGAGACGAACTCCCGGCCTCAGCCGCTGGCGCTCCATCTGGCGATGGCACAACATCGTCCGGATGAGCCGCAGCGCGGTCGCCAGCTTCCGCACCCCGGAGATGGCGCTCACCGCGGGCGAGCTGCACCGCCTCTACCGGGCCGAGCGGCGGGGCCTGCAGCTCTTCGTCGTCTGCCGCACGGCCATCTTCGCCGTCGCGCTGACGTGGTACGTGCTGTCGGCGCTCGCCTCCGGCTACACGCCGACGCGGTTCGGGATCGGCTTCCTCCTCGCGCTGACCGCCCTCGGGGTGCCGTACTATCTCGCCATCGACTCCCGGCTCGACCGGCCGCTCTTCCGCTTCCTGATCTCGACCATCGACGTCGCCGCCATCAGCGGCCTCTTTGTCATGGTGCCGGTCTATCAGGGGATGGACCTGCCGCAGATCTACGCCTTCCGAAACTCCGACATCATGCTGCTCATGCCGCTGATCGCGCTGTCGACGCTGACCCTGTCGCCGTCGATGGTCCTGTGGTCGGGCCTCTCGGCGGTGACGTGCTGGATGTCGGCCTACATCCTCGTCGTCGCGCAGATGGACCGGCGGATCTCCTGGTCCGACCTGCCGAGCCATGCCTCGCGCGAGGAGTACGAGGCGCTCATCCTGTCGCCGGACTTCATCGCCCGCGGCAACCGGATGACCGAGGCGATCATCACCATCCTCGTCACCATCGTGCTCGCCATCGCGGTGGCCCGGGCGCGGCGCGTGTTCTTCTCCCAGGTGGCCGCCGAGGCGGAGCGGGAGCGGGAGAGGGCGGCGCGGGCCGAGGTGCGCAACCGGCTCGGCCGCTTCGTCCCGGCCGCGATCGCCGAGCGGATCCTCAGCGATCCGGTGTCGCTGCAGCCGCGCGTGCGGCATGCGGCGGCGCTCTTCATGGACATCACCGAGTTCACCGTCTACGCCCACACCCGCGACCCGGGCCAGGTCATCGCCGAGCTCAACGCCTTCCTGGCGCGCTGTGCCGACGAGGTGGCCGCCGCCGGGGGCGTCGTGATCACCTTCACCGGCGACGGGCTGCTCGCCACGTTCAACACGCCGCTCGACCTCGACGAGCCGGAGCGGGCGGCGCTGTCGGCCGGCCGCGCGCTGATCGCCCGCAGCGAGACCGAAGCGTTCGACATCCGGGTGGGGATCGCGGCGGGGCCGGTGGCCTCCGGCAGCGTCGGCTCGGTCGACCGGCAGGCGTTCACCGTCTATGGTGACACGGTGAACCGGGCGGCGCGGCTCGAGGAGCTCGCCAAGTTCATCGGTGTCTCCATGCTGGTCGACGAGAAATGCAGCGCCGCCGTGCCGGGTCTCGTTCCGTGTGGAACACATGCACTGCGCGGTGTGGGCGATCAGGTTCCCGTATGGCGCGATTCTGATATAAGTTAAGCTAGTTCTGCGTGTATAAGTCTTGCCCGCTGCCGGGCGGCCCCCACCTGCGCTAACGACACATCAGTGAGATTCCCTGTGACGCGTTCCGATGGCCGTGCCCTCGCAATCGACAATTGGCTCCTTGGCGACGCCATGGCTCTCGAGCTGCCGGCGATCATCGAGGGGCTGGCCCACCGCCTGATCGCCATCGGGTTCAAGCTCGATCGGTTCACGATCTCGTTTGGCCTGCTCAACCCCTCGCTGATCGCCGGCGGCCTCGTCTGGCGGCCGGAGCGTGAGCTGGAATTTTCCCGCTACACGTACATCAGCCGCAACAGCGGGATGTACGAGCGCAGCCCCTTCAAGGTCGCCAACGAGAGCGGCAACTGGGTCGAGATCGACCTCGACCGGACCGCCGACGAGCAATACGGCATCGTGCCCGACCTCAAGGCGGAGGGGCTGCGGTACTACATCGTCATCCCGATGCCGACCGCGATGGGCCGGCAGATGAACATCACCGTCGCGACGAAGGCCCTCGAGGGGTTCTCCGAGGAACAGCGGTCGATCCTGAAGTCCATCATTCCGGCGGTGCGGGCGACGGTCGAGCTGAAGTCGCTCAACGTGATCCTGCGCGACGTGCTGGCGGCCTACGTCGGCCGCGTGCCGGCCCGCGAGATCGTCAACGGCACGGTGCACAGGGGGCAGACCAGCGAGGTTCGCGCGGCGATCCTCGTGGCGGACCTGCGCAGCTTCACCTCCATCTCCACCCAGCTCCCGGTCGCGGCGACCGCCGAGGTGATCAACCGCTACTACGACGTGGTCGTGCCGCCGATCGAGCAGCACGGCGGCGAGATCCTGAAGTTCATCGGCGACGCCGTGCTGGCGATCTTCCCGACCGGGCCGTCGGGTGACGACAGCGCGGTGGCGGCCGCCCTCGCCGCCGCCCGCGCGGCGCTCTCCACCGAGGTGGAGCCGTTCGTGTCGGACGGGGTGGTGGCCAATATCAAGTTCGGCATCGCGATCCACATCGGCGACGCGGCGTACGGCAACGTCGGCTCGGGCGACCGCCTCGACTTCACGGTCATCGGCCGCGACGTGAACATCGCCTCGCGGATCGCGGCCCTCTGCAGCCGCCTCGGGATCGACTACCTGGTGTCCGAGCCGGTCGCGGAGATCGGCCGCCGGCACGGCCATTCGATGCTGAGCGCCGGCGCCCATCAGGTCCGCGGCATCGCCCAGCCGATCCCGGTCTACGTCCCCGACCTGGAAATCCTGCACCCCGAGTGCGACGACGGCATCCCCCAGGACCTGGTGTTGATGCCGACGGGGTAACGCCGCGCCAAGATTGCTGCGGTGGCGCAGCGTTCCTTCGGCACCATGGGGCGGCTCCAAAGCTGTGCTTGGCGGGCATCGCGTGGCAACTCCTCAGCGAGTTTTCCGTGGGATGACCTGATGTTGTGTAAGAGTCGCCCCGATGTGGGCGAGGCCCGCAGCGATTCAGCCCGCGTCAGCTGACGTGAAGCGCGTCACCAGCTGCATCGCCCCAAGTACTGGCTCTCGACAAGTTCACGAACAATTACGGTGTTGCGGCTGTGCACTGCGCGACCTGTCGATATCACAACGGTGGTCGTCATAACCGCTCCGGACTCGGTCACTTCGATGAAACTGAAGCCTTCCGTGCCCATATGCAAAACCACATCGCTTAAGCCAGCGTTGCCTTCCAGAATCGCGCGTCCAGTTGTCTTGTCGAGCTTGTAGTGAAGCTCCATCCGGTCGCTCTTGGTCCCATCGGCGTCACGTCGCATGTCAAAGACGCATTCGACGTTGACCACCTCAGCCGCCGCATCGGTGGCGCCGGACAACAGAGCAGCCCCTAAGATGATCAATACATTCCGCACTGCGGTTCAGTCCCAGTGGCGAAGGGGCCATTCAATATCGCCACCCTCGGCGATCTGATCGACGCCATTATCGGATCTGGGCACATTGCCGACAACGCTCAACCAGTTCGCCATGGCTGAGCTAGCGAAATAATTGATTTCACTAGAAAATATCGGAGTGGTGTCCCCGGCAGGATTCGAACCTGCGACCCCAGGATTAGGAATCCTGTGCTCTATCCTGCTGAGCTACGAGGACACTGGACGTCACTTACCACGTCGCGGCGGCAAGATGCACCCCGATTGTCGCCCGGGCACAGGGAACGTGCCCGCCCGGTATCCGGGGGCCGTCGCAGGTCCGGCGTCCGGCGCGGCGGCGGTCAGGCGGGGAGGCCGTAGACCTTGTCGGCGCGCTCCTCGAAGGCGGTGGCGAAACGGCGGAAGGCGTGGTCGAAGACCTGGCCCATCACGGCCGCCAGCGTGCGGCTCTTGAACTCGTAGCGGATCGAGAAGTGGACGTCGGTGGTCGCCTCGTCCACCGGCGTGAAGGTCCAGCGGTTGAAGAGCTCCTTGAAGGGACCGTCGAGATAGGTCACGTCGATGATCCTGTTCGCCCGGTCCAGCACCACCCGCGAGGTGAAGGTCTCGCGGATGAACTTGTAGGCCACCGTCATCTCCGCGACGAGGACCTCGCGCCCGTCGGGCAGCGTGTCGCGGCGGCGCACTGTGAGGGCTTTGCAGAGCGGCACGAAGCGCGGGTAGGAGGTCACGTCGGCGACGAGGTCGAACATGTTGTCGACCCCGTGCTTGACACGCCGCGTGGTCTCGAACTGGGGCATCAGGCGCGCTCCGGCTGGGCGGATTGCTGCCTGGCCGCGCGCGCGGCCTTGAGCTGCGCGAAGTCCTCGCCCGCGTGGTGCGACGAGCGCGTGAGCGGGGAGGCGGACACCATCAGGAAGCCCTTGGCGGCGGCGATGGTCTTGTACGCCTTGAACGTCTCGGGCGTGACGTACTCCTTCACCGGGTAGTGCTTGCGCGTCGGCTGCAGGTACTGGCCGATGGTCAGGAAATCGACGTCCGCGGCGCGCAGGTCGTCCATGAGCTGCAGCACCTCGTTGCGGACCTCGCCGAGGCCGACCATGATCCCGCTCTTGGTGAAGATCGTCGGGTCGAGCAGCTTCACCCGGTCCAGCAGGCGGATCGAATGGTAGTACCGCGCACCCGGGCGGACCGTGAGGTAGAGCGACGGCACGGTCTCGAGGTTGTGGTTGAAGACGTCGGGACGCGCCTCGACGACGATCTCGAGGGCGCCCGGCTTGCGCAGGAAGTCCGGCGTCAGCACCTCCACGGTGGTGCCCGGCGCGGTGGCGCGGATCGCGAGGATCGTCTCGGCCATGTGCCTGGCGCCGCCGTCGGCGAGGTCGTCGCGGTCCACGGAGGTGACGACGACGTGCTCGAGGCCGAGCTTGGCGACCGCGTCGGCGACCTTCTGCGGCTCGTCCGCGTCGAGCGCCTGCGGCAGGCCGGTGCGCACGTTGCAGAAGGCGCAGGCGCGCGTGCACGTGTCGCCCATGATCATGAACGTGGCGTGCTTCTTCGACCAGCATTCGCCGATGTTCGGGCAGCCGGCTTCCTCGCACACGGTGACGAGGCCGTTCTTCTTCACGATATCCTGCGTCTCGCGGTACACCGGCGAGCCGGGCGCCCGGACGCGGATCCACTCCGGCTTGCGCATGATCGGCGCATCCGGGCGTTTCGCTTTCTCGGGGTGGCGTACGGTGGTGCGATCGACGACGGTCACCATCACGAAATCCCTTGTCTTCCTAACGGCAACATAGTCGTCCGAGGCTCAGGATGCGAGGCCGCCGCAACATTCGACATTCGGCGGGCGTCGGCGTCCGGGGCCGTGCGGGCGGTTCCCTCGTGGCCGTTTCATGACGACGGGACCTTATCGCATCGCCGGAGCGATGGGCACCGCGCGCCGCGGCCCTCTGCCACACGCCCAGCGCGGTTCGCCTGGCGGTGCCGCCCCGATGCCACAAAAACGCCCGGGAGTCCGGCGGACCGCTTATCGGCGAGGGAGGGACGTCAGGCGGCGCGGGGCGCCGCGCCGCGGGATGCGCGGCGGTGCGCGTCGGCGAGCCACGCGTCGAGGGGGAGGTCGTCGCGCGGGCTCAGCCGGCATTCGCCGAGGAGCGCCAGCAGCGCACCCGCGTCCGGCGCGGCGAGGTCGAGGTGGATGCCGCGTGCGCGCCAGTCCGGCACGTCGAGCCGGGTGAGGGTCGCCGTCACGCGGCCCTTGACGAAGGTGCGGGTATGCTTGTGGACGCTCGCCTGCGCGAGCCAGTCGACGGCGAGCGCATCGACCAGGGCCTGCACCTCGCCGCGGGCGCCGGCCGCCGCGGCATGAATGCGCCTGGGCAGGACCTGGGCGAGCACGGTCGCTACCATCCAGTCGAGCGGAAAGGTCGAGTTGGCGAGCTCGCTCTCGACGCGAAGGCCGCCCGCCGTCATGCGCCGGCGGATCACTTCGAGACGCCTGCCGCCGGAAATCGTCAGCGCGTGGCCGGGGCCGACGAGATAGTGGCGGTCCCAGACGGACCACTCGCCCGTCCTGCGCCAGGTCGACAGGAAGGCGGGTGTCCCCGGAACCAGAAGGCCAAACTGGTACGACCCGCCATCGCGCATCGCCAAACTCCGATCGATCCTCGCCGAAGTGTTGACGGATATGGTTAACGAATCCTTTACCCGGACCCGGAAGCCGCCTCAGGCGGGACCCTTGACCACCGGCCGGGCCGTGTCGCCGCCCCACTCGGTCCACGACCCGTCGTAGACGGCGCTGGGCGTGCCGATCCGCTCCAGCGCGAACGACAGGACCGAGGCGGTGACGCCCGAGCCGCAGGTCGTCACGACCGGCTGGCTGAGGTCCACGCCGGCCTCGGTGAACGCCGCGCGCAGGCCTGCCTCGTCCTTCAGCCGCCCGTCCTCGCCGATGAGGTTCACGAAGGGGACGTTGCGGGCGCCGGGCATGTGGCCGGAGCGAAGGCCGGGACGCGGCTCCTCGACGCGGCCCTCGAACCGCTCGGCCGCGCGGGCGTCGGCGACGACACCGCCGCTCTCCAGCACCGTCGCCACCTTGTCGCCGTCGGCGAAGAGCTCGGGGCGGAAGTGCGGCACGAACGTCGCCGGCGCGGGTCGCGCGGGCTCGCCCTGCTCGACGGGATAGCCGAGCGCCTTCCACGCCGTGAGCCCGCCGTCGAGGACGAGCGCGTCGTGGCCCATCACGCGGAACATCCACCACGCGCGGGGCGCGGCGAACGGACGGCCGGTCTCGTAGACCACGACCTTGCTGTCGTTGGCGATGCCGAGCGCGCCGATCATTTCGGCGAACATCTCCGGCGAGGGGAGGGTGTGGGGCAGTCCGCTGGTGGTGTCGGCGATCGCGTCGACGTCGAACCGGCGGGCGCCGGGGATGTGCTCGGCGAGGAACTCGGCGTTGCCGTCGCGCCTGGTGTCGGGCATGTGCCAGGACGCGTCCAGCACCACGACGTCGCCGAGCGCGGCGTTCAGCTCCTGCGGCGTGATCAACATCATTCCACCCATCCCAAACGGACGCGGCGATTCTGCCGGCCCTTCTTTTCGATCTTCGTCACGGCGACCGCACCGATCTCCGCGGTGGAGGCGACATGCGTGCCGCCGCACGGCTGCAGGTCGATCTCGCCGATCCGGACGAGGCGCACCCGGCCCGACCCGCGCGGCGGCTTCACCGCCATCGTCTTCACGAGGTCCGGGTTCGCGTCGAGCTCCTCGTCGGTGATCCACTCCGTGGTGACGGGATGGTCGCCCTCGACGAGAGCCATCACCTTGGCGGTCACCTCGTCCTTGTCGGGGTTCTCGGGGAGGTCGAAGTCGAGCCGGCCCTCGGTCTCGCCGATCTGCCCGCCGGTGACGGGGAAGGGGAGCGCCACCGAGAGGAGGTGCAGCGCCGTGTGCATGCGCATCAGGCGGTGACGGCGGGCGAAGTCGAGGTGCTGGACCACCTCGGCGCCCACCTCGGGCACCGCCTCCACCATCAGGCGGATCGCCGTCCGATCCTCGCCGTAGCGGGCGTCGGTCACCGGGACGGTTCCGCCGCCGGGGAGCTCCAGCCGGCCCGTATCACCGGGCTGGCCGCCGCCCGCGGCGTAGAACAGCGAGCGGTCCAGTACGACCCACCCGTCGCCGACCTCCACGACGCGCGCCGGCGCCGTCTCGAGATAGGGATCGTCACGGAACAGAGGGGTCGTCATGGCTGCCTCATCGTTGTGGGAGGTACTCGAACGTCGGAAGGCCCTCGGGGAGGACATGGAAGGGCTGGCAGTCGACCATATAGATCGCCGCCTGGGGACCCCCGAACTGCGCCGGATCGTCGAGGGTGCCGATCTTGAGGATCGGGCCGTCGACGCCGGGCCGCCAGGTCGCGATGTGGGTCCCGCAGGTGCCGCAGAACTCCCGCGTCACGGGGGCCTCGAGGTCGGACCGCGCGAACGCACTGGGTGACCCCACGGTGTATTCGAAGCCGCCGGGCGGCACGATCATGAAGAAATTGGGGCCGCCGCCGGAGATATACTGGCACTCCCGGCAGTGGCATTCGCCCTTGAAGACCGGCTCGGCGGTCACGCGGTAGCGCAGCGCGCCGCAGTAGCACCCACCCTGAAGATCCATAGATTGCCTCTTATGGAAATGACGACGCGGTCGAAGCTCGTCTTATGACCGCGTCATCGCCCGCCGCGCGGGTGAGATCAAGCGTCCTCGAACGGGACCTTGATGTCGACCGTGGTCTCCAGCCAGCCGGGGACCGGGAGGTCCTTGGAGCGCAGGAAGTCCGGGTTGAACATCTTCGACGCGTAGCGGTAGCCGTAGTCGCACAGGACGGTCACGATGGTGTGGCCCGGGCCCATGTCCTTCGCCATGCGGATCGCGCCGGCGATGTTGATGGCGGAGGACCCGCCGAGCACCATGCCCTCCTCGCGGATGAGGTCGTAGACCAGCGGCAGCGCCTCGGCGTCGGTGATCTGGTAGGGCATGTCGACCTCGACGCCCTCGAGGTTCGCCGTGATGCGGCCCTGGCCGATGCCCTCGGTGATGGAGGACCCCTCCGAGCGCAGCTCGCCGTCCTTGTACCAGTGGTAGAGGGCCGCCCCCATCGGATCGGCGATGCCGATCTTCACGTCGCCGCGCGCCTTGAGCGCCATCGACACGCCGCCCAGCGTCCCGCCGGAGCCGGCCGCGCAGATGAAGCCGTCGACCTTGCCCTGCGTCTGCTCCCAGATCTCCGGGCCGGTGCCGTTGATGTGGGCGTCGCGGTTGGCGGTGTTGTCGAACTGGTTCGCCCAGATGGCGCCGTGCGGCTCGGTCTTCGCCAGCTCCGCGGCGAGGCGGCCGGAGAGCTTCACGTAGTTGTTGGGGTTCTTGTAGGGGACCGCCGGCACCTCGATGAGCTCGGCGCCCGCCTGGCGGATGGCGTCCTTCTTCTCCTGGCTCTGCGTCTCGGGAATGACGATCACGGTGCGGAAGCCCAGGGCGTTGCCGACGAGCGCCAGCCCGATGCCTGTGTTGCCCGCGGTCCCCTCCACGATGACGCCACCGGGCTCGAGCGTGCCGCGCTTGACGGCATCGCGGATGATGAAGAGCGCGGCGCGGTCCTTGACCGATTGCCCCGGGTTCAGGAATTCGGCCTTGCCGAGGATCGTGCAGCCGGTTTCCTCCGATGCACGCTTCAGGCGCACCAGGGGCGTGTTGCCGATCAGATCGATCATGTTGGTCATGGGAGACTCCTTGAAGCCCGGGAATAGGGCTGGGCCCCGGCCGCTTCAAGGAGAGGCCTCTATTCAAGTAACGAAGCCATGATTAAATACGCCCCGTGACCGATACGCCTTCTCACTCCGAAACGCCGATGCGCGCCGGCCGGACCGAGCCCACGATGCCCGAGGGCAAGGGCCACCGGCTGCGCAGCAGCGGATCGACCGTCGTGCCCGTCCGCCGCCAGCGGCTGTGGGACATCATCATGGATGAAGCGCGCCTGTCCGCCGCCATCCCTGGCGCGGAGACGCTGCATCGCGTCGAGGGCGAGGACGACCGCACCTATGCGGCGGACGTGTCCATCGGCGTCGGGCCAATCAAGGGCACGTGGCGGGTGACCGCGCGTTTCGCCGAGGAGATCGAGCCGAGCCACATCGTGCTGTTCGGCGGCGCGAACGGTCCGCTCGGCAAGTCCTTCGGCGAGGGGTGGATCGACTTCGAGCCGGTCGAGGGGGGGACGCGCGTGAGCTACAGCTACGCGATCCTGATCTCGGGCATGGTGGCGAAGGTCGGCGGCCGGCTGATCGACGGTGCGGCGGACCGGCTGATCGACAAGTTCTACGAGCGTCTGGCGAAGGCGATCCGCGCCGAGCGCCGTGCCGCGGCGACTGCCGCCGACTGAGCCGCGGAAGCCATCGGCCGTACGGACGGCCGCCCGGTCAGGGGAGCTCCTCGAGCACCACGCGGTAGCGGGGGAGGCCGGCGTCGAGCTGGCACACGATCGACGCGCGGGACGGGGTGATCGCCCCGTCCTGCGTCGTCACCTCCACCAATAGCGGCTTGACCTTTTCGGCATGGGCGTCGGCGGCGTTGAGCGCCTTGCGCATCATCACGCCGACCAGCGAATTCCAGCCGACGACGAAGTCCTGCACCGACTGCTTCACAAGCTGGTGGTGGGGCATGCGCAAGAGGAGGCACGCGGCGCGATTGGCCCGCTCGATTTTGCCGGTGCTCGACACGTTGAGGACGGCGACGTTGGAGCGGTCGGCCATCGCTTCGAGCTGGGCCCGCTTGGAGGGGGCGGAGAGCGTCCGCGCCATCACCTCCACCGACTGGCCGGCGAAGCGGGCGAGCATCGCGAACGACGCGACGATGTCCTCCTCCAGCGCCTCGCGCGGGCCGTAGTCGAGGACGAAGAGCGTGCCGACGGCGTGGTCCTGGATACGGATCGGCGCGCCGGCGAAGAATCTCGCGTGCGGGTAGCCGTGGACGAGCAGGTCCTCGGTGAAGTGCGGGTCCTTCGACGCGTCCGGGACGACGAAGACGGTGTCGCCGCTGTCATGCACCTTGGCGCACAGGGCGTTGCCCTGTGGCGCGCCGCCGGCGCAGCCGTGGTCGGCGTCGACCATGGTCGAGACGAAGGCGATCGGGCAGTCGACGAGCTGGCGGGCGAGGCGAAGGATGGTCTCGTGCTGCTCCGAGCCGAGCCAGCGCATCAGCGCCACCGCGATCGGCCAGGGGAGATTCACCTTGGAGAGATGGGGGGCCAGCTCGTGCCGCTGCCGGCGGGAGCCCGGCTCGGCGGTGGGTGACACAGTGTGGTCGCGCGGCGCTTGGCTCGACATTCCGCAAGGTTCCAGGACAATCGCGAACAAGAGCAGGAGCAGCGCCCGTCGTCCCCTGTGCTATGCGCGGCAACGGCGTCGACGGGCAGCTATTGGTCCATGCGCCGCAAGATCTGCGGTCATGTTCGAAAATGCTATAGGAAAAACATCAAAAGGACAATCCCCGACAAAATCGCGATAGACAGAAAGCCCACGCATTATCTTGCTCAATATGCAATATACATGGTGTCTTCCAGTCGATGTATCGGGGACATGCTTGCTAGTGCAGGCGCGATACAGCGAAGCCGACGACCTCCGCCAAGGCATCGCGCATCGGCGCCGGCGGGACGGACTTCAGATCCTCCAGCGCGCGATCCGCGAATTCCTGGGCCCGGGCTTGCGTGTCCGCCAGCGCGCCGGTCGCCAGGACGAGGTCGCGGGCCTTGAGGACGTCCTCGTCCTGCACCTCGCTGCGTTCGATGCAGCGCTCCCAGAACGCGCGATCCTCGGCCGAGCCGCGCCCGTAGGCGAGCAGCACCGGCAGCGTCGCCTTGCCCTCGCGCAGGTCGTCGCCGACGTTCTTGCCGAGGGTGGCCGCGTCGCCGCCGAAGTCGAGCGCGTCGTCGATGAGCTGGAAGGCGAGGCCGAGGTTGCGCCCGTAGGATTCCAGCGGCGCGCGATAGGACGCCGCGCGGGCGATGATCGGCCCGGCCGCCGTCGCCGCCGCGAAGAGCGCCGCGGTCTTGGCGTCGATCACGGCCATGTAATGGTCTTCGCCGACCGAGAGGTTCTTGGCGCCGGCGAGCTGGCGGACCTCGCCTTCCGAAATCGTCGCGGCGGCGCTCGAGAAGACGTCGAGCGCCTCCAGCGAGCCGACGTCCACCATCAGCTTGAAGGCCTGGCCGAGCAGGAAGTCGCCGACGAGGACGCTCGCCTGGTTGCCCCAGATCATCCGCGCGGCCGGCTTGCCGCGGCGCATCGCGCTGTCGTCCACGACGTCATCGTGGAGGAGAGTCGCGGTGTGCATGTACTCGACCGCCGTCGCGAGCTTCACGTCGCCGTCGCCCCGATAGTCGAACAGCCTGGCGGTGGCGAGGGTCAGCATCGGGCGGATGCGCTTGCCGCCGGAGGAGATCAGGTGGTCGGCGACCTCCGGGATCATGGTGACGTCCGAGCCCGCGTGCGACGCGATGAGCGCGTTGACCTCGGCCATCCGATCGGCCACGCTTTCCACCAGCCGGTCAATGCTGCTGGTCGGGACCGGCGCCATTGCCGCGGACGTCGTCACGGCTGTTCACTCGCTCGGTTTTGCATGAAGAGAACCATGGGCTTGTAGTTATGGGTCGACGCGCACCGCTGGGCGACGCCACGCCGTGGAGACGGGGTGAGGCATACACGAAGGAGCTCGCGTGGACGAACTTTTAAGGACAAACGACCTCGTCCTGATCTCGTTCGTGGATGCGCTTCTGTCTGACGCAAAGATTGCTCACCTCGTCGTCGACCAGAACATGAGCGTCCTGGAAGGTTCGCTCGGGGTACTCCCCCGACGCGTCCTCGTCGATAGGGAACGTGCCGAAGACGCGCGCCGATTGCTCAACGAGGCCGGAATCGGCACCGAATTGTCGGATCGCTGACGTTTTCCGGCCGCGGTTGGCGCAGCGTGCGGCCGCGCGATCCGCCATGACGGGCGCGGTGGCGCCCGGCGCGGCGGGCTCGCCTCAGCCGGCGGGGGCGAGGGCGCCGTCATCCATCTCAACCGCCGGCGGCAGCCCGTCGGCCGATCCCGAGAAACGCACGGCGCGGATCCACCAGCGCGAGGGGGCCGCGGACGCGAGCCGTGCGACCGCCGCGTCCCGCGCGGCAGCGTCCGGGAAGAGGCCGAAGACCGTCGGGCCCGAGCCCGACATGCGGGCGAGCGCGCACCCCTCCGTTGCCGCGACCGCGTTCAGCACGGCGTCGATGTCCGGGCAGCAGGCGCGGGCGGGCGCCTCGAGATCGTTGCGTGTGCCGGCGAGCCAGTCGCACAGCGCCCCGGCGTCAGCGAGCGGCGGCATCTCGAAGGGGGGATTGTCGCGCTTCCGGAGCGCGCGGAAGACGTCCGCCGTCGCGAGCGGGACGCCGGGATTGACGAGGATGCCGGCAACCGGCGGCAACTCGGCGGGGCGCAGAACCTCGCCGATACCCTCCATGATCGACGGCCGTCCGTCGAGGCACACCGGGATGTCGGCGCCGAGGGAGAGGCCGTCCGCCGCGAAGTCCGACGCGGCGATGCCGCGGTGGATCGCTGCCGCCCTCAGGACGGCGGCCGCGTCGGCCGAGCCGCCGCCGATCCCGGCGGCCACCGGCAGCCCCTTGGTAAGATGGACCGCCGCGATCTCGGGGCAGAGCCTCGCCGCGGCGACGGCGAGGTTCTCGGCACCGTGCGGCACGCTGCCGGCGAAGGGGCCGCCGACAACGAAGTCCGGCGTCCGCGGCGGGCGGTCGTCGGACCGCTCGCGGTCAGGCGGGGAGAAGCGGACGGTGACCTCGTCGCCGTCCGTGACGGCGGCGAAGGCCACAAGGCTCTGCAGTTCGTGGTAGCCGCTCTCGCGCCGCCCGAGGACGTGCAGCGCGAGGTTGACCTTGGCCGGGACGGCCAGGCGCAATGCGGGCGGGGGCGGTGGGCCGTCGGTCGCCCGCATGCGTCGCAGCTCTACTCGGCCGCCTTGGTCTCGTCGTCGTCCGCCGGGGTAGCGGGAGCCGCTTCGGCCGGGGCCGCGTCGGCAGGCGTCTTCGGGGTCTCGCCGGCCGGAGCCTTCGCCGCCTCGCCGCCGTTCTCGCCGTGTTGCGACGCCGCGTGCTGGTTGGAGGCCTCCTGCACCGTCTTCGGCGGTTCCATCCCGCTGAGGAGCTTCTTCTGGATCGTCGCGGCGAGTTCGTCGTCCGGCTTGAACTCGGCCGCGTGCGACCACTGGAACATCGCCTCGCGCTTGCGGCCCACCTGCCAGTAGGCGTCGCCGAGGTGATCGTTGATCACCGGGTCGATCGGCTTCAGGTTCACCGCGCGCTCCAGCTCGCGCACCGCGTCCTGGTAGCGCCCGAGGCGGTAGTAGGCCCAGCCCAGGCTGTCGACGATGTAGCCGTTGCCGGGCTCCGCCGCGACGGCGCGCCGCACCATGTCGATGGCCTCGTCGAGCTTCTCGCCCCGGTCGATGAGCGAATAGCCGAGGTAGTTCAGCGTATGCGCGTTGTCCGGCCGGTAGGTGAGGGCGAGGCGGAAGTCCCGCTCGGCGCCCGGCCACTCGTCCGTCCGTTCGCGGGCGATGCCACGGAAGTAGTACAGCGACCAGTAGGCGGCCGGCACGTTGCCGAGCGCGTCGATCGCCTTGCTGTAGGTCGCGCGGGCGTCCTTGTAGTTCTCCATGTCGCGGTAGACGTTGCCGAGCACCACGGTGGTGGAGATGTCCGACGGGTCGTCCTTCACGGCCTGCTCGAGCAGGCGGATCGCCTCCTCGTTGCGGTCGAGCGCGTTGAGGTTCAGGGCCTCCTGGACGCGGGCGCTGCGCGAGAGGGGGTGGTCGGCGGGGATGGCGCGGTAGATCCCGATCGCCGCCTCGTACTGACGCAGCGACTCCATCACCTGGCCGAGCGCCATGGAGGCGAAATAGCTCTCCGGGTCGAGGTAGAGGGCGAGCTGGAAGAGGGCCGCCGCCTGGGCGTTGCCGCCGTCACGGGCGTAGGCGGTGCCGAGGCCGTAGAGCGCCTCGGCCACACCCTCGACGGGCGAGGCGATCAGCGGGGCGACGTCGCCGGCGTCGAGCGCTTCGCGGACCGACACCGTGAACTGGTCGTTGCCGCCGAGCCGCTCCTCGAACTCGTCGAGGACCTTGCGGGCGCGGTCCATCTCGCCGGCGCGGGCGAGGCCGCGCACGAACGCCTCGACGATGCGCGGCGAGCCGGCGTCACGCTCGAACGAGGCGCCGAGATCGCGCACCGCCCCGGCGTTCATCCCCGCGTAGTCGGCGATGAGGCCGCTGTGGAGGATGGTCGACGGTTTGTAGAGGTTCGGCTTGCCGAGCTCCTCGAGATCGGCGAGGGCCTCCTTCGTCTTGCCCTGGCCGACCTTCACCCATGCCTCGAGGAGGCCGGCGATCAGCTCCTGGATCTGCCCGCCCACATTGTCGAGGTTGCCGAGCGTCTCGAGCGCGGCGGCGCGCTCGCCGTTGCGGATCTGTTCGACGGCGAGGGTGGTCAGCGCGACCCAGTTGTCCGGCTCGGAGCGCAGCAGCTCCTCGGCGAGGGGGACGGCGCGGCGCATGTTGCCGGAGGCGACGTTGAGGACGAGCGACGTGTCCAGCAGGTCCGGGTTCTTCCGGTCCTTGTCCAGCGCGGCGACGTAGAAGCCGGCGGCGGCCGAAATGTCCTGGTTGAAGCGGGCATGCCGGGCCGCGAGGTAGTACCCGCTCAGCGAACCCAGACCCAACGCCTCGACCGGGTCGACGGCTTCCCCGATGCCCGCCGGCTCATTTCCCGGAGCCGCAACGGCAGAGCCGGAGAGCGCCAGGGCAAACGCCAGACCGATCGATACCTTTGTGCGCAGTGGCAAGGTGGACCCCTTCCGTCGGAACGCGCGCGGTTGCGCAACTTGAACACGAAAACTGATTTGCGACTTAGGCGCCACCGTTCACCACTGCAACGCCGAGCGCAAGGGTAGAGGGTGGTGACCGTTTCCAGATGACCTAAGCTTCATTATACGGTGACGTTCGGCAGTAGGGGAACACACACATGGGCAAATGGGTGTACACGTTCGGCGACGGTTCAGCCGAGGGTGATGCAAGCCAACGGGACCTCCTGGGCGGCAAGGGCGCAAACCTTGCCGAAATGGCGAGCCTCGGGCTCCCCGTCCCGCCGGGGATGACGATCACGACCGAAGTCTGCACCTACTTTTACGAGCATGACCGGAACTATCCGCCGGAGCTCGAAGCGGAGGTGAACGCCGCCCTCGACAAGATCGCAGCGTCGACGGGCCGCACCTTCGGTGACCCCAAGATGCCGCTCCTCGTCTCCGTCCGTTCCGGCGCCCGGATCTCGATGCCCGGCATGATGGACACGGTCCTCAACCTCGGACTGAACGACGACACGGTCGGCGCCCTCGCCGAGAACGCCGGCGACGAGCGGTTCGCCGTCGATTCCTATCGTCGCTTCATTCAGATGTACGGCGACGTTGTGCTCGGTGTCGAAATGAGGAATTTCGACGAGCATCTCGAGGCCCTCAAGGAAGAGAAGGGCATCGAGCTCGACACCGAGCTCACCGCCGACGACTGGCGCGGCCTGATCGAGGTCTACAAGGAGCTGGTCCTCAAGGAGACCGGCAAGCCGTTCCCGCAGGACCCCAAGGACCAGCTCTGGGGCGCGATCGGCGCCGTGTTCGGCTCCTGGCGCAACGACCGCGCGATCACCTACCGCCGGCTGCACCAGATCCCCGAGCGCTGGGGCACCGCGGTGACCGTGCAGGCGATGGTGTTCGGCAACATGGGCGACACGTCCGCGACGGGTGTCGCCTTCACCCGCAACCCGTCGACCGGCGAGAAGCAGCTCTACGGCGAGTTCCTGATCAACGCCCAGGGCGAGGACGTCGTCGCCGGCATCCGCACCCCGCAGGACATCACCGAGCGCGCACGCATCGAGGCCGGTTCGGAGCGTCCCTCGCTGGAGCGCTCGCTCCCCGACGCGTTCAAGCAGTTCCGCGAGGTCTGCGACAAGCTCGAGGGGCACTACCGCGACGTCCAGGACCTCGAGTTCACCATCGAGCGCGGAAAGCTGTGGATGCTGCAGACCCGCGCCGGCAAGCGCACCGCCAAGGCGGCGCTGAAGATCGCCGTCGACATGGTGGACGAGGGCCTCATCTCCGAGGACGAGGCGGTGAAGCGGATCGAGCCGAACTCGCTCGACCAGCTCCTACACCCGATGATCGACCCGAAGGCCAAGACCGACCAGTTCGCCAAGGCGCTGCCGGCGTCCCCGGGCGCGGCGTCGGGCGAGATCGTGTTCACCTCGGAGGAGGCCGAGCGCCTCGCCGCGTCGGGCCGGCCCTGCATCCTCTGCCGCATCGAGACGTCGCCTGAGGACATTTCAGGTATGCACGCGGCGGGTGGTATCTTCACAACCCGTGGTGGAATGACGTCCCACGCGGCCGTCGTCGCGCGCGGCATGGGCAAGCCCTGCGTCTCGGGCGCGGGCGGCGTGAAGATCGACTACGCCAAGGGGACGATCTCCTCGAACGGCGTGACGCTGAAGGCGGGCGACAAGATCACGATCGACGGCGGCACCGGCGAGGTGTTCGTCGGCGAGGTGCCGATGCTGAAGCCGGAGCTCTCCGGCGACTTCCAGCGCCTCATGGGCTGGGCCGACGGGACGCGCCGCATGCGGGTGCGCACCAACGCCGACACCCCGCACGACGCCAAGACCGCGCGCGAGTTCGGTGCCGAGGGCATCGGCCTCTGCCGCACGGAGCACATGTTCTTCGATCCGGCCCGCATCATGGCGATGCGCGAGATGATCCTCGCCGACGACACGGACGGCCGCCGCGCCGCCCTCGACAAGCTGCTCCCGATGCAGCGCGAGGACTTCACCCAGCTGTTCGAGATCATGGCCGGCCTTCCCGTCACGATCCGCCTCCTCGACCCGCCGCTTCACGAGTTCATCCCGCACACGGACGAGGAGATCTCTGACGTCGCGAGGGCGCTCGGCGCCGACCCGGAGAAGCTGAAGAACCGCGCCCGGATGCTCGCCGAGTTCAACCCGATGCTCGGCCACCGCGGCGTGCGCCTCGCCGTCTCCTACCCGGAGATCGCCGAGATGCAGGCCCGCGCCATCTTCGAGGCCGCCATCGCGGCGGCGCAGAAGACGGGCGCGCCGGTGGTGCCTGAGGTGATGGTGCCGCTGGTGGGCCTCAAGTCGGAGCTGGAGTTCGTCAAGAAGCGCATCGACGCGACGGCGAAGGCGGTGAGCGAGGAGACCGGCCAGACGTTCACCTACCAGGTGGGCACGATGGTCGAGCTGCCGCGCGCGGCGCTCAACGCCGACAAGATCGCCGAGCAGGCCGAGTTCTTCTCGTTCGGCACCAACGACCTGACGCAGACGACCTTCGGCATCTCGCGCGACGACGCGGGCGTGTTCCTGGGCTCGTACCTGCGCGAGGCGATCATCGACGTCGACCCGTTCGTGTCGCTGGACACCGAGGGCGTGGGCGAGCTGATCCGCATCGGCGCCGAGCGGGGCCGCGCGACGCGTCCCGACATCAAGCTCGGCATCTGCGGCGAGCACGGCGGTGACCCGGCCTCGATCAAGTTCTGCGAGACGGTCAAGCTCGACTACGTGTCGTGCTCCCCGTTCCGCGTGCCGATCGCCCGCCTCGCGGCGGCGCAGGCTGCGCTGGGGTAGGGGCCCCCGCCGATCCAGCAGGAGACACGAGATGGAGTCTGATCCCGACCGGGTCAGTCCAGCCCTCGATGATGTCGCTCGCGAGAAAACTTCAGCGCGCCGGCGTGCCGACGCGCTGAAGCCCTGAAGCCCTTCCGCTGCAAGCACCTCATCGCCGTCCTCGAACGGCCGCACGATTTTCGAAACATCGGAGCGGTCATCCGGAACGTCGACGCGCTCGGGGTGGAGAAGACCTACATCGTCGATCCGCAGCGTGCGCTTCCCGACGATTGGCAGGACATGCGCGATCGCGGGACGATCTTCAAATCGTCCGTCTCGGCGGTGAAGTGGAGCTTCGTGAAGCGCTTCGACTCCTCCGAAGAATGCTTCGAGCACCTTCGATTCAAGAACTTCAGCTCGATCGTCACGTCGCCGCACCAGAAGGGGAAGACGAACGTCGTCCTCCATGAGGGCGATTACACCGTCTATCCCAAGCTGGCCGTCTGGTTCGGATCGGAAGCCACCGGGATCAGCGACTTCATGGCCGAACGAAGCGAACTCAACGTGACGATCCCGATGTACGGCATGGTCGAACGCCTCAACCTCGGCACCACGACCGGGATCGTCCTGCACGAAATCGCCAGGCAACGGCGAGATTATCAGAGCCGCTATACACGCAAGAACAAGCGCGGCGAAAAGAGGCCGGCATAATCCCCTCGGACAAGGGCCGGCGGGCGCTGAAGATTCTGCCTGTTCGTCCTCGGCGCGCCCGACAGTCGGTTCCGGGGGCTGACGCGCGTGCAGATTTCGGAATTCGTATCGTGAGCGCGGTCGGGTAGAAGTTCGCGTTCCACCCTGGAGAAGCGCGCAGGTGGTCAGCCGGCGCGCCCGAAGTGAGCCCATGCGCACCCGCACCTCCATCCACATCGTCGGCTGTCATGCCGAAGGCGAAGTCGGTGACGTTATCGTCGGCGGCGTCGCGCCGCCTCCCGGGGATACGCTGTGGGAGCAGTCCCGCTGGATCGCGCGGGACAACGGGCTGCGGGACTTCGTCCTCAACGAGCCGCGCGGGGGCGTCTTCCGCCATGTGAACCTGCTCGTCCCGCCTAAGGATCCGACGGCGGCGATGGGCTACATCATCATGGAGCCGGTCCATACCCCGCCGATGTCGGGCTCCAACTCGATCTGCGTCGCGACCGTGCTGCTCGACACCGGGATCGTCCCCATGAGCGAGCCGGAGACCCGGTTCCGGATCGAGGCGCCGGGCGGGACCGTCGACATCCTCGCCACCTGCCGGGACGGCAAGGCCGAGGAGATCCGTGTCACCAACCACCCGAGCTTCGCCGCGCGGCTCGACGCGCCGCTGGAGGTCGAGGGCCTCGGCTCCCTCACGGTCGACATCGCCTATGGCGGCGACAGCTTCGTCATCGTCGACGCCCGGCGGCTGGGTTTCGCGGTGACGCCGGACGAGGCGGCGGACCTGACGGCGACGGGCATGCGCCTCACCGCTGCCGCGACCGAGCAGCTCGGCTTCACCCATCCGGCGCAGCCCGACTGGACGCACGTCTCGTTCTGCCAGTTCACTCTGCCGGTCGAGGTGAAGGACGGGGTGAAGGTCGGCCGGAACACCGTCGCCATCGCACCCGGCAAACTCGACCGCTCGCCGACCGGGACCGGCTGCTCGGCCCGCATGGCGACGATGCACGCGCGCGGGGAGCTGAAGCCCGGCGAGCCGTTCGTCGGTGTCTCGATCCTCGGCAGCCGCTTCCGCTGCGCCATCGAGGCGGTGGTCGATCTCGCCGGGACGCCGGCCATCGTCCCGTCGATCGCCGGACGCGCGTGGATCACCGACACGCGCCAGCTCCTGCTGGACCCGGACGACCCGTGGCCGCGCGGCTACCGCCTCGGCGACACCTGGCCGGGCGCCGGCCGCCCCGCGTGAGGGCGGCGCCGGCGGGCGGTCAGATCGCCCGCTGGCGCAGGTCCTCGTAGAAGGGGAGCGCTTCGGCGAGCACGCCGGCGAGGTGCTCGCCCGTCTCCGGCAACGGCCCCTCCGCGCCGGCGAACCCCGTGCTCTTGTGCACCGCGCCGTACCAGTGCGCGGCCCAGACGCCGTCGTCCGCGTGCCCGCCCGCGGGCCAGGACAGCATCGCCTCGTCGAACGGCAGGCCGATCGCTTCGCACAGGCGCCGCAGCGCCCCGGCGGGATCGGCGCGGATGTCGTTGGAATCGATGACCACCGGATCCGTGCCGGTCATCTCGCGCACGCGGTCGTAGATCGTCTTCTGCTGCTCGAAGCCGATGTCCGACAGGGTCGGGTTCTCGCGCTTCACGTCGTAGCTCGCCAGCACCCGCGCCGGATGGCGGATCAGGAAGACGTGCGTCAGCCCCTCCATCCAGGAGAAGTCGTCGCCCGGCAGCATGTGGTGGGCCATGTGCTTCTGGTAGAAGTGCGTCTTGCCGTGGGGCGGGGTGCCGGCACAGCGCGCGGCGACGACCGCAGGGTCAGGCTCGCCCGCGGCGATGATCGCGTCGGTCATCGGGTGGTCGAGGCCCGTGCGGGCGAGATAGGCGGCGTAAAAGGGCTCGTCCCACACCGCGCAGTCGCTGCGCGCGCCGAACGAGTACATCATCGCCGTCGAAAGATTCCGCGGCCCGGACCACATCGCAATATTCAAGGGGCACCTCCATCCGCCGGCACGATGCCGAGGCGGCGCGCCGCGTGCAAGACGGCTGGCGGTCGGAGCTGATGCGCAATGTCGCGGGCCTGCGCGCGTGGCCGACGGCGGGTGCCCGTCAGGCCGCGGCCGTGCCCTTGCCGACGCCGACCTTGCCGCCCGACCAGGCCGCTGCGGACGCCGGCCGGCCGAGCAGGAAGCCCTGGAACAGCTCGCAGCCCAGCTCGCGGAGCTGGTCGAACGTCGCCTCGTCCTCGATGCCCTCGGCGACGACGTGCAGCTCGAGCTGGCTCGCCAGCTCGACGATGGCGCGGATGATGCGGTGCTGGCGCCGATGGTCGGGGTTGGAGAGATCGCGCACGAAGGACTGGTCGATCTTCAGGTAGCTCACAGGAAGGTCCGCGAGCATCCGCAGCGAGGTGTATCCGATGCCGAAGTCGTCGAGCGCGAAGCGGATCCCGAACTGGCTGATCGCCTGCATCGTCTCCGACAGCCGGTGGGCGTCGTGGATGACGAAGTTCTCCGTCACCTCCATCACGACCGAGGTTCCCGCCACGCCGTGCCGCTCCAGCGTCTCGCGGACCAGGTCGACGACGTCGCACTGCTCCAGCGTCCGCACCGAGACGTTGACCATGAGCGTGGGGAACCCGCATCCGGCCGCCGTCAGCTCGGCATAGGTGGCGATCGCGCGGCGGAACACCGTGAGGTCCAGCCGGGTGATGAGGTTGGCGGCCTCCGCCACGGGGATGAAGGTCGCGGGCGAGATGCTCTCGCCGGTGCGCCGGTTGGTCCAGCGGGCGAGCGTCTCGGCGGCGAGAGGGTGCTCGCGGTCGAGGCCGAAGATCGGCTGCATGACGATGTCGATGTCGCCGTTCTCCAGCGCCTCGGCGAGCTCGAACTCCATGATGCGGCGCGTGTCGGCGCTCGACAGGACCGCCGGACTGAAGGCGTGGACGGTGCCGCCGCCACGGCTCTTGCCCTGGTAGAGGGCGAGGTCCGCGTAGTGGATCAGGGTCTGCGGATTGTCGGTGTCGGAGGGGAGGGAGCTGATGCCGACGCTGGCGCCGATGAGGATGCGGCTCCCCTCGATGCTGAAAGGCTCGGTCAGCCGCTCGAGGATGGTGCGGGCGAACGCCATCGCGTTCACGCCCGACGGCGGCGGGCAGAGCACGGCAAACTCGTCGCCGCCGATCCGGTAGAGGCGGCAGTCGCCGGGGATGCCGGCGCCGATGCGCTCGACCACGCGGCACAGGAGCTCGTCGCCGACGGCGTGGCCGTGCAGGTCGTTGACCGGCTTGAAGCGGTCGAGGTCGATGGCGATCAGCGCGGCGGGGCTCTTCATGTCGGCGCCCGCCGAGGCATGGTCGAGGTCCTCGGCGAAGGCGACGCGGTTGAGCGCGCCGGTCAGCGGATCGTGCAGGGCGAGGTAGGAGATCCGCGCCTCGGCGGTCTTGCGCTTGGTGATGTCGACGAAGATGAGGAGGTTCTCGGCCGTGTCCGCGGCCGATGACGCCGAAACGGCGGCGCCGCGGCCGGCACTGTCGGCGATCGGCACGAACGCCTTGCGCACGATGATGTGGCGCGTCGTGCCGCGCACGTCGAGCTTCACCTCGGTCTCGGCGAGCGTGGTGCGGAGCCGGGCGATCAGGCCGCGGAAGCTCTTCACCTCGGACCGGTCGACGGAGAATGTCGCGGCACTTTCGATGAGCGCCTCCCCGTTGTCCGCCCCCATCATCGTGACGAGCGCGTCGTTGACGAACTGGATGGCGCTGTGCTCGTCGACGAGGCAGATGCCGACCGGGGCGCCGCGCGCGAGCGCCGAGAAGCGCCGCGCCTCCATGTCGAGCTGGTCCTTCAGCGTATAGTACTCGGTGACGTCGACCGCGATGCCGACGTTGAGCCCGCTCGGCAGGCGCGTCTTCGTCACCCGCTCCCAGCGGTTGTTGGGGTAGAGGCGGTCGGCCGGCCGCCCGTCGGCGCTCTGGTGGAGGGTGAGGCGTCGGGCGAGCTCGGCCTCGATCCTGTCGGGCGGCAGGTACTTCACCAGCGACCGGCGGACGATGTCGGAATAGGACGTTCCGGGCTGCATCTCCTCCGGCGGGAGGCCGAGGACCTCGCAGTACCGCTTGTTGCCGAGCATCAGGCGGTCGCTCTCGTCATAGATGGCGATGGAGCACTGGATCGCGTCGATCGCCTCGGAGATGCGCACCAGCCGGCGGCGGCAGGAGATCGCCAGGAGGGTGATCGACGCGATCGCGACCATGGCGATGACGATCGCCGCGTCGAACGACACCGACGCGAGGCTCAGTGCGTGGACGATCGCGAGGACCGCCGGCGTCAGGATGCCGAACAGCAGCGCCAGGACGAAACCGACCCCGCTCGCCAGGCTTGTGCCACGAGTCAGACGGCCGATGTCGACCATGGGACGCGTCTTCTGTGTCGGATCGAGGTGGCGCAACTCCCCACTCCAGCGAAGCGGAACATCGAATCTCGTAGGCCGCCCGATCCGGGAATGGCCATCGGCAAGGTCGCTCGCGCGATGCGAGAACTCAACCCGAGATGCGTGTGGCGAGGCAAATATTGACCGCATCGCGCCGAATCGCCGCCATAATTTCTGCCATGCGGCATCCGGTCGACCCCGGTCAGCCTCGCCACAGCGTCAGCCGCGACATTGCAGCCAAACCGAAGCAAGCGTGACGGACCGTTCCCGCCGTCCGCCCGGCTTCGCCATGAGGGCGAGAGGCTGATGTCGATACAATCCGTAACCCCGAAGCCGTTTGCCGGGATCGTGCCCGCCGGCATGCGCGACGTCGCCTTCGCGATCGGCGTCGTCGGCATGCTCGCGGTGCTGATCCTGCCGATTCCGACCTTCCTCATCGACGTGTCGCTGGCGCTGTCGATCGCGCTGTCGGTGCTGATCCTCATGGTGGCGCTGTGGATCGAGAAGCCGCTCGAGTTCTCGTCCTTCCCGACGATCCTGCTGATGGCGACGATGATGCGGCTCGCGATCACCATCGCGACCACGCGGCTCATCCTGTCGCATGGCCACGAGGGCGTCACGGCGGCGGGCAACGTCATCGCCGGCTTCTCGAACTTCCTGATGTCCGGCGACTTCGTCATCGGCATCGTGGTGTTCCTGATCCTCGTGATCGTCAACTTCCTCGTGATCACGAAGGGCGCCACCCGGATCGCCGAGGTCGGCGCGCGCTTCACCCTGGACGCCATTCCGGGCAAACAGATGGCGATCGACGCGGACCTGTCGTCGGGCCTCATCAACGACGCCGAGGCGCAGCGCCGCCGCCGCGAGCTCGAGGAGGAGTCCTCCTTCTTCGGCTCCATGGACGGCGCGTCGAAGTTCGTGCGCGGGGAGGCGGTCGCCTCGCTCATCGTCATCGCGGTGAACATCTTCGGCGGCATCGTCATCGCGACGACGCGGCACGACATGCCGCTGTCGAAGGCGGCGGACGTGTTCACCCGCCTGTCGGTGGGCGACGGCCTGGTCGGGCAGATCCCGGCGCTCGTCATCTCGCTCGCGGCGGGTCTCCTCGTGTCCAAGGGCGGCACGCGCGGATCGGCCGACAAGGCGATCCTCGGCCAGCTCGGCGCCTACCCCAAGGCGCTGCTGATGGCGGCCGGGCTGATGGCGCTGTTCGCGATCTTCCCCGGGCTGCCGACCATCCCGTTCGTCATCCTGGCGAGCATCCTCGCCTTCGTCGCCTATACGATCCCGCGGCAGCGCAGGGCCGAGGCCGCGGCGGAGAAGGCGGCGGCCGAACGCAAGGCCGACGAGGAGGCACGCACCCAGAAGGATTCGGTGAAGGCCGAGCTCGACATTCCCGAGATCGAGCTCGTCGTCGGCAAGCAGCTCGCCCGCACCGTGCTGCGCTCGCCGACCGAGCTTGCGCACCGCGTGGCGAAGATCCGCCGCAAGTTCGCGCGCGAGTTCGGCTTCGTGATCCCCGAGATCAAGGTCACCGAAAGCCTGACCGTCCCCTCCAAGGGCTACGAGATCCACATCCACGGCACTGCGGTCGGGAGCCATGAGCTGCGCGTCGGCGACTACCTCATCGTCACCGCCGAGGCGCCGCCGCCGCAGGTGCCGCACGACGAGACCCGCGACCCCGCGTTCGGCATGAAGGCGGTGTGGATCAACGAGGCCTTCGCGGCGGACGTTAAGCGCGACGGCTTCGTCCCCATCGACAACCTCTCTGTCGTCCTGACCCACCTCGTCGAGATCACCCGCAACAACCTCGCGCAGCTCCTCTCCTACAAGGACATGCGCGCGCTGCTCGACCGGCTGGATCCGGAATACAAGCGCCTCATCGAGGAGATCGTGCCGTCGCAGATCTCCAACTCCGGCCTCCAGGCGGTGCTGAAGCTGCTGCTCGCCGAACGCGTCTCCATCCGCAACCTCCACCTCATCCTCGAGGCGATCGCGGAAGTGGCACCGCATGCCCGTCGGGCCGAGGTGGTGGCCGAGCACGTGCGCATCCGCATGGCGCAGCAGATCTGCGGCGACCTCGCCGAGAACGGCTCGCTCCATGTGCTGCGGCTCGGCAACCGCTGGGACCTCGCGTTCCACCAGGGGCTGAAGCGCGACGCCAAGGGCGAGGTGATCGAGCTCGCCATGGACCCGCGGATCGTCGAGGAGTTCGGCGAGGCCGCCTCGAAGGTCATCAACGAGATGCTGGCGATCCACGCGCGCTTCGCCATCGTCACGGCACCGGACGCACGGCCCTATGTGCGCCTCATCATCGAGCGGATGTTCCCCTCGATTCCGGTCCTGTCGCACCTCGAGATCGCCCGCGGCACCACCGTCCAGCCGATCGGCGCCATCTCGTGACCGAGCCGGGGCCCGACGCCCTGGTGCTCGCCGTCGTGTTCGCCCGCGTCGGCGGGGTGTTCATGATCGCGCCGGGGCTGTCCTCCATGCGCGCGCCAGTGCAGGTGAAGCTCTTCGTCGCGCTCGGCATCGCGCTCGCGGTCGCGCCGCTCGTCCTCGACCGGGCGGTCGATGCGGTGGGGCAGGCGACGCCGGGCGACCTCGTCGCGGTCCTCGTCACCGAGACGATCATCGGCTTCCTCATCGGGCTCCTGTCTCGCTGCCTCATGATGGCGCTGCAGACGATCTCTGTGGGGATCGCCAACGCCATCGGCCTCGGCGGCGTGCCGGGTCTGACGCTGGAGGCCGGCGAGCAGGGGCAGGCGGCGGCGACGCTCTTCATGGCGACGGCGACCGTCATCATCTTCGTCGCGGACCTGCACTACGAGATCCTGCGCGCCCTCGTCGGCTCCTACCGGGTGCTGGCGCCCGGCGCGGTGCTCGACGTCCGGCAGTCGCTGGTGTCGGTCACGGACCAGCTCGCGGCCGCCTTCTTCGTGGCGCTGCGGCTCGCCGCGCCGTTCCTCATCTATTCGGTGGTGGTGAACTTCGCGATCGGCATCACCAACAAGCTGACGCCGTCGATCCCGGTGTTCTTCGTGTCGCTGCCGTTCGTCACCGCTGGCGGCCTCATCATGATGGCGCTCGCGATCCGGGAGGTGATGGTCGCCTTCTCCGACGCCTTCCGTCAGCTGACGGGGGCGCTATGAAGCGGCCCGAGCGGCTGGCGCGCCTGGCGCGGGCGCAGCGCGCGCTGGCGGACCTCGCCAAGGCTGAGAGCATCGCCGCCAACGCCCGCTACGAGGACAGCCGCGCGCAGGCGGACGAGATCCTCAGCGCACTGAACGAGACCAGCGTCCTGCACGGCTTCGCGGTGTCCTCGATGGCCGAGACGCTGCGGCGCAACGGGCGCACCACGGAGCGGCTGCGGCGCGTCGCCGACGAGCGCGCGGGCCAGCATGCCCGCGAGGATCGGACCGCCGAGGTGCTGGAGGAGCGCGCGGCCGCCGCCAGCCTGCAAGCGCGGCGCAAGGCCGAGCGTCAGAGCATTGAAATTCTTGTCAGTTCTCCCCGGCGGCGGTGAGCGCGGAACCACGCAAGCCTGTCGCCAGCCACCCTTCGTAACGTCGCCCCGAGCGCTGAGAGGTCGAAACCGAGACGATGACGACCATACCCCCCATCAACGCCCTCCCGTCGGCGGACCTCACTCCGCCCCTGCCCTCGTCCCGCGCCGCGCATCCGGCCGGGACCGGCGCCGCGCATCCGGAGTTCGCCGAGGCCATCCGGGCCGCGGCATCGTCCGCCATGCGCGCGCAGCGGGACACGTCCGTCGGCCAGGAGTTCGAGGCCGTCGCTCTGACCTCGTTCATTCAGCACCTGCTGCCGAGCGAGGATTCGATTGTGTGGGGCGGCCAGGCCGGCCGCCTGTGGCGCGGCGTATTTGCGCAACACCTCGCATCCGAGGTGGCCGCCGCCGGCGGCATCGGCATCGCCGACATCATCAACACCACGCTCGCAGAGCGAACAGGAGACGGGTCATGACGACCGGGATCACCAGCGCTGTCAGCCGCCTCGAAGGCCTGATCGACACCTCCATCGCCGCGATGAAGGCGAGTGCCAGCATCGACGACAAGGCCCTCGCCGACGCCAAGGGGCGCGCGCTGCTCGAGCTGTCGCGGCTCGGCCACTACCGGCCGGGCGACGATGAGCAGCTCCTCGAGCAGGTCCGCCGCCTGCGCACCAAGCTCGCCACCGAGGAGAAGCTGCTGATGCGCCGCCTCGAGGCCGCGCGCGTCATCGCCGAGATCGTCACCGAGGCGGTCCTCGCCGAGGAATCGGACGGCACCTACGAGCCGCGCCCGCGGATGATGTCCGGCCTGGAGGCGCTGCAGTGAGGGGAGCGCTCCTCGTCGGCATGTGGGCGGTCGTCGTGACGCTGGGGGCGGGCTACGCGGCCGCATCCTTCAAGCTCAGTGCCGGGGAGGAAGACGCCAAGCCCAAGCTGGAGGGGCTGCGTTACACCTCGCTGCCGACGATGAGCGTGCCCGTCGTCGAGAACGGCCGGGTCGAAGGCTACGTCGTCGTGCGCATGGTCTACACGGCCGACACGGCGGTGCTGCGCTCCCTGGCGTCCGAGCCCGACCCGTTCCTGACCGACGAAATCTTCCGCACGCTCTATTCGCGCGCCGAGACCGATTTCGGCAAGCTCTCCCGGCTCGACCTGACGACCTTCGCCGAAGAGGTGAGGGGCAAGGTCAACGAGCGGATGGGCGCCGAGGTCGTCCAGGACCTCCTGGTCGACGGCCTCAACTACATCAACCTCACCGACCCCGACGCGATGCGCAAGGTGGCAGCCGCCGCCCAGAGCGCGGGCGTCACGCAAGACGCTGCCCGCAATCCCGATGCCGGAGGCGGGTCGATGGCCGTGGGTTCCCATGGAGGGGGCCCGGCGAACTAACCGCTCTCAAGAGGACCGCATCCCGATGTCAGTACTACTGCGCATTCTCACCATCGTCGCGATCATGAGCGTCGCGATCGTCGCGCTCGTCGTGGTCGCCGCCACGGGGACCTCGTCCATGAACGCATCCATCGCCGGGCTGAAACAGTCGGCGGCCCGGATGTTCACGGTGCTCGACATCGGAGGCGAGTTGCGCACGCTGGAATCGGACATCTCCCGTGTCGCCGATGCCGATTCGGTCGCCGAGGTCCAGGACGACGTCGGGCGCATCGCGAGGTCGGACAAGGCGCTCGTGAAGCTCCGCGACAAGCTCGTCGAGTTTGACCGCATGCGCGGGCAGACCGGCATGGGCTCGCTGGCGACGCTGGTCACCGAGATCCTCGCCGAGGTCGACGAGGCCCTCGACGATCCGGTCCTCCAGTCCGACGCCGGCGCCGCCGGTTCCGCGTTCGATAAGGTGCGCGCCACCCTCGAGGCCGCGCGCGAGCGGGTGAACTTCAATCGGTCGCAGTCGATCGACAACCTCACGAAGCTCGTGGACGACGGCGAGGCGGCGGGCGCGACCGCGCTCTGGACGATCATCGCCTGCGGTGTCGGCGCGATCGTCGCCGGATTCGGCGTGTCCTACTGGATCGCGAGCTCCAGGATCGTCCGTCCTCTGGTCCTCGTGTCGAGCCGCATCCACGACCTCGAGGTCGGCGAGCTCGACCACGAGGTGGAGGGGACCGACCGCAAGGACGAGATCGGCACCCTCGCCAAGACGGCCGAGGCGCTGCGGGTCCGCCTGCAGGAGATCGAGACGATGCGCCTCGCGGCCCGCCGGGAGCGCGAGGACCGGGCACAGAGCCAGAAGGATGCCATCGAGCGGCAGATCGCCCGGCTCGAGCAGGACGTGAACTCGGTGGTGCGGACGCTGTCCGCGGCCGCGACGCAGCTCTCATCGAGCGCCGGCCAGCTCCGTGGCAACGCGCAGACCTCGACCACGCAGTCCGACCGGGTCTCGCACGCCGCGGAGGAGACCTCCGCCAACGTTCAGGCCGTCGCCTCCGCCGCGGAGGAGCTTGCCGCGTCGGCGCAGGAGATCGGCGGCCAGGTCGCCCAGTCGACGCAGATCTCCATGGAGGCGCTGCAGCAGGCGGAGAGCGCGACGACAGTGGTGGAGGGGCTGTCCAATTCCGCCCGCAAGATCGGCCAGGTCGTCGACCTCATCGAGGACATCGCCAGCCAGACGAACCTCCTCGCCCTCAACGCCACGATCGAGGCGGCGCGGGCGGGCGATGCCGGCAAGGGCTTCGCAGTCGTGGCGATGGAGGTGAAGTCGCTGGCCGAGCAGACGGGCAATGCGACGAAGGAGATCTCGGCCCAGATCAACGCCGTCCAGGGCGACGTGGACCGCGTGGTCGATGCGATCCAGAGCCTGAAGTCGAGCTTCACGCGGGCCAACGAGCTCGCGGGCAGCGTGGCCTCCGCCATCGAGCAGCAATCGGCCGCGACCAGCGCCATCGCACAGTCGGTGCAGCAGGCGGCAGTCTCCACGCAAGATGTCTCGTCCATCATCGTCGACGTGTCGAAGGCCGCGAACGACACCGGGACCGGCGCGAGCGAGATCGTCTCCGCCTCCGACGACCTTTCGAAGCAGGCCGATACCCTGCGCAACCGGATGGCGAGCTTCATCGTCTCCATGCGCTCCGACGCCGCCTGAACCTGACGCCGTAGAGGACTGACAGCATGGACGGGATCGACGAACTCCTCGCCGAATTCATCACCGACACGACCGAGGCGCTGGAGCAGGTGGACGTCAAGCTGGTCGAGCTCGAGACCGAGCCCGAGCCGGCGGCGATGCTCAACGAGCTGTTCCGCCTGATGCACACGATCAAGGGCACGTGCGGCTTCCTCGGCCTGCCGCGCATGGCCGGTCTCGCGCACCACGCCGAGACGCTGATGGATCGCCTGCGCAACGGCGAGCCGGTCACGAACGACGCCATCGACGCGATGCTGCGCGTCGCGGACCGACTGAAGTTCCTGCTGGGCGCGATCGAGTCGAACGGCGGCGCGGAGCCCGAGGGCGACGACGAGGCGATCATCCAGGCGCTGCAGCTCGCGGGCTCGGACGGCGCGTCGGAAGTCCCGGCGGCCGCCGTCGCGCACGACGAGGCGCCCGGGGCCGAGCCGGAGCCCGCCGCCATGCCGGCCGAGGAGGCCCCGAAGGCGGCTGCGGCGCCTCCCAAGCCCGCACCGAAACCCGCGGCCAAGCCGGCGGCGAAGGCCGAGGAGAAGTCGGCCGGCGGCGACGGCGGCGATGCCGGCTCCAGCTCCATCCGCGTGTCGGTCGAGACGCTCGAGCACCTGATGACCGTCGTCTCAGAGCTGGTGCTGACGCGCAACGAGCTGACGGAGATCATGCGCAACGAGGAGCGCACGACCCACAAGCTCGCCCTGCAGCGCCTCTCCACCGTGACGGGCGAACTGCAACAGGCGGTCATGTCGACCCGGATGCAGCCGATCGGCAACGCCTGGCGCAAGCTTCCGCGCATCGTGCGCGACGTCGCCGCGAGCCTCGGCAAGAACATCGAGCTCGAGATGAACGGCGCGCAGACCGAGCTCGACAGGCAGGTGCTGGAGTCCATCAAGGACCCGCTCATGCACATGGTTCGGAACGCGGCCGACCACGGCCTCGAGACGCCGGCCGAGCGGCTCGCCTCCGGCAAGTCCGAGAAGGGTCACATCATCCTCAACGCCTACCACGAAGGCGGGCAGATCCTCGTCGAGATCAGCGACGACGGGCGCGGTCTCAACGTCGACCGGATCAAGGCCAAGGCGGTCGAGCGTGGCATCACCACGCAGGAAGACGCCGACCGGATGACCAACGAGCAGATCTTCGGCTTCATCTTCGAGCCGGGCTTCTCGACCGCCGCCCAGGTCACCTCGGTCTCCGGGCGCGGCGTCGGCATGGACGTGGTGCAGTCGAACGTGGAGCGCATCGGCGGCTCGATCGACGTGCGCTCGGTGGAGGGGCAGGGGTCGATCTTCACCCTGAAGATTCCGCTGACGCTCGCCATCCTGCGGGCCCTCATCGTCGGCGTCGACGGCGAGGACTTCGCGATCCCGCAGACGTCGGTGGACGAGCTTCTGAAGGTGGAGCCCGGCGCGGCGCACTCGATCCAGCTCATCAAGGACTCGCCCGTCCTGCGCTCGCGCGACCGGCTGTTGCCGATCGTCGACCTGCGCACGATCCTGCAGCTTCCGTCCGCCTTCGACGAGAACGGCCAGCCGAGGATGGCGAACGAGCAGACCGAGGGCTTCGTGATGGTGATCCGTGCCCGGGGCCTGCGCTTCGGCATGCTGGTCGACTCGGTGCTGCGCACGGAGGAGATCGTGGTGAAGCCGCTCCCCGGCGCGCTGCGCAACATCGAGCACTTCTCCGGGTCGACCATCCTCGGCGACGGCCGCGTGATCATGATCGTCGACCCGAACGGCGTGCGTTCGGCTGCTGCGACACCGTCGGAGGCGTCCATGGCTCCCTCGAACACCGAGGAGGAGGAGGCGGAGAACCAGGAGGACAAGCAGCTCCTCCTCATGTTCCGCGCCGCCTCGCACAACCGCAAGGCGCTGCCGATCAGCCTCATCACGCGCCTCGAGGACGTGTGCCTGACCGATGCCGACCAGTCGGAGGGCCAGTGGCACATCCAGTACAACAACGAGCTGATCCCGCTGGTGTGGTTCGGCGCGCCGCCCGACCCGACATCGAAGGAGCGCAAGCCGCTCCTCGTCATGTCGGACGACGGCAAGTCGATGGGCCTCCTCGTGGACGAGATCGTCGACATCGTGGAGGACGTGGTCGACGTGCAGATCCCGTCCGAGCAGCAGGGGATCCTCGGCAGCGCCATCATCGGCGGCGCGCACGCGGAGGTCATCGACGTCGGCTACTTCCTCGGTCTCGCGTCCTCGCACTGGTTCGATCCGCACCAGCGCGCCAAGGTGGACGACACGGTCAAGATCCTGCTCGTCGACGACTCGCCCTTCTTCCGCAACCTCGTCGCCCCCGTGGTGCGCGCGGCCGGCTTCGACCCGGTGGTCTGCTCCTCCGGCGCCCAGGCGCTCGACAAGCTCCAGGGCGGCCTTCACCCGAAGGTCATCGTCACCGACGTCGACATGCCTGAGATGGACGGCTTCGAGTTCGCCCGCGAAGCCCGCAAGATCGAGCGGCTCAAAAAGGTGCCGATCGTCGCGCTCACCGGCATGCTCACGGACGAGGCGATCGCCCAGGCCCGGGAAGGCGGGTTCTCCGACTACATCTCCAAGCTCGACCGCAACGGTCTCATCGACGCGCTGCGCGAGTTCACCAAGCCCAAGTCCGAGGAGGTCGCCGCGTGACCAAGAGCCTGTCCCGCAACGCACTTCTGGACGAGGCGGACGGCTTCGTCACCGCCCGGCTCGCCGGGCACTGGTTCGCGCTGCCGATCTCCGCCGTCCACGAGGTCTTCCTGCTGTCGCGCATCACCACGGTGCCGCAGTCGCCGCCGGGCATCATCGGCGTCCTCAATCTGCGCGGCAGGATCGTCACGGCGCTGGACACGCGCCAGATCCTCGGCTTTCCACGCGCCGAGAAGCCGTCGACCATGGCGATCGGCATCGAGCGGCACGGCGAGCTCTTCGGCCTCGCCGTGGATGAGATGGGCGACGTCCTCACCTCGGTCGCGGCCGAGCGGGAGCCGGCGCCGATGAACCTCGACCGGCGTTGGCGCGAGATCGTCACCGGCGTTCAGCGGTCCGACAAGCACCTGGTGCTGATCGTGGCCGTGGACCGCTTGTTCGATGGCGTGACCTCGCTGGTTGCCGCATGATCCAGGCGGCGCGCATGGCGCCGGATCAGGAACGCAAGCGGCTCCAGCTGCTGGCCCACTCCGCAGCGCTGCGTACGGCGCTGCGGCGGGCGCTCAACCATTCGAACTACGCCCTCACGCCCGACGCCGTCGGCCCCTCCGACGTCAAGCGCGCGTTCGACGAGGCCCGGCCGGACTGCCTCGTCCTCGACACCGAGCTCCCGGGCCTGCGGGGCCTGGGGCTCCTGCAGCAGATCGCCCGGGCGGATCCGCGCCTGCCGATCGTCGTCGTGGCGCCCGAGGCCGAGATGGCGCAGATGCGCACCGAGGCGGTCGAGAAGGGCGCCATCGGGGTGATCAGCAAGCCGGCCTCCGACGAGCCGTTCGCGCTGCGGCCGGTCGCGACGGCCGTCATCGACATGCTGGACGCGCAGTTCGGCTTCAAGACCCGCCAGCGGCATTCCCACGGCGCACCGTCCATCGTCTCGGCGCCGAAGCCGACGGTGACGAGCATCGCCGGCCCCCGTTTCGACGCGCCTGGCACCGGCCGGGCCGACACCGCGCTCAGGACCGCCGCCGCGCCGCCGAGGGTTGCCGGCGCGACGGCGGCCCCGACGCGTCAGCCGCGGGTCCACCGCCCGCCGCCCCAGGTGCTCGTCGTGGCCAGCTCCACCGGCGGCCCGCAGGCGCTGATCACACTGTTCTCGGGCGTCAATCCGGCGGTCGTCACCGTTCCGGTGCTGATCGTCCAGCACATGCCGGCCGCCTTCACGCCGATCCTCGCCGAGCACATCACGCGGGCCACCGCCTGGACGGCGCTCGAGGCGAAGTCGGACGAACCGCTGGTGCCCGGCGAGATCCGCATCGCGCCCGGGGGTCATCACATGGTGGTCTGCAACGCGGGCGGGGCGAAGCGGCTGAAGCTGACCGACACCGAGCCCGTCAACTTCTGCCGTCCGTCGGCCGACGTCCTCTTCGTCTCCGCCGCCGAGGTGTTCGGACGCGGCGTGCTCGGCGTCATCCTGACCGGCATGGGCAACGACGGATGTCAGGGCGCCAAGGTCATCAACGCGGCCGGTGGAGCGATCTATGCGCAGGACAAGGAGACCAGCGTGGTCTGGGGGATGCCGGGTGCCGCCGTGGGAGCGGGGGTCGCGGACCGCGTCTTTCCGCTGCCTGAAATCGCGCCGGCGGTCCAAGCCGCGATGAAGGGGGTCTACTGATGGTTCGCGATGACGACTTCGACTATCTGCGGCGGATCCTGAAGGACCGTTCGGGCCTCGCCCTCAGCGCGGACAAGCAGTACCTCGTCACGACGCGCCTCAAGCCGATCTGCGAGGCGCACGGCTTCAAGGACCTCGCCGAACTCGTCGGCGCGATGCGCGGCATGCGCGGACGCGACATCATCGAGGAGGTGGTCGACGCGATGACCACCAACGAGTCGCTCTTCTTCCGCGATCAGGCCCCGTTCGAGTGCCTGGTGGGCCACATGCTGCCGCAGCTCATCGCCGCGCGCGGGGGCAAGCCCATCCGCATCTGGTGTGCCGCTGCGTCGACGGGTCAGGAGCCCTACTCGATCGCGATCCTCCTGGAGGAGAACGCGGCGAAGTTCGGCCGGCAGTCGTTCGAGATCGTCGCCACGGACATCAGCCAGGCCGCGCTCGCCCGCGCCCGGGCGGGCGAATACACCCAGTTCGAGGTCGGCCGCGGGATGCCGCAACAGTACCTCTCGCGCTATTTCACCCGCGGCGAGAAGAACCATTACCTGATCGCGCAGTCGATCAAGAACCGGGTCTCCTTCCAGTCCCGCAACCTGCTCGACCCGTTCGACCGGATGGGGCAGTTCGACATCGTCTTCTGCCGCAACGTGCTGATCTACTTCGACCGGCCGACCAAGACGCAGGTGCTCGAACGGATGGCGCGGCTGATGCCGCAGGACGGCTTCCTCATCCTCGGCGGGCCCGAGACCACGCTGGGCCTGACCGCGCGGTTCGCCCGCCACGGCCAGTGGCGCAACGTCTACATCCGCAACCAGGCCGATACCGCGTCCCAGTCCGACCGCATCTGCGCCTGAACCCCGCACCGGTGGCGGCTCCCCGGTGACACAGGGCGGTCGACCGCACGGTTGGCGGTCAGTCGGGCTTCAGCGTGGCCGCGACCTCGAGGAAGCGGGGAAGGGCCGGGTTGAGGTTGCTCGTCCGCCAGGCCAGCACCTGCTCCACGACCGGGGCGTCCGTCAGGACGCGGAAGGTGACGCCGGCGACGCCGAGTCGCTCCACCGACCGGGGGACCAGCGCGACGCCGATGCCCTCGGCGACCAGGCTGACGATCGTCTGCTGCAGCTGGGTCTCCAGCCGGATGTGGGGCTCGAGGCCCGCCACCGCGAAATATTCGACGATCGCCTTCCGAAGGGTGGGCGTGACGTGGGGCGGCGACGCCACGAGCGGCGCGCCGGCCAGCATCGCGGCGGAGACGTCGCCCTCCGCCGCGAGCTCATGACCCGCCGGAACCGCCAGACAGAGCGGCTCGCGGTGCACCGCCATCGTCTCGACGCCCGGGACCGGCTCCGGGCGGAATGTGACGACCGCGTCGAAGCGCCCCTCCCGCAGTCCCTCGATCAGGCCGGAGGGTACGGCTTCCAGAAGCTGCAGCCGCACGTCCGGCCGGGCTGCCAGAAAGCGGCGCGTGAGCACCGGGACGCTGGCATGGGCCGCATGCATCATGAAGCCGATGGTGAGGTCGCCGAGCTCGCCCGCGCTCGCCCTGCGCGCGTTGCGGCATGCCTGTTCGAACGCGACCAGCACGGCCCTGCTGTCCTCGAGGAACCGCTCCCCGGCCGGCGTGAGACTGGCCCGGCGCGAATGGCGCTCGATCAGCTTGACGCCGAGCTCCGCCTCGAGTGCGGCGAGCTGCCGGCTGAGCGGAGGCTGGGTGACGTTCAGCCGTTCGGCCGCCCGCCCGAAATGCAGCGTCTCGGCGAGCGCGACGAAGTAGCGGAGCTGGCGGATGTCGATCATGATACCGAACCGGAATGAATAGGCTCCATAATCGGCATTGGTATGCATTGAACGACGGCCCTATGCCAGAGCGTCCCCATATCGCCGGAGCCCTTATGCAAACGCTCGTCGTGGTCCTGCCGATCTTCGCGCTGATCTTTGCCGGTTGGATCGCCCGGCGTTCGGGTGCGCTCGGCCCGCACGCGACCGAGGAGCTGAACCGGTTCGTCGTCTATCTCGCGCTTCCGGCCCTCCTGTTCGACATCGTCGCCGGCGCCGACTGGGCCGAGATCTGGCAGCCCGGCTTCGTCGCCGCCTTCGCGACGGGATCGGCGGTGGTGTTCGCCGCGACGGTGGCGCTGCGGCTCAGCGGCCGGCGCCATCTCGTCGACGCCACCATCGACGCCCTCAACGCCGCCTACGCCAACACGGGCTTCATCGGTTTCCCGCTGGCGGTGGCGGTACTGGGCCCCGCGGCGCTCGCGCCGACCTTGATCGCGACGATCCTCACGGTCTGCGTCCTGTTCGCGGTGGCGCTGATCATGGTCGAGGTCGGGCTGCAGGGCGAACGGCCGTCCGGGCGGATGGTCGGCAAGGTCCTCTCCCGGCTCGCGCGCAACCCGCTTCTCGTCGCGCCGGTCCTCGGCGCCGTCGTCATGGCGAGCGGGGTCGATCTGCCGGGGCCGGTGGAGAGCTTCGTCGATCTACTCGGCAAGGCGGCCTCGCCCTGCGCGCTGGTGGCGCTCGGCCTCTTCCTGGCGCAGAAGCGGCCCACGGCGGAGCCGGTGCTGCGCGCGACGCTGCTGCTCGGCGGCCTGAAGCTCGTCGGTCAGCCGGCCATCACCTGGCTGGCCGCCGTCCAGGTGTTCAACCTGACGCCGGCGCTGGCCGGCACGGCGACGCTGCTCGCCGCGTTGCCCACCGGCACGGGACCCTTCATGGTGGCCGAACTCTACAATCGCGAGTCGGGCGTGACTTCTCGCGTCATCCTCGCCTCCACCGTCGCCTCCCTCGCCACCCTGACCGTCCTCCTCGCGCTGGTCGGGTAGGGGACCAGGTGAGGGGAGGCGGGTCACGAGGCGGCAAAGCGAGGCCCGGCACGCCGCGGACGTCACCGCAGGTGGCGGGCCATAGGGGTGGGCAGGATGTCCGGTGGGATGTTGCGTCATCGCGCGGCGCCGCAAATACCGTGCGGTGACGGGCCCCTCGCTTCCGGCGCCCGGGCCCTTCGACGGCCAGGTGGCGGACGCCCCTTGCCCCGCGTTCGGACGGCAGCCTCGGGAGGGCTCGGGCCACCCCCGGCGGTGTCTCGCGGCCACGGCGCCGTCCGTCCGCGCGCCGATCCATCCATCGACGTTGCCGCGTCGGCCTCGGTCGTCTTGCTGGGTCCTCCGTCCGCATGCTACCGCACACGGTGAAAACGGGGACTGCCGAACCGCTCTTTGCCGCCCGCGGCCGAGCCGGAGCAAACCCCAACGTTTTCAATGCGGGTGGGTGGCCGAGTGGTTGAAGGCAGCGGTCTTGAAAACCGCCGTGCGGGCAACCGTACCGTGGGTTCGAATCCCACCCCACCCGCCAAAAATACCTAGAAAAATCAAACCGCTATCGGCTGATGGCTGGGTGCAGTTCCTGCCGCATGGCGTGACGACATCTCCCCGCGTCCGCGCACACCGAAAGCGTTCCAGCTCTCGGCGGCCGCGCCCAGCAGGCCTGACGCCGGGCCGGACCGTGGGAGACTACGCGGCCGCGGTCCTGTGGCCGAGATTTTTATGGAGGGCCTTGATTGCGCCGAGGTTGAAGCGCTTGTCGTCGATGGTCATCACGAGGTCGTCGGGACGCAGCGACGAATATTTTTCGACGGCGAATTCGATGGCCTCGGCCGCCGTGGCGAAGCGGTGGTAGCCGATGCCGCTGCGGTTGGATCCCAGCCTGCGGGCGACAAAGAGTTCCGCCGGGAGCAGGTAATCCGCGCTGACCATCACCTCGACCGGGTCGGTTTGCCGTTTGACGCTCATGGGGTTCTTCCTGCGTTTGATGGGATTGGCGGTGGCCGGCGGACGATGTCTTCGCGCTTGGTCGTTCAGGCTAGGTCCTTGTGTGTCCCACGCCTGGTCGTGGTCGCCCCTGAGGAATTTGGTCGTTCGATCCGGTCTCTGGTTCGCTCCGCCGACCCTGCGGGCAAGGCATGGCCTCGGCCCGGGACGCGCAGCGGCCCGGTTGGCGACCGGCAAAACAACACGAACGATTGAAGAATGTCCGACGAAAGTGCGCTCGTTCGACGAGGCACCGTAGGATTTAAATGGCACCGGAACCAGAAAAAACAATCAGTACTGATGCCGAAATATTTTTGCAGAATCCCGTCATCGGCCGCGTCGACGCATTTTGACGATGCTCACCGCGAGATTGTCCTTGCGCACGCATCGGAAAAAGTCGATATAGGCGACGCTAAGTTGTCACTGTCTATCACTGTTTCCTCGCGGCTGCAGTCTTTGATTTTGATTTGACTGCGCCGAGCTGCCGCCTGTCGCGGGCAGCACACCTCACAGGAGATACACGATGGCCAATGGCACCGTGAAATGGTTCAATTCCCAGAAGGGCTTCGGGTTCATTCAGCCGGAGACCGGTTCCCGGGACGTCTTCCTTCACATTTCCGCAGTCGAGCGCGCGGGGCTCAGCAACCTCGCAGACGGCCAGAAGGTCACGTTCGATATCCAGAGCGGCCGTGACGGTCGTGAGTCGGCCGAGAACCTGCAGCTCGTCGATTAATCCAATTCCGGGAGCAGCGCTGCTCCCGCATGTCTTCCTCGGCGCGACCCGATCGTCGCGCTGACGAACGTCATCACGCTGAGGTGGCGGGCCGTCGCGGCCCGCGCCCTTCTTCGGCCGACACGGCCGCGCGATCTTCGGTACCTGCGCCTTAGCACCGGCAGTCCGGCCTCTGCGGCTGAGAACCAGGCTGGCAGCCTCGTAAGAGAGGCATGCGCACCACGGCGTTGCCCGGTTAGCGTGCCTGGATGTGGGTGCGGCTCGAGGCATCCTCCTCGCCGTTCCATCAGGCGAGGCCGGTCACGCCATCGGTACACTGCTGCCGTTCCGCCATGACTCCGCCGTTCACGTCCTCGACCTCCATGGTAGCGGCCAGCGTCGCGACCATGTCCTGATGGACCTCGATGCCGCTTGGCACTCGCCCGGCTGTCAGCACCCCGGCCGGACGACCATCGCGACGACGCGCACGCCGCCCCTTGCAGGTGTGCCGCGAAAGGGGCGCGCCGCATCATGCAGCCATGATCCTGCCCCGGCTGGTGGTCGGTGGACCTGCCGGCAGCTGCCCGATCGGGTCACCGAGGGGGACTTGCCGAAATCGCCGGTGCGGCAACCGATCTGCTCGAGCGCCTCTGAGAGCGTCGGCTCGGTCGCCCGGAGACCGAGGGCCGATCCCGGCTGGCCCACGCTCGGCGTGGATGGGGTGTTGACCCGCAGGGAGCGCCGCCCGGCCTGCCGTACAGCCCGGCCCGGCATAGTGGTCGGTCATGCTTCCTCGGCGATCCGCGCGATGTTGGGCGGCGTGTAGTCCATCGTGCCGAGGACGTTGGACGACACGTCCTGCGGGCCAATCCTCCCGGAAGCACGAGAATCTTGGGCGCTCCGATGGGCGCGCCGAGGCGAGATCGCCGCCGATCGCCTCGGTCGCGATCCCGAACCCGATCCATCGAATGGCTCCGGGTTCCTCCGTGGAAACAGGGGACTTCCAGAACCCCGCCCGACATCTCCCACCTGGAATCTTTTGCGAGAGTGCGTCCGCCGGGCGCCGTCAGACGATCGGGTTTTGCGTCGGTCGCGACCCCGGCGTGATGCCTGTCGCCATCCGATCGGCGGGAGGCGTCCGACCGGTGGGCGAGATGGCGGGCAGGGGGGCTGGTCCGCTCCTTCGGCTGTCATATTTGATGAGAAATTAGCGCACTTATTGCGTATTCTCGCGTCGGTCGCGGAACAACGATTGGGGGTCTAGGTTGGAGACGTTCGCTCATCTCGCTGGCGCGGTGGCCCTGCTTCTCTGGGGCATCCGCACCGTCCGGACAGGTGTCGAGCGGCTCCTCGGACCACGGATCGAAGCTCACGTCGCGATGCTCACCGGGCGGCGGACCGGCGCGTTCGGTGTCGGCGCCGCCGTCGCCTTCGCGCTGCAGTCCTCGACCGCCGTGCGCCTGATGGCGGCGAGCTTCTACGCCGGCGGGGTGCTCGCTCTGCCGGCGGGGCTCGCGGCGGCGCTCGGCGCGGAGGTGGGCTCGAGCCTCGCCGCGGCGGTCCTGAACGTCGACGTCGCCCTGCTGGCGCCGGTCCTCCTCGTGGCCGGCTACATCACGTTCAGCGTGGCGCGGGAGCGGCGCGGCAAGCACGTCGGGCGCATCATACTGGGCCTCGCCTTCATCCTGACGTCCCTGTCGCTGATGTCGACGGCGACGGCGATCCTGGGAGCGAACGAGGACGCAGCGGACATCATCCGCATCGCCAGCACCTATCCGGCGGCACTCGTCCTCGTCGCCGCGCTCGCGACCTGGCTGATGCACTCGTCCATCGCCGCGATCCTGATGATCGCGCATCTCGCCGGTGGCGGGGGCCTTCCGCCCGAGGCGGCGTTGTGGATGGTGGTCGGCGTCAACGCGGGGTCGGCACTGCCGGCGCTGGTATCCGGCTGGACGCTCGCCGGGCCGGCGCGGGAACTGCTCGTCGCCGCCTTCGCGATGCGGATCGCCGCGGTGGCGGTCGGCGCCCTGGTCCTCGCCGCGCCCGGCATCGGCGATCTCGCGGCGGTACGGTTCGCCGCGGGTCACGTCATCCTCGCGCACCTCGCCCTGAACGTCGCGATGGCCGTCGCCCTGCTGCCGTTCGTCGGCATCATCGCGGCGCTGGTCCGGCGGGCGGCCCCGAAGCGTGTCGCGGAGGGGGGCCGGGCGGCGAGCCACATCTTCCTCGCGCCGGAGGACGTCCGCCACCCGGGCACGGCGCTCATCAACATCGCCAACGAGGCGGCGCGCGTCGCCCACATCGTCTACGACATGGTGGGCGGCATCTCGGAGCTGTTCTGGCACGGCGACGCCGACGCGCGGATCAAGTCGCTGGAGGACGACGTCGACCGGCTCTACCGCGAAGTGACGCTCTACATGGCCTCGATCCGGCTCGACGAGCTGGACGACGACGAGCGGCGGCAGTGGTTCGAGCTGTTCGAGTTCGTCACCCACCTCGAGCATGTCGGCGACATCATCACGCGCAACATCATCGACCTCGCGAAGCGCAAGCGGAAGGCGGGGCTCGACTTCTCGCCGGCCGGGGCGCGGGAGATCGAGGGGCTCACGGCCGAGCTGAGCGACATCTTCCGTTATGCGCAGGCCGTCTTCCTGTCGCGCGATCCCCACCGCGCCGAGGAGCTGGTCGCGGCCAAGCGCCGCTTTCGCAGCCACACGCTGGATTCGCAGCGCCGGCACGCACTGCGCCTGTCGAGCGGCGTGACGAGCAGCATCGCGTCCTCGCGCATCCACCTCGACCTTCTGCGCGAGCTGCAGCGGATCAACTCGCACCTGACGGCGGTGGCCTATCCGCTGCTGCCTGAGGCATCGTAGCACACGAACGGAATGCCTTCTGGCGAGTTCTGTCCTCAACGAAATTCGTGAGGAGTACCCAAAATGGCTCTGATCCGGACCACCATCTTCGCCGCCTCGTTCCTGGCGCTGCCGTCCCTCGTCGTCGCGCAGACCGCGGCTCCCGCCCCCGCGACGACGCCTGCTGCCACCGCCGATGCCACCGCCACGACCGACGGGCGGATCGGGATCGCCGCGGCGATCGAAGCGGCGAAGGCCAGCGTCGATGGCGGCATCCTCGAGGCCGAGCTGGAAAACGAGGGTGGCGAGGAGATCTGGGAGATCGACATCGCGACCGGCGAAACCGTCCAGGAAGTGAAGGTGAACGCCATGACCGGCGCGGTGATCTCCACCGACAAGAAGGTCATCGAAGGGACCTGGCGGAGCTGGTTCGACAAGGACAGCCTGACCGACAGCCAGCGCATCAGCGGGACCCTGATCGAGGCGGTCGCGAAGGCGGAGACCGAGGCCGGCGGCAAGATCACCAGCCTCGAGCTAGACGAGGAGGACGGCAAGCTCGTCTACGAGCTGGAGGTCGACACCGCGGACGGCGAGAAGGACATGACGCTGGACCCGGCGACCGGCATGGTCACCGCCGACGACTGATGCCCGTCTGAGGCCGGCGGCCCGCCGGCCGTCCGACGACAGGGGTCGCGAAGGCAGACCCCGCCGAACGGCTTCGACCGGCCGGGCATCCGCCCGCTGCCGGTCGAACGCATGATCCGCGCCCGTCGCGCGCCCGGTCCTTTCGTCTCCATGGCGTCGATGTCCGACCGGGGACGCGCCGCCTGACAGGACAGTCCTCAGTCGCACGGTGTACAAACGACATCCGGGCCGCGTTATGACGCTAAACCCTTGGCGGAATGACTGGAACGGACAAGATCATGCCGGCGGCCCCATGTGTCCGCCGAGACCTACGAAGGTATTCCCCCTTTCGCATCGCGCGATCCGTCAGCATAATGACCGGACACGTTCTTCAAGAACGGATGAAAGGCTCGGCAAAAGATCGGGCCAGGGGAGGGATACCAATGAAACGTGTCATCGCAGCTATTGCGCTCGCGGCCGCCGCTCTGCCCTTTGGGGCGGCGCAGGCACAGGACGCGATCGAACTGCACGGCGCCTCGCAGTTCGGTGACGAGCACGCCTTCACCAAGGCACTCGTGAAGTTCGAAGAGCTGGTCGGCGACTGCTACGACGGCGACGTCACCTTCGTGCTGCACAAAAATTCCGAACTCGGCCTGGAGAAGGACTACTTCAACTTCATGTCCCAGGGCGTCTCGGTGGACTACGCGATCGTCTCGCCGAGCCACATGTCCACCTACTCCAAGATGGCGCCGCTGATGGACATGCCCTTCCTGTTCCGTGACATCGACCACTGGAACAAGGTGCTCGAGCAGGACGGCCTGGCGCCGATCGCCGAGGACGTGTCGAAGCGCGCGGACGTGGAGCTGATCGGCTATGCCGGCGGCGGCACGCGCAACCTCATCGTCAACCGCCCCGTGCGCACCATGGAGGACCTCAAGGGCCTGCCGATGCGCGTCATGGGCGCCCCGATCCAGACGCGGATTTTCGACGCGGTAAACGCCGCCCCGTCCGTCATCGCCTACGACGAGGTCTACAACGCCATCCAGACCGGGGTCATCGACGCGGCGGAGAACGAGGCCGCCGGCATCGAGCAGATGAAGTTCTACGAGGTCGGGCCGCACATCTCCAAGACGCAGCACGCCATCACCGTTCGGCCCATCGGGTTCTCCGGCAAGACCATGCGTCGCCTGCCCGAGGCGCTGCAGGCCTGCGTCCGCGAGGCGGGGGCCGAGGCCGGCAAGTACGGCCGCGAAATCGAGTCGACGCAGGATTCAGAGAAGCTCAAGGCGATGGAGGAGAAGGGCCTCCTCACGACCTACGATTTCGAGGAGCGCGAGAAGCTGCTCGAGCTCGCAGAGCCTGTGAAGCGCGCCTACGCCGAGGAACTCGGCGCGACGGAGACCCTCGAACGGATCAACGCGATCCAGTAACGAGCGGACACGAGCGGACGGGCGGCGTGCCGCCGGCCGTCCGCGTGGTCTCGCCATGATCCGGTTCCTCGACTTTCTCTACGTGGCGCTCAAGGTCGCGATCACGCTGCTGATCGCGGCCCTCATCGTGCCGGTCACGATGCAGGTCCTGTCGCGCTACACGGGCCTCGTCCCGCGCTTCATCTGGACCGAGGAGCTCGCTCGGTTCTGCTTCGTCTGGATGATCATGGTCGGCTCCATGATCGCCGTCCGCGACGACACCCACTTCGACGTCGACCTGCTGCCGGTCCCGGAAACCGCGCGGGCACTCGGACTCTCCAAGCTCGTCCGGCACCTCGCGATGGCGGGGCTGGCGGTCGCGTTCCTCTGGTACGGCCGGCCGTTCGTCAATCAGGGGCTGATGCAGACGTCCGAGATCGCCGAGCTGCCGATGGTGACGATCTACATCGCCTGGCCACTCGTGGGCGCCGTATGGCTGGTGTTTCTGATCGAGAAGATCGTCCGCGACGTCCGGTACGTGCGGATGGGGCCGGTGGCCCTGCCTCCCTATGATCCGATCCGGCGCTCGGGCGATCTCGAGGCCGTGGAGCATGTCGATGTCCCCCGCTGAGGTTGCCGCCATCCTGTTCGGCACGTTCGTCGTGCTCGTGATCCTGCGCGTTCCCGTCGCCTTCTCGCTGGGGCTGGCGTGCGTGCCCGTCTTCTTCATCTCCGACCGGCTGACGCCGAGCCTGCTGTTCGACCAGATGTTCCGGTCCTACAACTCGTTCGTGCTCCTGGCCGTGCCGTTCTTCCTGCTGGCGGCGAACCTGATGAACTCGGCCGGCATCACGCAGCGCCTCGTCGACCTGTCGCGGGTGACGGTCGGGCACCTGCCGGGCGGGCTCGGGCACATCAACGTCCTCGTCTCGATGCTGTTCGCGGGCATCTCCGGCTCGTCCACGGCGGACGCGGCCGGGATCGGCTCGCTCCTCATCCCGCAGATGAAGAAGGAGGGGTACGACTCCAGCTTCGCCGTCGCCGTCACCGCGTGCTCGTCGGTGATGGGGGTGGTCATCCCGCCGTCGATCCTCATGGTCGTCTGGGGCGGGCTGATGTCGGTCTCGATCGGCGGGCTCTTCCTCGCCGGCATCCTCCCCGGCCTGCTGATCGCGGCGTCGATGATGGGGATCGTCTACATCTACGCGATCCGGCGCGGCTATCCGGTGTACCAGCGGGCGACGGCGCGCGAGTTCCTGCGGGCGCTCCTCGCCGCGCTGCTGCCGCTGGCGACACCGGCGATCATCATCGGCGGCATCGTCGGCGGCTTCTTCACGCCGACCGAGGCGTCGGTGATCGCGGTGATCTACTCGCTGATCCTCGGGATGCTCGTCTACCGCACGATCACGCTGCGCCGGCTGCCGGTAGTGCTTTACGACTCGGCGCGCTTCGCGGCGATCTCGCTGTTCTGCATCGGCACAGCGTCGGCCTTCGGCTGGATCCTGGCGTACTTCAAGATCCCCCAGGCGCTGGTCAACGAGATGGCGACGTGGGGCGCGGGGCTGACCGAGACCGGCATCCTGATCGCGCTGGCGTTCCTGATCGTGGGCATGTTCATCGACGCCATTCCCGCGATCATCATCCTCGGCACCGTGCTCTATCCGGTGGCGCAGGACGTCGGCATGCATCCGATCCACTTCGCGATCATCGGCGTCGTCTCGCTGGCGTTCGGTCTGGTCACGCCGCCCTACGGCCTGTGCCTCCTGATCGCGAGCGCCATCGGCGAGATCCGGATGGTGCAGGCGCTGAGGGATGTGGCGATCATCCTGTCCGCGATGATCGCGGTCCTGCTGTTCATCGTCCTGTTCCCCGACGTGATCCTCGCGCTGCCCCGCTGGCTCATGCCGCGCTTCGTCGGCTAGTTGCGCCGGCGGCCGGGCGCACCCGGAGCGGCCTCGTTCGGCGGGGCCGCGCCGCCACTCTCGCGGGGTGCGCTCGTCGGTGGCGCGGGGCCGGCGGCGTTGCTATTGCGCGTTCGCTCCAGCACAAGGAAGGTTGCCCGATGCCACGGCGGCGCGGTTCGCGCCCGTCACGGCACGGCCGAGAGGGCGCCGGCCCGACGCCATTGACGTTCCGGAGGAGATCGCCGCGCGCGATGGCGAACATCAACCTCAAACTCCTGCAGACCTTCGTCCTTGCCGTCGAGCACGGGAGCTTCCGCAAGGCCGCCGACGCCTCGAACCGCTCGCCATCCGCCGTCAGCATGCAGATCCGCGACCTGGAGGCGCAGATCGGCATCGCGCTGTTCAACCGGTCGGCGCACACGATCAGCCTGACGCCCGACGGGCAGATCCTCTACGACCAGGTGGCCCAGGCGATCGAGCACGTCGAGGCGAGCCTCGACCAGATCAAGGACGTGGCGGCCCGCCGGCGCACGAAGGTGCGGATCGCGTGCGTCCCCTCGCTGGCGGCGAGCCGGCTCGGTCGGATCCTCGCGACCTTCAAGCTGCGCTACCCGCGCAGCATCGTCGAAGTCGTCGAGGCGTCCACCGCGACCGCGCTCGGCCTCATCCGCGACCAGCAGGTGGAACTCTTCATCGGGCCGGAGGCGGCGGGCGCGAACGACGTCAGCTTCGAGCCGGTGATCGCCGACAAGATCGTCGCTTGCGTCCCCAAGGCGCTGCACAGCGGGGAAACCACGTTCCGCTTCGGCGATCTGGAGAGCTTTCCGCACATCGCGCTCAACCACAAGAGCTCGCTGCGGGGGCTGATCGACCAACTCGCGGCCGAGGCGGATGTCAGGCTCGACCTGCGCTACGAGGTCGAAAGCGCGCACTCGGCGCTCTCGTTCGTCTCCGCGGGGCTGGGGATCTGCCTGCTGTCGCGGATGTCGGTGTGGGGGCACCCCGCACCGGACACCGTCATCGTTCCGCTCGACCACCCGATGGCCTACCGCATGGTGGGGATCGTGACGGCGCGCGGCCACGTCCACCACAACTTCTCCGGCCAGCTTATCGACCTGATCCGCTCCGACCTCCAGGCGCTCGACCGGAGCTGGAGCTAGCGCGCCGCGCGGTGCCGTGTCAGGCGGTCTGGATCCAGACCGCCTTGGTCTCCAGGTATTCGCCGACGTGCTCGGTGCCGCCCTCGCGGCCGTAGCCGGACATCTTCACGCCGCCGAACGGCACCGCCGGGTCGATCGCGTGGTACATGTTCACCCAGACGGAGCCCGCCTTGAGCCGCTTCACCATCTTGTGCGCGGTGCCGAGGTCCCTGGTGAAGACGCCGGCGGCGAGGCCGTACGGCGTGGCATTGGCGCGCGTGACGGCCTCGTCCAGCGTATCGAACGGCATCGCCGAGATCACCGGCCCGAAGATCTCCTCGCGCGCGATGGTCATCTCGTCCCGCACGCCGCCGAAGACGGTCGGGGCGATGAAGTTGCCGCCGTCGTAGGCGGCGCCGGCGAGACGGGCCCCACCGGTGACGAGCTCGGCGCCCTCGCTCCGGGCCGAGGCGATGTAGGTCTCGACCTTCGCCGCCTGCGGGGCGTTGATGAGCGGGCCGAGGTCGGTGTCCGAGTCGAGCCCGTGGCCGAGGCGCAGGCCCTCAGCGTAAGCCGCCAGCCGCTCGAGGAACTCGCCGTGGATCGCCCGGTCGACGAAGAGGCGGGAGCCGGCGATGCAGATCTGGCCGGAGTGCGCGTACACGGCCATCGCGGCGGTCGGGACCGCCTTCTCGAGGTCGGCGTCGCGGCAGATGATCATCGGCGACTTGCCGCCGAGCTCCAGCGACACGTGCTTCAGGTTGTCGACGCCGGCGCGGGCGATCGTCTGCCCGGTCGCGGTCGAGCCGGTGAAGACGATCTTGTTGACGTCGGGATGGGAGGCGAGGGCGGCGCCGGCCTCGGCGCCGGTGCCGGTCACGACGTTCACCACGCCGTCCGGGGTGCCGGCCTCCTGCATGATCTTCGCGATCAGCAGCGGCGTCAGCGGCGCTTCCTCGGACGGCTTCAGGACCACGGTGCAGCCCGTCGCGAGGGCCGGCGCGATCTTCCAGATCGACGCGGCCGTGGGCGCGTTCCACGGAATGATCGCCCCGACCACGCCGACCGGCTCGCGCCGGGTGAAGGTGACGATATCGTTGGAGACGGAGTTGCTGATGGTGTCGCCGTGCAGCGCGGTCGCCTGTCCGGCGTAGAAGCGCAGCATGCCGATGACGCGGCGGCGGTTGCCGAGCGTGCGCGCGAGCGGCAGGCCCATGTCCAGCGTGTCGGAGACGCAGAGCTCGTTCCAGCGTTCCTCGAACATGTCGGCGATGCGCAGCAGCAGGCACTGCCGGTCGTACGGTGTGAAGGTCGACCACTCGCCCTCGAACGCCGCGCGCGCGGCCTTCACGGCGTCGTCGATGTCCGCCGCGCCGCCGCGGGGCACGCTCGCGAGGGGCTGGCCCGAGGCCGGATCGGTTACCGCGAGGACCTCGTCCGACCGTGCGCCGATCCATCGGCCACCGATGAACATGGGACGGAACTCGCCGGCATAGAGGGAGCGGGCGATCGCGCGCGGATCGAAGTTGAACGTCATCGGGTCGTCTCCAAAACCTGTGCAAGGTTGACCATTCTTTAGGCGGCAGCAAACCAGGAATCCTCACCGGGTGTTCAGGAAAACCGGCTGTGCCGCGTCGCCGATTTGCACGATCCTTCATCGTGAGCGCGCGCCATGCCGCAGGACCGCGCCGGCACCATTCGGGAGGCCCGGACCCGGGCCCCGTCCCGGTCGGTCCGGCCGCCCTGCACGCAACGAGACGCTGCGCCGATGCGCATACCGGGGGAGGGGGATTCCTTGAAGGATCGTTACGAGATCGCCGTCGTTCATGGAGATGGGATCGGGCCGGAGATCTGCCGCCCGGCCCTCGGCCTCGTCGACGCGGCGCTGCGCCAGGACGGCCTCATGCACTGGAGCGAGTATCCCGCCGGTGCCGAGCACTTCCAGGCGACGGGCGACGGCTTCCCCGAGGCCACCCGAAAGGCCTGCGCGGCGGCCGACGCGATCCTTCACGGCGCGGCCGGCATCCCCGGCGTGGTGCATCCCGACGGCACCGAGGTCGGCCTCGACTTCACGCTGGTCAACCGCTTCACGCTGGATCTTTACGCCAACATCCGGCCGATCCGCCTTTACGAGGGCGTCGCCTGTCCGCTCGCCGGGGTGAAGGCGGGCGAGATCGACTACATCGTCGTGCGCGAGAACAGCGAGGGGCTCTACGCCGCGCGCGGCGCAGGGTCGTTGCTGCGGGGCGAGATGGCCGTCGATCCGCTGGTCCAGACGCGCAAGGGCATCGAGCGGATCGTGCGCAAGGCGTTCGAGCTTGCGCAGCAGTCGAAGGGGGCGCCGTCGGACGGCGTGCGCCGCGTCACCTGCTGCGACAAGGCGAACGTCCTGCGGTCCTACGCCTTCTTCCGCCAGGTGTTCGACGAGGTGGCCCTCGACTATCCCGACATCGAGACCGAGTATGCCATCATCGACGCGATGACGATGCATCTCGTCCTGCGCCCGAGCCACTACAACGTGATCGTGACGGAGAACATGTTCGGCGACATCATCTCGGACCTCGCGGCCGCGACCATCGGCGGCCTCGGCCTCGCGCCGTCGGCGGAGGTGGGAGTCAGCAATGGGCTGTTCCAGCCCTCGCACGGGTCGGCGCCGGACATCGCCGGGAAGGGCGTCGCCAACCCCTACGGCATGGTCCTGTCCGCCGCCGAGATGCTCGACTGGCTCGGCCACGGCAACGGTGACGACCGCCTTCTCGCCGCCGCCGGCCGCATCAGGACCGCCGCGGCGGAAGGTCTGGCCGAGGGGCACATGACACCCGACCTCAAGGGCAAGCTGTCGACCGGCGAGGTAATGGACATCCTGGTCGGCAAAGTGGCGGGCATGGCCTGATGGCAGCGCTGACGCTCAACCTCGTCGGCCCGGGGCGGGTCGGGCAGACGATCTTCCGGCGACTGGTCGAGGCTGGGCAGCACACGGTGCAGGACATCGCGGCCCGCAGCCTCGAGAGCGCGGAACGCGCGGCGGAGGCGATCGGCGCCGGCCGCGCCACCACGCTCGGCGAGATGCGCGCCGCCGACGTCTGGTTCATCACCGTGTCCGACACGAAGATCACCGCGGTCGCCGAAGCCCTGGCCCGGTCGGCGCCAGGGCCGGCCATCGCGGTCCACTGCAGTGGGTTCCTGTCCTCGGAGGCGCTGGCGCCGCTCGGTGCCAGGGGGTGGTCGCTCGCCAGCGCGCATCCCGTGCTGACCTTCGCCGATCCGGCCGTCGCGGTGACACAGTTTCCGGGGAGCTACTGCGGGATCGAGGGTGACGAGACCGCGCTCGCCACCGTGCGCCCGCTGCTGGAGGGGATCGGCGCGCGCTGCTTCCCGATCCGCTCGGAGACCAAGGCGCTCTATCACGGCGCAGCGGTCATGGCGAACAACTTCGCCATCGTGCTGCAGGCGCTGGGCCGCGAGGCGTGGGCCGACAGCGGCGTCCCGGCGGACATTCTGGAGGACCTCCACGCGGCCATCCTGCGGCCGACGGTGGAGAATGTCCTCGCGATGGGGCCGGCCGCCGCGCTCACCGGCCCCGCCTCCCGCAACGACTGGGACGTGGTCACCCGCCAGCACCAGGCGGTGGCCGACTGGAACCCCGAAGCCGGGCAGGCCTACGAGAGCCTCAGCGTGATGGCGCGGCGGCTGAAGCATTCAGGCTCCACCCGCATCCGGCACCCCGAGGAGGATTGAACGATGGCCCGCCTCGACCGTGTCATTTCGGTGGAAGATGCCCGCGCCCTTGCACGCCGCACCCTGCCGAAGTCGATCTTCGAGTTCATCGACGGCGGCGCGGTGGACGAGCTGACGCTCGCTGACAATCGCTCGGGCTTCAATCGACTGCGCCTCGTTCCGAGGATGATGACGGACGTCTCGGCGCCGGACCTCACCATGGCGATCGACGGGCGCACCCTGCCGGCGCCGCTGGCGATCGCGCCGATGGGCTCGTGCATGCTCGCCTACCCCCAGGCCGATCTCGCGATCGCTCGCGCCGCGGCGGCGCGGGGGTTGCCGTACACGCTCTCCACCATGTCGACGACCGCGATCGAGGACATGGCGCGCGCGGTCGACGGCCCGCTCTGGTTCCAGCTCTACCCCTTCCGCGACTACGACTTCAATTTCGACCTGATGCGCCGCGCGGCCGGGGCGGGGTTCGAGACGCTCGTCGTCACCGTGGACCTCAAGGCCGCCGGCAAGCGCGAGCGTGACGCACGCAACGCCATGTCGATCCCGCTGCGTCTGACCGTGCGGCACCTCATGGAAGGGATGAGCCGGCCAGGCTGGGCGATGCGCTTCCTCGCCGGCGGCAAGCCGGACTTTGCCAACGTGCGCGGCTATGCGGGCGCGGCCGACAGCGGCCTCACCATCGCCGCCCGCGCGGCGCGGGACCTCGATTCGGCGATGACGTTCGACGGCATCCGCCGCCTGCGCGATGCCTGGAAGGGGCCGCTCCACGTCAAGGGCGTGCTGGACGCGGCGGAGGCGAAGGCGCTCGTCGAAGCGGGGGCGGACGGCATCTGGGTCTCGAACCACGGCGGCCGCCAACTCGACAGCGCCGTCGCCAGTATCGACGCGCTGCCGGCGATCCGAGCCGCGGTCGGGCCCGACGTGCCGCTCGTCATCGACTCGGGCGTGCGCCGCGGGATGGACATCATCAAGGCCCGCGCCGCGGGTGCGACGATCTCGGCGGTCGGCCGCGCGGCGATCTACGGCGTCACGGCGGGGGAGGCGGGCGTCGGCCGGGTGCTGGACATCCTGCTCGACGAGATCCGCAACGGCATGATGCTGGCGGGCACGCCCGATTATCGCGGCATCGGCGCCGATCTGCTTGCCCCGGCGGCGCGATGATAGACGCTCCGCCGGCCGACGATGACCCCACGCGCATACGCTCTCGCGCAACGCAGGCATCAATGCTAACGCATTGAACCCGAACTTGCCTAACCGGCAGATAAATCAACAAACAAGACGGGAGGATCCCATCATGGATAGACGTCAACTCTTGACCGGCGGTGCCATCGCGGCCGTCGGCACCACGCTCGCCGCTCCGGCGATCGCCCAGTCGCAGCCGGAGGTGACCTGGCGGCTCGCGTCGAGCTACCCGACCTCGCTCGACACCATCTTCGGCGCGTCCAAGGATCTCGCCGAGATCGTCGAGACGATCACCGAGGGCAAGTTCAAGATCCAGGTCTACTCCGCCGGCGAGCTGGTGCCGCCGCTGCAGGTGATGGACGCGGTCGGCGACAACACTGTCGAGATGGGCCAGTCGGCCGCCTACTTCTACACCGGCAAGGACTCCGCCTTCGCGTTCGGCACGGCGATGCCGTGGATGGGCAACGCGCGGCAGTACAATGCCTGGATCTACCGCGGCGGCGGCCAGGAGCTGTTCAACGAGTTCCTGGAGCCCTACGGCGTCTACCACCTGCCCGGCGGCAACACCGGCACGCAGATGGCCGGCTGGTACCGCAAGGAGATCAAGTCCCTCGCCGACCTCAAGGGCCTCAAGATGCGCATCGGCGGCCTCGGTGGCGCGGTGCTGGCGCGTCTCGGCGTGGTGCCACAGCAACTCGCGGCGGGTGACATCTACCCCTCGCTGGAGCGTGGCGTGATCGACGCGGCCGAGTTCGTCGGTCCCTACGACGACGAGAAGCTCGGCTTCGTGAAGGTGGCGCCGTACTACTACTACCCCGGGTTCTGGGAGGGGCAGGCCGAGCTCAGCTTCTTCATCAACAAGGGCCAGTGGGAAGGGCTGCCGGAGTCCTACCGGACCGCGCTGGCGACGGCGACGCGCGTCGCGGCCGCGAACCAGCTCACCAAGTACGATGCGGGCAACGCCGCCGCGCTGAAGCGGCTGATCGCGGCCGGTGCCCAGCTCCGCCCGTTCCCGCAGGACATCATCGAGGCCGGGTACAAGGAGACCATGGCGATGTACGCGGAGATGTCCGCCGCCAATCCCAAGTTCAAGACGCTCTACGACAGCCTGAGCGCCTTCCTCGCGGAGAGCGACACGTTCCTGTCGATCTCCGACTTCTACTTCGACTATTCGCGCTACATCGCCCGCCAGAAGGGCTGGGACAAGGCCTGACCGCCGACGCGACGAACGAAAAAGCCGGGGCAATCGCCCCGGCTTTTTTTGTGTCCGCCGGCCGGCTCTACTGGCCGAACACGGGCGGCGCGATGGGTTCCAGGCCGGGAAGCGTGCCGTCGTTCCCGCCCGCCGGCGCCGGCGGCTCGCCGGGGGCCGGGGCCAATGTGCCGCCCGGGGCGGGGCCGCCGACCGTCGGCGGTGCCAGCGGCTCCAGGCCCGGCAGGCCGGGAAGGTCGCCCGCCGCGTCTCCGCCGCCGATGGGCGGGCCGCCGGGGAGTTCGAGGGGCGGCAGGCCGCCCGGACCGGGGGACGGCGCGCTCGCGGACGGCTCGCCGATCCCTTCCAGGGCCGGAAGCGGCGCCTGCATCTCCTGCGGCACGGTGACCGGCGGCGGCACGTCCTTGTAGTGCATCACCAGTCCCGGGAAGATGATCACCAGCGCGATCATCGCGAACTGCATCAGGATGAACGGCACGACGCCCTTGTAGATCTCAAGCGTCTTCACCGGCGGCATCAGTGCGCCGGTGACCTTGTCCCGCCACGGATCCTTCGGCGCCACCGAGCGCAGGAAGAACAGCGAGAAGCCGAACGGCGGCGACAGGAACGAGGTCTGCAGGTTGATGCCGAGGATGACGCCGAACCAGATCAGGTCGATGCCGAGCTTGTCCGCGATCGGTGCCAGCAGCGGCAACGCGATGAAGGCGATCTCGAAGAAATCCAGGAAGCAGCCCAGGATGAAGATCATGATCGTGACGGTGACGAGGAACCCCGTCGCGCCGCCCGGCAGCGACAGCATCAGCTCCTCGACCCAGACGTTGCCGTTGATGCCGTAGAAGGTCAGTCCGAAGACGCGCGCGCCGATGAGGATGAACATCACGAACGCCGACAGCCGCGTCGTGGAGTCGAGCGCGCGCTTGAGGACGTCGAGCGACAGGCGCCGCTTGGCGATGGCGAGGATAAGCGCTCCCGTCGCCCCCATCGCGCCGCCCTCCGTCGGCGTCGCGATGCCGAGGAAGATCGTGCCGAGCACGAGGAAGATCAGCGTCAGCGGCGGGATCAGGACGATCACCACCTGCTCGGCGAGGCGTGAGAGTATGCCGAGCCCGAAGTGCCGGTTGGCGAGGCTGAAGAGGTAGGCGGCGAGCGTCCCCGTCACGCACGCGGCGACGAAGCGCGGCTCGTAGCGCATGCCGGCGTAGAGGAGGTAGTAGCTCGCGTAGCACAGGCCGACGGCGACGATGACAAGGGCCAGCAGCGACCAGACCCCGCCGCCCAGCGTGCGCCCCTCCGGCGGCAGCGCCGGGACGAGGTGCGGCCGGAAGACCGCCAGGAAGGCGATGTAGGCGCAGTAGAGCCCTACCGTGATCAGCGACGGGTAGAGCGCGCCCGCGTACATGTCGCCCACCGGCCGGCCGAGCTGGTCGGCCATGACGATGAGGACCAGCGACGGCGGCACGATCTGCGCCAGCGTGCCGGAGGCGGCGATGGTGCCGGCGGCGAGCGGGCGGTCGTAGCCGTAGCGCATCATGATCGGAAGCGAGATCAGCCCCATCGCGATCACAGACGCGGCGACGACGCCGGTGGTCGCCGCGAGCAGCGCGCCGACCAGGATGACGGCGAAGGCGAGGCCGCCGCGCACCGGCCCGAAGAGCTGGCCGATCGTCTCCAGCAGCTCCTCGGCCATGCGCGTTCGTTCGAGGAGGATGCCCATGAACGTGAAGAACGGCACCGCCAGCAGCGTGTCGTTGTACATCACGCTGTAGATCCGCTCCGGGTGGGACTGGAGCAGCGTCCAGAACAGGCGGATCTCGTTGGAGATGCTGGATAGCTCGACGCCGATGACGAAGAAGATCAGCCCGCCCGCCGCGAGCGTGAACGCCACCGGATAGCCGAGCAGCAGCATCGCCATCACGGAGACGAACATGATCGGCGCGAGGTTGTGCGCAATGAACTCAATCATGGGGCATGCTCTCGCCACCGGCGGCGAGTTCGGCCGGGTCGTGCGCCTCGAGGAGCGGGTCGTCGATCAGGCCGCGGATGACGGCGATGCGCTTGACGATCTCCGATATGGCCTGGAGCAGGAGGAGGGAGAACCCCAGGAGTGCCATCAGCTTGGCCGGCCAGATGATGAGGCCGCCGACATTCGACGAGTGCTCGCCCGAGGTGAAGGAACGCAGGAACCAGGGGACGCAGAGCCAGACGATGAGGGAGGCGAACGGGACCAGGAAGACGACGTGGCCGAAGAGGTCGATCCAGTCCCGCGTGCGCTTCGTGAAGCGGCCGGCGAGGATGTCGATCCGCACGTGGTCGTTGCGCTGGAGGGCGTAGGCGGCGGCCAGCATGAAGACGGTGCCGAACAGGTACCACTGCAGCTCGAGCCAGGCGTTCGACGACATGTCGAATGCCTTGCGCACGATCGCGTTGCCGGCGCTGACCAGCACCGCGACGAGGATCAGCCACGACACGTTCTGGCCGATCAGCGCGTTTATCCTGTCGATCACACGCGACAGTGCGAGCAATCCTCGCATTCTTCCCCCTCCATGTCGGCATGGTTGGACACCCGCGCGCCCGTCCAGCGGCGCGGTGGCGCCAAGACGGGAACGCCCCGATGCCGGGCGGCACGGGACGCGCGCTCCAACCTTTCGGATGCAGCCGATGCTCGGACCGGGCGTCCGCCCGTTCCGGCGCTCCCTTTACGCGGTGACGGACGTCCGACGGAAGAGCTCGACGAGCAGAGGGAGGTGCGACGCGCCCTTGCCGTCGGCGACGACCGCGTCCAGCGCGGCGAGGACGCCGTCCGCGATGGTGTGCTGCGCGCCGGCCTGCTCGGCCATGGTGCGGTAGTAGCCGATGTCCTTGAAGCCGTTGCTGATCGCAAACGGAATGCCGGATGCGTCGCCCCGGGTGATGAACGGCGAGAGCCGGTCGAGCGCCGTGCCGCCGCCACCGCCGTGGGCCAGCACGTCGACGAAGACCTGCGGGTCGATGCCGGCGTCGGCCGACTGCGCCGCCGCCTCCGCCAGCAGGGACATGAAGCCTACCGCGACGAAGTTGTGCAGCAGCTTCATGCGATGGCCGGCGCTGAGATCGCCGACGTGGTCGACACGCTCCGTGAAGGACTCCAGCACCGGCTTGACCTTGGCGAGCACGGCAGCGTCGCCGCCGACGAGAAGGTTCAGGACGCCGTCGTGGGCGTGCTGGACCGTGCGCGTCATCGGCGCGTCGATGAAGGCGCCGCCGGCCTCGGTGACGCGTCCGGCCATCGCGAGGGTGGATTGGGGAAGCGAGGTGGAGCAGTCGACGACGATCGCGCCGGGGCGGAGTGCGGCGAGGACGCCGTCCGGTCCGGTGAGCACGGCCTCGACCTGGGCCGAACCGGTGACGCACAGGATGATGACGTCCGACGCGGCGGCCACGTCACGCGGCGTCGCGCAGCGGGTGGCGCCGAGGGACAGGAGCTCGTCGACGGGTTGGTTGCCGGGGTGGTCGAGGAAGCTGAGCTTGAACTTGCCACGCATCATGACATTGCGGGCAATTCCGTGCCCCATCATGCCGACACCGATAATCCCAACGTCCATGCTTCACTCCTCCCCGGCCACCGCTGGCAGGTGGCCGTGCGTGTTCTTGTCCTCGCCGCAACGGGCGAGCGTCGCGCAGTTCGGCCGGCACTCTGCGCAAAACGCAAGGAGCATTTTCTGACGCGGTGTTCGACTTTTTTGATCGAACCCGTGTGCGCCGGCCCGCCGCGCCGCGATGCGCCATTTGCCGCAAGCACGCCGTGAGCGTCGGGCCGGCAGGGGATGGTGGCGCCGCGGGCCGTTGATCCGGCGCTGGCGGCGCGGCCGTTTCGGTGCGGGATGGATCCGTCAGTGCCCCTTGGGAGGCTCGGGGTCACCGAAGGAGATATCGCAGTACGTAAGAGAGTGATCGCCGCCGGAGTACAGCCAGAACATCCCGTCGTCGAAGGATGAAAAGGCGATCCGTCGCACGACGGCGTCGGGCAGGATCTCCAATCCGAAGTATGGCTCCGGATGATCAAGGGTAAGATCGTCGTCGACGACTTTCATCAGCCATCGGCATCCATGTCGCGCAATAGATATACCGAAGGTTGGATGCATATCTATCTCTGAACTGCAGTATCTTGCCGAAGATTGTCGACGCGTGGGGCCGGGTTCGGAAGCACCATTGTTGGTGTCCCGCGCTATCCCTTCGGCTGATGCGGATCAGACCGGACCTCGTGTCCGGCGCGGCCCCCGCCCTGCGTCCGCGGGTCCGCGAACGGTTCGAGGCGGGCGAGCGGGCCGCCGGAGCGACCCTCCGGAGCGATCCCGGGGCGGGGTGCATCGGTCCGGACGACCCGCGGTCCGGAGCCGATGAGAGCGGTCGAGCGGCATGGAACGGCGCTGGAGCACCGGGCGAGGGCAAGCTCCAGCGCCGGTCCGTGTCTCGCGGATCAGGCGATGTTGTCGAAGGTCGGGGCCCTACAGGGCGAGCGGTCCGACGGCCGCGCCGCCGTTCGCCCGGCGCCGGACCGCGAGGGGAGGCCGTGCCGTCAACGCGGCCGGCACCTCGACGCGCGCAGGACGGCGCGAGAGGACCCCGTCGAAGTAGTCGATCACCTTTTCCAGCCCGCGGCGCAGCGGCACTTCGGGCTGCCAGCCGAGCGCCTCGGTGGCGCGGGTGATGTCGGGTCTGCGCTGGCGCGGATCGTCCTGCGGCAGGGGGCGGAAGACGAGCTCGGACCGCGAGCCGGTCAGCTCCAGCACCAGGTCCGCCAGCCCCCGCATCGTGAACTCGACCGGGTTGCCGAGGTTGACCGGATGCAGCACGCCGGGCTCGTGGTCCATCAGCGCGCGGATCCCCCTGATCAGATCGTCGACGTAGCAGAACGAGCGTGTCTGCATGCCGTTGCCGTAGAGCGTCACCGGCTCGTTCTTCAGCGCCTGGAGGACGAAGTTGGAGACGACGCGGCCGTCGTCCGCGTTCATCCGCGGCCCGTATGTGTTGAAGATGCGAGCCACGCGGATCTCGAGGCCGTATTGCCGGTGATAGTCGTAGAAGAGGGTCTCGGCGCAGCGCTTGCCCTCGTCGTAGCAGGATCGCGGGCCGATCGAGTTGACGTTGCCCCAGTAGGTCTCGTCCTGCGGATGGACCGCAGGGTCGCCGTAGATCTCGCTGGTGGACGCCTGGAAGACCTTCGCCTGCGTGTGCCGGGCGAGCTCGAGTGCGTTGAGCGCGCCCATCACGTTCGTCTTCACCGTCTTGACCGGGTCCGACTGGTAGTGGACGGGCGAGGCCGGGCAGGCGAGGTTGTAGATCTCGTCGACGTCGGCGTGGACCGGCACGGTCACATCGTGCCACACGAGCTCGAAGTTCTCCTCGTCCATCAGGTGAGCAATCTTCTCGCGCGCGCCGGTGTGGAAATTGTCCAGACAGATGACGGAGTGACCGTCGGCGACGAGACTCTCGCACAGGAACGACCCGAGAAAGCCGGCCCCGCCGGTGACGAGGATGGTCTTCTGCCGTGTCATGACTCTGAATCCTTCTGTTCAGCAGCGGGTCCGACGTCAGACGCCGCGTAACCGTAAAAGCGAGGCGAACGTTCTCAGGATGATCGAAATGTCGAACCAGAAGTCGGTGTTATCGATGTAGTATTCGTCGAGGAGCTCCTGGGTCGCGACGTCGGCGTCGCTGCGATCGGAGATCTGCCAGAGGCCGGTGAGGCCCGGCACCACGGTGGCGCGCTTGGCGCGGAAGTCCGGCCGCATCGCCGCGAGGTGGTAGTCCGGGAACGGGCGCGGGCCGACGATGCTCATGTCCCCGGCGATGACGTTGAGAAGCTGCGGCAGCTCGTCGAGGCTCGACGCGCGCAGCAGGTGCCCGACCACCGGCAGGACGCGCGGGTCGCGGCGAAGCTTGAAGTGCATCATCCACTCCGCGCGCGCCGCGGGATCGCGGGCGAGAAGCCCGTCGAGGATGGCTTCGGCGTCACGGTACATGGTGCGCAGCTTCAGGACCCGGATCGGCCGACCGCCCAGTCCCTCGCGGGTCTGCCGGTAGAACACCGGGCCGGGGTCGACGATGGCGATCCCGACCGCCGCGAGGAGCACCAGCGGTGCCGCCAGCACGGCCGCCGGGATGGCGATCGCGAGGTCGCAGAGGCGCTTGCCCGGGTAGGCGTGCGCGGGTCGTCCGGCGAGGCGCAGGCCGATCTCGGACTTGAGGTCGCCCGGCTGCAGCCCGGCAAGGCGCAGGCGCGGCAGGTCGGCGAGAACGATCACCTCGTCGTAGGCGCTGCGCAGTCGGCGCACTTCGCCGGTGGAGGGGAGCGTATCGCCCGCGAGGATCAGGGTCGCCGCAGCGCGGCCATTGGCCGCCGGGACCAGGCCGCAGCGCCAGTTGGCGCGCAGGAAGGCGGCGACGGCGGCGGCACGGTCCGGGCTCGCCGCGATCTCGACCGGCGTGCCCCAGATCTCGAGCCGGCGCAGTCCGCGGCAGACCGCCGTGTCGAGCACGATGGCGAGGGCACCCGCTAGGACGAGGAGCGCGGCGACCGCGACGACGGCGTTGGCGCCGACCCCGATGAGCAGCACGCCGGCCACCGTCGCCGTGGCGCCGGCCACGAGCGCGGTGAGGACGCGACGCCGGACCACCTCCTCGTGGGTCAGGCGGTACCCGGGGTAGAGCCCGCAGGCCGCCCGCAGGAGGATCGCCACGACCGCGGTCAGGGCCATCAGCGGACCGGACGCGGCGAGGCCGAGCCCCTGAAGCACCGCCAGGACCAGGATGCCGGCCGCGGTGAAGGCCGCCGCGTCCGCGAGCGCCGTTGCGACGAAGCACAGGACCGGGCCGCTCCCGCGCCCTGCCGTCGCTATCGCGATCATCCAGGCGGGCCGGGGGGCGGCGGTGGCCACGGCACTCTTTAAGTGAGGGTCGCCGTCGAAGGGCTCGGAGTACGTGTCGGTCATAGGCGCTTCTCACCGGTGACGCGGTACGGACGGTTCCACCGGCCCGACCGGCCCGATCCGGGAGGCGGGGCGGCGTATGGGCGGGGTGGATGCATCAGCGTCTGCACGAGGGCGGGCGGACGACGGCGCAGCCCTTGCGGGCGCAGCGTCGGCCGGGGCCGCCCGCGCAGGACGCCGACGGCGGGATCACAGGCCGGCGGCCCGCCGCGCGGCCTTCGGCGAGGCGAGCGCCACGATCTTGCGCGCCGCCACCTGGTCGTCGATCCAGCTGTAGGTGGCCCGCAGACCGGCTTCGAGCGTCTGGCTGGGCGCCCATTTCAGCGTTTTGCGGATGAGGGCATTGTGCGAGTTGCGCCCGCGCACGCCCTCGGGCCCGGCGATGTGGCGGATGCCGAGATCCTTGCCGGAGATCCCGATCACCAGCCGGGCGAGCGCACCGATGGAGATCATTTCCTCCGAACCGATGTTGACCGGGTAGGCGTAGTTCGAGCGCAGGAGCCGCACCGTGCCCTCGACGCACTCGTCGACGTAGAGGAACGAGCGCGTCTGCCGGCCGTCGCCCCAGATCTCGATGTCCTCGCCGGATTGCGCCTCGGCGACCTTGCGGCAGATGGCGGCCGGCGCCTTCTCCTTGCCGCCGTCCCAGGTGCCCTCGGGACCGAAGATGTTGTGATAGCGGGCAACGCGGCAGGTCATGCCGTAGTTGCGGCCATAGGCCATGTAGAGCCGCTCGGAGAACAGCTTCTCCCAGCCGTACTCGCTGTCCGGGTTGGCCGGATAGGCGCTGGACTCGCTGCAGTTCGGATTGTCCGGGTCCTGCTGGTTCTCGGCCGGGTAGATGCAGGCCGAGGAGGAATAGAAGATCCGGCCGACGCCGACCTTCCGGCACGTGTCGAGGACGTTGAGGTTGATGGTCGCCGAGTTGTGCATGATGTCGGCGTCGTGGGCGCCGGTGAAGATGTACCCCGCACCGCCCATGTCGGCCGCGAGCTGGTAGACCTCGATGAACCGTCGATCGATGCACGAGCGCACGAACGCCTGGTCGCGCAGGTCGCCCACGACGAACTCATCGGCCGCGCTGGGGCTGAACTCGTTGTGCTTCAGATCAACGCCACGGACCCAAAACCCTTCGGTCTTGAGACGCCTGACCAGATGGCCGCCGATGAAGCCGCCGGCCCCGAGGACGAGTGCAGTTCTTGCCATAGGATGAGTGGTCCTGTGAGAGGTTGAGTCTCGCAGGGCGGCGACGGTCTCCCGTCCGCCCAGCAGGTCCCGGCAGGATGGCATCGCGGGCCGGGTGGCGAAGCTGACCAATGTGGTCCGCCGGCAGCGCCGATCGGGCAGTCATCCGCCGAATGGGGGCCACGCCGCCGCGCGAGGGCCGCCGCCTCCCTCACTCGGTCCGCCGATCGGCCAGCCCGCCCGGGCGGGTGCCTCGGACGGACGTGTGCGCCGCACCACGCCCCGCCTTGGGATGGAGGAGGGTGCAGGACGGCCGGCCGGAACCACCGGTTGGGTGTCTCGCCCGCCACGACCGGCGCGCTCGGTGCGTCCCGCGCTCGCACGGCGGAACGGGTTCGTCCGATCGGGGGAGGGCACGGCCTCAGGGTGGCGCTTCGGATGAGGCGCAGAGTGCGCGCCGACCGATTGAAGGCGTTGGAAGGGGAGGGCCTGCCGGGGATTACTGCCCGCGCAGAATAGTGGCCGAGGCTTCCGATGGCTGAGATCAATTCGCTGACCGTGGCTCACCCGCTGGAACGGCGGTCGGGTGGCCCGGCGTCGGTGCCGCCCGCCACTGTCGCCCGGGTCAACGTGCTGGGTGTCGCCGTCTCGGCCCTCGACCTCGGCCGCGCGGTGCGGCGCATCCTGGCGGCTGTCGCTGCCGGGGAGCGAGGCTATGTCTGCGTCTGCGGTGCGCACGGCGTCATCGAGTGCCGCGACGACGAGGCGCTTCGGCAGATCCACAACGACGCGTTCCTGGTGACGCCCGACGGCATGCCGCTCGTCTGGGCCCTGAGGCAGGCCGGGCACGAGGATGCTGGCCGGGTCTACGGCCCGGACCTGATGGCGGCCCTGGTGCGGGCCGGACAGGACGCCGGCCTGAGGCACTATCTCTACGGCGCGACGGACGAGACGCTCGCGGCGCTCCGGGACGGCCTTTCGCGAATCGCTCCTGCCGCGCGCATCGTCGGATCGTTCTCGCCCCCCTTCCGTCCGCTGACCGGCGAGGAGGAGGAGGCCGTCGCGACCGCCATCGACGTCTCGGGCGCGGACATCGTCTGGGTCGGGCTGAGCACGCCCAAGCAGGAGCGGTGGATGGCGCGGATGCGTCCGCTTCTCGGCGCGCCCATGCTGATCGGCGTCGGTGCCGCGTTCGATTTCCACGCCGGCAGGAAGCGGCAGGCACCGCGCGTCCTGCAGACGCGTGGTCTCGAATGGGCCTTCCGCCTCGCGTCGGAGCCGCGCCGCCTGGCACGCCGCTACGGCCGCGTCGTGCCGCGCTACCTCTATCTGCGAAGCCTCCAGCGGTTGGGACTCAAGTCCTTCCCGATCGCCGAAACTCACCGCTCCGGCGCGCCCCTCCCCCGGATCTCCTCCGAATAAGCTCGATCCCGCCGCCCGGACTGCGGACTGGCCCGTGCCGATCCCGACGTCGTCGCCGGCTTCGACCTGCTTCGCCATCCGCTCCTGCCGATGCGTTGCCGGTGGCGTTGCCGACGAGGCGGCGCGCCCGCGGCGCCAGCTGCGCGCAGCGCCTCGTTGCGCGTCAGGTGGGCTCTATCGCCAATATGGTCGGCAGTCCGGCAAGCGTCATTCCCGGCGGTCCGGGAAAGAGGGCCGTCGCGCGCGGCCCGTCGACCCGCGGGAGCGCGGGCCAATCGAGGCAGTCCGCGTTCGAGCGGTTCGGCGGTTGCCGCCGCCATGAGCGGCAGCATCGGTTCATTCGGTCGGTCCGAAGCTCAAACCGTCCTCCACGCCGGCGCCGCGGTGCGCGCGATGGTGCGGTGCAGGTCCTCGAGGCGGATGACGTAACCCTCGATGCCGAACTGGGAGAGGAAGAGCGTCCGGCCGCCCTCCGAGAGGCGCGTGCGCAATGCCGGGTCGGCGACGAGCCGGGCGAGCGCTCTGGCCAGCGCCCTGGCATCGCCGACCGGCACGAACAGGCAGGAGCGCTCGTCCTTCAGCACCTCGTCGTGCGCCCCGACCCGGGTCGTGACCACGGCGAGGCCATGGGCCAGACCCTCGAGGACCGCCATCGCGAACCCCTCGCCGTGGGAGGGCAGGACGAGGATGTCGGCCCCGGCGCACAGCGCCCGCGCGTCGGCTTCGCCGAGCCAGCCGGGCAGGCTTACCCGGGAGGTCAGGCCGAGCGCGGCGGCACGCTCGGTGTAGTCCTCGACCGGTCCGTCGCCGGCCAGCGTCGCGTGCCAGTTGCCGCTGTCCATCACCGGACTCGCGAGGGCGTCGAGGAGCTCGGGTACTCCCTTGCGTGTCCCGAGCTGCCCCAGGAAGACGATGCCGACGGGCGCGCCGGCGCGGGGAGCGTCCCGCTCCCTGGAACCCGGGTCCGGGACGCAGTTGCGCAGGATCGAGACGCGCGCCGGCTCCACGCCGAGGAGATCGACGACGGTCGACCGGTCCCGCCGCCCCAGCACGATGACGTGGTTCGCGCCCCGGAAGAGGCGCCGGATCATCCATTGCTGCCATGCGGGCCGGCGGATGAGATCACCGGCGTAGTCGTAGTCGTGGAGGTGGACCACGTGGCGGCAGCCGGTCCACCGCGCGACGGTCCCGAGGATCACCTTGCGCGCCGTGCTGCCGCGGCCGGCGATGTGCAGATGATGCACCCGGTTCGGCAGCAGCACGCGGTCGACCAGCATCTCCGCAAGGGCGACCGCCAGCACCGGCGGCGAGCGCATGACGGACCAGCGAGGACCCCGCGTGTCGGTCACGTAGTGACAGCCGCGCGCCGGCGCGTTGTCGACCACGTAGCCGACGAGCCGGCCGATGCCGCCCCCATGCTCGCATCCCCCGGCCACATAGTGCCGGGCGGTGGGGTGCCCGATCTCGGATCGCATCGTCACATGTCCCCGTTACATCATGTCGTTACGGCACCACCGCCCGGGGCGCCGCCGACGCACGAGCCGCGGTGCGTCGCGGGTCGTGCGGAAGCGGCGCGACGGGCGGCTCGGGCCCCGACGGGCACTAGAGCGCCGTCAGCTGTCGGTAGAGCGCGGCGGCCGCGGCGCCGACGGTGGCGGGCGCGTTCGGCCCCTCCGACCAGGCGCGGGCGTTCTCGCCGAGCGTTTCGAGAAGGTGGCGATCCTCGGCCAGGCGGGCGATCGCCTCGCCGAAGCAGTCGGGACGTCCCGGCGGCACGATCAGGCCGATCCTGTTGGGTTCGACCGTCGCGGCGAGCTCGCCGACGTCGGTGACCACGACCGGCTTGCCGAATGCCGCGGCGAGGTGGAGGACACCGCTCTGCGACGCCTCGTCGTAGGGCAGGGCCACGACGTCGGCGTCGAGGAAGAGCTGGGCGACCTCGCGGTCGTCGATGAACCGCCGCCGGACGTCGTAGCGTTCCGGGACACCCATCTCGCCCCGCAGCTGGAGCGGGTCGTCGCCGCGCCCGGCGATGACGATCCGAAGGCGCGGGAGCCGGTTCGCGAGAAGCGCCTCCGCGCGCACGAGGGTCCGGAGGCCCTTGTAGGCGTAGATGCGACCGAACATCAGCACGCGGAACTCGCTCGTCGGACTGGAGCGCTGCAGTCCCTCCCTGGCGCCGAGGTCGGTGTAGCGCCTGATCGCCGGGTGCTGCAGCACGTGAACGTTGCGCTCCGGCTTGCCGAACCGCGCCGCCGCCGCCTGCTTCAGGCTCGCCCCATGGACGACGAGATCGCGGGACTGGCGCGCGATGAGGCGCGCGGGCCAGTCCGGCAGTCGCGCCGTCTCGCTGTCGCCCGGATGGACAGTGACGTCGTGGACCGTGGTGACGAGCGGCAGGGAGCGCCACAACGGCGCCGCCGCGTTCAGCCACAGCGCCGTGTTGCTGAGGAGGTGGACGAGATCGGGTCGTTCGCCCCGAACCATCTGGAGAAGGCGCCAGAGGAACGCGAGGTTGGCGGCGCTCCGGGTGCGCGGCCAGTCGACGAGTCGGAGGGTCACGGCGGGGTCGAACCAACCCGCCAGCGAGCGGTAGTGGCGCGCGGGAGCGATCACCGTCGGCGCCAAGTGCTGCGCGAGGCCATTGGCGAAGGCGATCGAGTAGTCGATCGGTTCGGTGGCGATGAGCAACGGTTTCATGGCGTACCGGCTCGCCGCCAGACCGGCGTCCCGCGCCCTCTCATGGCCCGCGTGCGGCAGGAGCCGCGCTGCGAGCGGACGTTTTTTCGGGTGTGGCGCGCCCGACCGCCGGAGACCGGGGTGGTCGCGCCGCCGGTCGGTCGCTCGCCGCGCAGGGTGGCCGCGCCCGGGAGGGCGTGAGCCTCGAGGCGGGGGCGGCCGACCGTCCGTTCCACGGCGAGGCCGAGGGGAGTGAGGCGGATGGAGGCCTCCCAGAACTCCATCCGCCGCCGCAGCGTCGAGGCGTCGTCACGATCGCCGGACCCGTTGTTGTTATGGTTCAGGCCCGCTCCGAGAGAGTTCGACACGGCGGCAATCGCGGTGAGGACAGGCCGGCCCCCGACAAGCCGCACTTCGAACCGGATCTGCGGCGTACCGGCGGGTATGGCGGTGTTCGCGAGCGTGTCGCGGCCCGTCCGGCCCATGGTCGGGCGGTGCCGTTCGCCGGTCGCGTGAAGTGTCGGAAATCCGCGCGTCATCAAGCCGATGCCTCATCGTGGATGAGACCGGGATAGCCCGAGGGCGGCGTCTGGCGAACGGCTCAATCTGGTGGCGCGCGCCGCGGAACCCTTCACCTTTTGGATGAGGCCCCCCGACCGGACCGTCCGATCAGCCAAGTACCGTCGCCTTGAACAATGCTCTTTATCCCAACGTGTCGCGCGTGGCGCCGGAGTGTGTCGTGAGTTGTGGGGAGAGCGTATTGACGGGACTGACGGCGGAGGCCCGGCCGGGCCTGATGCGCGGTGTCGGTTGGCGGACGATGGCGTTGTGGGGCGCGCGGGTCACGCCGGTCCTGCAACCCGGCGCCGTCCTCCCGCTGCCGCCCGCCGGACCGACGGTCGTTGTCGGCGACGCGGGGTGCGCCGGGGGGCGCCCCGCAGGGATGTCCGCCTGCCGGGGAGGGCCGGGGCCCCTGTCGCGCCGCCCCGACCGGTGCCTGAAGGCACCGGCCCGCGACATCGCCCGCGCGCGTTTCATCCCGCAGCCTCTCGCCCCGGTCGCGTTGTGGATGCCGCTCGCGACGGTTCCTGAACGTCAGAGTTTCATGCAAGGCGAGGCGGGTTATCGGGGCGTTTCCATCCATAAGAACATGCTAGGACGGGTGGTGGTGCTTGCCGTGCTTCTGCCGGGCGTTTCGCCGGCCGGCGCCCGTTGCCGGCCGCGCACCTCCGGTCGAACGCTGCGGACCGGACGCCTCCCGTGTCTGCCGGCATGCCGGCTGCCCGGAGAATGTCGGGACCGCGCCTTGGCGGGGACGCCGCACCTTTGCGCCCGGACCGCGCGGTCGGCCCGTTCGTCCACCTGGCGATCGCCGTCCTCACCTCGTCATCGCCCTGACGCCAGAGCCTCTCCTCGAGCACCCCGGGCAACGATGCGGCGCTCGCCGGACGTGCGCCGCCCCGGCGGCTCGTCGACGGGACTATCCGCGAGCGTCGACTGCCCGGCTGCCGCCATCAGGCACCTCGGGCGGAAGAGAATTTATGGAATTGAGATGAAAGGGAGAAGTGTCTCCCGTTCGCGCCACGTGCCCGTCGTGACTACAGGGAAGTTCTTCTCGGTTCCGGCAGGAAGGGTGGGCAGTTCGTGCGGGCGTGAAGCCGCCGGGAATCTGGCAGTCTTCCGGGCGATACTGACGACATCCGCGGGATGGATGTCCAGAATTTAACATGAACGTTGGGCGTGCCTGATTATAAACATTCTCGGGGAGCAAGTTGCTCAGTCAGAACGAACTCAGGGGAGGCTGATGAGCATGGCTTCGATCGCCCTTTCTCTGCGGAAGAGAGGGCTTTGACGGCAAATTCCGAGGGCAAACGCCACTGGAGGAACGGACGTTGGGTCAACGCGGGATGCGGACGGCGTCGCTGCCAGATGCAATCTGGCGGATGATTTTGGCCACCAGCATATGATGTATGCCATCGACGGGTTCAGCGGCCATGTTTTCATGCGCCCGCGCCGCATCGTCGAGGAGCCCGGCAAGCGCCGCCTCGGTCAACGCGCCGGATTCCTTGAGGGTCAGCAGCAGGGACTCGCAAATGGCGAGCGCCGCGAGGCCAGCAAGCTCACTGGGGTTTTGACTCATGTCAAGTTGCATGCCTCATTCGTGTTTAAATTAACTTGAAGCTATTTGTAATATATATTCTCCGCTATTGGTCTGTTAAACTTGTTGGCAATAGTTTTGTTTTTTAAGTCGGATTTTTCGATTGCCGTTTGTCCAGTCAGGCAGCGTTTGCATCTTTTTTCCAAGGGCTTCGATGAACGCCAAAGCGATCGCGGTTGATACGTTAGAGACTCCGCTCCAGCGGAACCTCAGCAAGCTTGTTGCGCTCTCCGAGCAGGATGCGCAGTTCCTCAACGACTTGTACTCGCGAAGGAAAACGTACCCGAAACGCTACGAACTGGTTCTCGAGGGCGATACCGAACAGCGCGGTTTCGTCCTGTGGAACGGCTGGGCCTGCACCTACAAGATGCTGCTCGACGGGGCACGGCAGATTGTCGACGTGCGGATCCCGGGAGACTTCATCGGTTTGCGCGGTCTGCTCCTTCAGGCGTCGGACCATAGCTGCATCGCAGAGACACCGGTCGAGATCTCGGAATTCTCCTGGGACGAACTCCTTGCGACGTTTCGACGGGCGCCCCGGTTCGCGACGTCCGTCCTCTGGGTCGCGGCGCGCGACGAGGCCATCCTCGTCGAGCATCTCGTCGACATCGGCCGCCGCGACACGCTCTCGCGAACCGCGCACTTCATGCTCGAGCTCGGCGAGCGCCTTCAGTCGGTCAGGTTGGGCTCGCACGTTGGTTTCGAGTGCCCATTGCCTCAATCCCTGTTCGCCGATGCGCTCGGCATGAGTGCGATCCACATGAACCGATGTCTCCGGATCCTCCGTGAGCGCGGACTCATGACCTTCCAGAACAACCAGGTGACATTCGACGATCGGCCCGGGCTTGCGGAACTGGCCGGGTTCGACGCGAGCTACATGAACCGTAGGCCCCCGACGTCCCGATCGGCAATTGCCCGTGAGGTGTGATCACGGGGCATCCGGGGCGGTGGCCGGGCATCCGATCGAACCCGTCAGCCTACGGACGGCGGTCGATGCATTCATCCGATCATCCGTCCTGCGGAGACGTTGACCGAAACGACAGGTTCGGTCGCCCTCGATACACAATTGGACGTTCCGTCGGGCGCCCGCCCGGCGACGGCGCTGACCCGGCGGCGGCGCACGCGGCAGCGCTTGCACCCCCTGTCTCGTCGGTCCGTCGTTTGCTCAGGCTCCTGGCATCCTGCCGGTAATGACGACGGCTGGTCGACGCCGCCGGACGGCACGGCACAGCACAGGTATCGGCGTCGCCGTTCCAGACGTCGGCGCGATCAGTGCCGGGTACGACGTGGGGGAAGGCGCGGCTGCGAACCCGGTCAACTTGACCATTCCGGCGAACGCCACCCTCCGAAGTGGGGTGGCGGCGGCATCTTGGGCGACATTGTCCCCGTCCCCCGGGCGCGCGAGCCTCGACACCGGCGACATTCCAGGACGCCGGCCCGCGTCCAATCTCGACGACAGGTCCCAATCTCACCGACAGGTCCTTGTGCAAGCGATGATGTCCTGCCCCTCCGATGAAGTCCGGCTGCGGAACGCAGTGCGGCCAAGACGTCGCACGCCGCCTTCCGCATCGGCATGCCCCGATCGCCGCGGGGCATGGCTGCGCGGCGCCGGCGTCCGACCAGCCCCCGACAGCGTCGGCGGCTCCAGGGCGACGGGGAGCACGCCGGGATGACGGAGCGAGCCGATCTCGACGGGGCGTCCGGCCGTGAGACCGCAGCGCCCGCTTGCGGCGTCGATCCGGAGTTCGAACGCGACGTGCTGTCGGGCTGGCGCGACGAGGGCCGGGCGCTGATCCTCCGGAACTGGCAGGAATTCAACCACCTCCTGGAGCGTTCCGAGGCGCTGCTGGAGCAGGGGAGGTACGCGCACGCCGCCGCTGCGGCGCAGGCGGCCGCGTCCTACGCCGTCTTCTGGCATCCCGGCGTCTTCCATAGCGCGCCGCTCGAGCGGCTCCTGCATCTCCTCGGCGCGAAGGCGCTTCCGGCCGACGATCCGCGCGGACGAGACGGCGGCCGCGGACAGCGGCCGGAAAACCTGAGGGTCCTGCACGTCGCCACCCAGGTCGGCGCCGTGGGCGGGCACGTCCGCATGATGTGGCGCTGGATCCGGGAGGATTGCCACAACCGGCACAGCGTTGCGCTCACGCGGCAGTTCGGGAGTGTTCCGGCGTCGCTCGGAGACGCCGTGGAGCGCTCCGGCGGCGCGGTGTCGCTGCTGAACCATGCCCCCGGAAGCTACCTCGAATGGGCGCGGCGGCTGCGGGACCGGATGAACGAGGCGGATCTCGTCGTGCTGCATTCGAACAGCATGGACATCATCCCGTTCGTCGCCCTCGGCGGGCTGAGGCAAAGGCCGCCCGTCGTCCTCCTCAATCATTCCGATCACATGTTCTGGCTCGGCGCCGGGATCGCCGACTCTGTCGTGAACACGCGGCGTTCCGGGCGTGACCTCTGCGTGGCGCGGCGGGGCATCGCGAGCGAGCGCAACCTGCTGCTGCCGCTCTGTCTCGAGCGGATCGGGCGCCGCCAGTCGAGAGAGGCCGCCAAGCAGGCGCTGGGGATCGATCCCACGGCGGTGGTGATGCTCAGCGTCGCGCGCGGGACGAAATACCGGAGCTTCGGCACGCAGGGCTATCCGGACCTGATGCTGCCGCTGCTTCAGAGCAATCCGGCGGCGCGGCTGATCGTGATCGGGCCGGGCGGGACGGTCGACTGGGCCCGTGCGATGCGCTCCGCTCCGGGGCGGATCAGCGTGCTGCCGGAAACACCGGACACGAAAGGCTACCTCGAGGCGGCCGATATCTATGTCGATTCCTTCCCGTTTCCCTCGAACACGTCGATGTTCGAGGCGGGCCTGCACGGTCTTCCGCTGGTCACGTACTTTCCGTTCGGCTCCGGCTGCGCGGTGATGGGGGCGGACTCCGTCGGCTTCGACGGGTCGATCCTTCGCGCCCATGACAGGGCGGAGCTGAATGCGATCCTGGCGGGGCTCGCCTCCGACCCGGAACGATGCGCCCGCATCGGCGAGCAGACGCGGCGCGAGATCGAGGCCACCAATTTCGATCAGCCCTGGCGAGAGGCCGTCGCCGCAATCTACGAGCGGAGCCTCGACCTCCCACAGCGGGTGCCGGAGTGGACCGAGGTCCAGCGGCCCGGTCTCGATGACGTGGACGTCTTCCAGCCCTTCGCCTTCGGGAACCCGATCGCCTGCGCGGGCTTCGAGGACCGGCTGGGCGTCATCCAGGAACTCGAAATCCGGGCGATGCCGCTCTCGCACCGGGCGGCGACGCTGCTCGATCTGGCGCGGCGAAGGCGCCTCGTTCACTCCGACCTGAAGTCGTCGCTCCGCTACCTGTCGCCCGAGTGGCTGAGCCGCCGGGCCCAGGCCCGCTTTCGGAAGTTGCGACATGCCTGAGAGGACCGAAGATGGCCGACACTGAGCCGATCGACGTGCTGTTCTGCGCGAACCCGGGCTACTACCAGCATCTCGCCGTCGCGGCCGTCTCCCTGGTCGAGCACAACCGGGGGCGGCCTTTGCGGCTGCACGTCATCACCTGCGACGAGGATCCGGTGCGCCGGGACATGCTGGAGCGGACGCTCGCCGCCTGGCCCGGCATCGGGCTGCATGTCTATCTCGCCGACGGGAGCGTCATCGGCGACTTCTTCGTCGACGGGTTCATCTCCAAGGAGTGCTACCTGCGGCTCATCGCCTCCGAGATCCTGCCGCAGCATGTCAGACGGGTCGTCTACCTCGACTGCGACCTCGTCGTCATGGACGACATCTCGCCGCTCTGGACGGCCGATCTGGGGGCGAACCTCCTCGCGGCGGCGCCGGACTATCCGCGCCTTCCCGAGTTCATGTCCGACGAGCATCGCGACGGCCTCGGCATCCCGCGTGACGCGGTCTACGTCAATTCCGGCGTCCTCGTCATCGACATCGACCGGTGGCGGGCCGAAGGGATGGCCTGGACATTCATCGACTTCGTGCGCCGGATGGGCTCGAAACTGCCCTTCTTCGATCAGGACGCGATCAACGCGGTGCTGGCGGGCAGGATCACGCTGCTGGACCCGCGCTGGAACCTTCAGTCGAGAATGTACTACACGGGCAGGAAGGCCCTGCCGGACGACTATGCCGCGACGCGCGAGGCGCGGCGCGACCCCGGGATCATCCACTTCACCGGCTCAGAGAAGCCGTGGCTTTTCCGGTCGCGAACGGCGAAGAAGGGCGTCTATTTCAAGCATCTGGAGAAGACCGCCTGGCGAGGGCAGGGGCCAGCATGCCGGACCTCCGTTCAGGCCCTCGAGCATCACGCCGGGGCCGTCCTGGCACGGCATTTCGACCTCGATTATCTGCAGCTCCTCTTCAAGGCACGGCGGATTCTGGAGCGGTCGGGCGCGGTCGTGACCGGGTCGCCGGCGGGCGCTGGTCTGAGGACCGGAGCCAAGGGCAACTAGGGCCTGCCCGGACACCAGCCGTCGAGGCTCTGAACGGGACGGGCGGCAGGAGAGGGTGGCGAGGTGTCGGTCCCCGGACGCAGCGGGAGAGGAGCCAGGGGTTTGCACGACAGCACGATCGTTCCCGAAAGTCTGGTCGCCTGCGGATCGCGCCACGACACGTCCCCCGCCGAGGCGCTTCGGCTCGTCCGCAGTTTCGACGGCCCGGTCCTGCTCGACCTCGACGAGACGCTGTACCTGCGCAATTCGACGGAGGACTTCATCGACACCGCGTGGCCCGGGTTCGCCGCCTATGCCGTCCTTCGGGTCGTCGAGACGGTGAAACCGTGGCGCTGGATCGGCGGGGAGGCGACACGGGACAACTGGCGGATCGGGACCACGATGGCCCTGTTCCCCTGGACGATGGTCCTGTGGAGGCGGCGGGCGCGGGCCCTGAGCGCGGAGTTCGCGAACGCCGACCTCGTCGACGAGGCGCGGTCGCGCGCGGGGCCGCTGGCGATCGTCACCGCCGGGTTCCGCCCGGTGGTGCTGCCGCTGGCGGCGGAACTCGGTCTTGCCGGAACGCCGGTCGTCTCTGCGCGCCCCTTCGTCCCGGCGGATCGCCGCACGGGCAAGCTGCACATGGCGCTTCGCGACCTCGGCGGGCCGTGCGTCGGCGCCAGCCTCGTCGTCACCGACTCCGTCGACGACCTGCCGCTTCTCGACAGGGCGGCGCGGGGGGCGAGGACGATATGGCCGGCGGCGCGTTACCGGCCCGCGTTTTCCGCCGTCTACTATCCCGGCCGCTACCTGAGCTCGGTCAAGCGGCCCGGGACGTCGTACATCCGCCGCAACATCCTGCAGGACGACTTCCTGATCTGGATCCTGTGCTCGCTGCCGCTGGCGGGCGCGCCGGTGCTTCATCTGGCCGGGCTCTTCCTCCTCCTCGTCTCGTTCTGGGCGGTGTACGAGCAGGGCTATGTCGACAACGACCTCGTGGGGGCGCGGCACGAGGACAACCCTCGCCTCAGCGCCGGCTTTCACCGCAGCGAGCTGGCACGCCGGACCGCGGCGCCCTGGCTGTGGGCTGCGATCTGCGGGCTGGGCGGGATCGCGCTGACGCTCCCGCCGGGGGGCTCGTTCGTGCAGGGCGCCGCGTTATGGTCCGCCGCGCTGGCGGCGACGTACATCGTCTTCCTGGTCTTCAACCGGGTCGACAAGGCCACCCGGGTCTGGCCGTTCGCGGCCCTGCAGTTTGCGAGAGGCGCGGCGTTCGCGGCCGTGCTCCCGGCCGTTCCCGTCGCGGTGGCCGCGATCGGCGCCTACGTGGTCGAGAAGTGGATTCCCTACTTCGTCTATCGCCTGCCCGGACAGCCGGTGGCGCCCTCCCGGTCGGGCGGCGGAGCGGCAGCCGTGCTCGAGCCGTGGACGCTTCCCCTGCACACGATCCGGCTGGTCTTCTTCGCGATCCTGGCGGCCCTCGTCGCCGGGATATCCGGCGTTCAGGCGCTGCTCGCCTGGCCGACACTGGCGCTGTTCGGCCTCATGGCCTTCAGGGCCCGCAAGGAACTGTCCGCACTGGCAGGACAGGCGTCCTGGATCGCCCGGCGGCGCTGACCGACGGCCAGCCGCACCACCACGAGAAGCCGCCGTCGTTCTATTCGGCGAACCTGCGCCGAGTGGAGCGCCAGTGGTGGAGCGCGCCGTCGAGCATGGCATAGACGGCGATCACCTCGGCCCTGATCGGGTGGCCGGTGAGGATCACCGCGGCCAGCCAGCCCGCCGCGCCCCCCGCGACGGCGATGGCCGTCTCGACGATGCCGAGGGCGAACCCGTCCGGGGACAGGAGGATGACGAGGGCCGGCAGGGCGCCGGTGCCGAAGGTCAGGACGGCGCTCTTGCGCGACGCGGCCGCGAGCTCACGCATCGTCAGGCCGAGCGCCTGGCGCACGAAGGCGAGCGCCACCAGCATCTGCAGCGGGGCGATCACCAGAAGGCTCGCGGCGACGGCCTGGAGGCCGATCGTCGAGGCGAAGATCACGATGGCCGCGGACGGGGGCAGCGATATCAGCGTGGCCCAGAGCGTGCTGCGGATGCGGCCGACGCTGACGAGCACGGGGAAGGTCATGAAGGCCGGCGCCAGCGCCATCGTGGCCACCGCGATCAGGCGCACCAGCGGGACCGCCTCGCCCCATTGCGACCCGAGGAGGATCCGCACCACGGGGTCGGCCAGCAGGGCGAGCATGACGAGGGTCGGCCACTGGATGGACGACATCAGCGCATGCCCGCGCAGATAGCTCGCCTTGAGGTCGCCGCCAGCCCGGACCTCCGCGGCCATGGCGGGGAGGACGACCGGCTGAAGCGCGGAGACGATGACCCGCTCGGGGATCTGGCAGATCGTCACCGAGCGCGCATAGACGCCGACGGCGTCGATCCCGAGGATCCGGCCGAGGGCGAGGCGCGGCAGCAGGTCATAGGCCATGTTGAGGACCGTCACGGTCGAGGAGATGATGCCGAAGGAGAGGATCCGCCGCGCATCCGACAGGGTCGGCCGGAAGATCCAGAGCTCCGGCCGGCAGAGGACAGCGCCCAGCGTCAGTGTCGCCGTCGCGGCGATGAAGCCCCAGACGTAGCTGACCGGCCCGAAGCCGGCCCACCCCAGCCCGATCGTGACCGCCGCGTTCACGACCGCCATCGCGATGTTCAGAACGGCGAGCCGCGCGAAGGAGAGGTCGCGCTGCAGGAGGGCGAGGATCGGGTTGCCGAAGGGCGCGATCAGGAACGCGATCGACGCCAGCGACAGCAGCGGCGCCAGCTCCGACTCGTGGAAGAAGGCCGAGATCAGTCCCGCGCCGAGATTGATGCACAGCGCGACGCCGAGCGAGAGGATCAGGTAGATCGTGAACGCCGACCGCAGGGTCGTCCGTTCAAGCCTCGGCTCCTGGACGATGAAGATCCCGACCCCGAACATGCGGAGGTTCTCGGACAGGAGAATGACCGTGTTCGCGAGCATGTAGAGGCCGATCTCGCGCGGGGTGAGGATGCGGGACATCACCGCGAGCGTCGCGACCGCGATCGCCTGGGAGAGATACTTGTCGGCAGCCGAGGCCAGGATACCGCGACGGATCAGACTCATGCTCGAGAAGTCCCGGCTGCTCGCCCGGACCATGTCGACCGGGACAGGAAAGAGGGCGCGGGCCGGCCGACGACGGCGTCCCGGATGGCGCGTCGCCCCGTCGCTGCCGAGGAGCCCGTTCGGCGAAGGCTAGGCGGCTTGGGGCTGGCCGCGAACCTGTCCGATCGGGTGCGGCTCGCCGGACCGGGCTACGTCGATCGGGTGCATGGGCGGCAGGCAGCCGTGCGGCGCGGTGGCAGGGCATCCCCGGCCGTGGACGCCATCCGATGGGCGCCCGTCGCGCCCGGACGGCGGTCGATGGTCCCGCCCGATCATCCATCCTGCGGAGGGGGTGTCCGAACCGCGAGGTTCGGCGGCCGCCTCCTGCGCCATTGGACGTTTTGCCAAGCCGCCCGAGTGTCGCGACAGTTCGTCCGCTTCACCGACGGGCCGCCGGCCGCTCGCGAAGGACGCGTCCTGCGCGCGGCCGTTTCGATCCCGTTGCGACTGCATGACGCCGGCAGCCAGCAGGGAACACGCGCGATGATCCAACCCGCCCTCACGCAAGGCCCATCCCGGCATCGTCGAATGTCATCCCTTCGGACCGGTCTCGCATTGAGCACGGGGCGCGGGGACCGCCGCGCCTCGCCGGACGCGCCGGCGGGACGGGGTTCGTCCGGTGTGCGACTGGCGAGATCCTGAGATGCAGGTCCTCGTCACGGGTGGGGCCGGGTACGTCGGTTCGCACTGCGCGAAGGCGCTCGCCGCCGCCGGCCATGTGCCGGTGGTCTACGACAACCTCGCCACGGGCAACCGCTGGGCGGTCCGATACGGACCGTTCGAGCACGGCGACATCACCGACCTGACGCGTCTCACGGCGGTCATGGACAAGCACCGCATCGAGGCGGTGATGCACTTCGCGGCGCTCTCCGACGTCGGCGCATCCACGTCCGATCCGCTGGCGTACTACGCCGTCAACGTCGTCGGAACGCACCGGCTGCTGGTGGCGATGCGCGCGCGCGGCATCACGCGGATCGTGTTCTCCTCGACCTGCGCGATCTACGGCATGGCGGGGCGCAGCAGCGCACTGGGCGAGGACACGCCGGCACTCCCGATCAGCCCCTACGGCCAGTCGAAGAACACCGCCGAGCGGATGATCGCGGACAGCGCGGTATGGGGGCTGGGCGGCGTCGCCCTGCGCTACTTCAACGCCGCCGGCGCCGATGAGGACGGCGAGATCGGCGAGGCGCACGAGCCCGAGACGCATCTCATCCCGCTCGTGCTGCACGCCGCCGCCGGATTGCGGCCGGACATCAAGATCTTCGGTCGCGACTACCCGACGCGCGACGGAACATGCGTGCGCGACTACATCCATGTCGCCGACCTCGCGGCGGCCCATGTCCAGGCGCTGCAACGGGTCGAGCCGGGGCAGTTCGCGGCCTACAATCTCGGGACCGGCTCCGGCTCGAGCGTGCTCGAGGTGATCGACGCGGTGCGCCGGATCTGCGGCCGGCCCGTCGTCGCCATCGAAGCAGCGCGTCGCCCGGGCGACCCGCCCGAGCTCGTGGCCGACCCGGCGCGCGCCCACGCCGCCCTCGGCTTCACCGCCTCGCTCACGCTGGACGACATGATCGAGAGCGCGTGGCGCTTCCTCGTCAACCACGGCAACATGGACCCCCGCCGGGCGTGACGCCCGCCGCCCGGCACCCCGCCGGGGTGTGCCGACGCCAGGCGCCGCCTTCGGGTCCGAAAGGGGAGAGGCGGCGCGCCGCGCCGTCCATCACCGGGCGTACTCCCCTCGCGCTCTCCTGACACCACGCCGCTGCCAGCCGCGCCTTGCCCGCCGTGCGAGGGCGTTGCCGCGCCGCTGCGCAGCCGCGTTGCACGCGTGCCGGCACGGGCGCGGTGGTCGCCGGGCCCGGCACATCCCTTCGTGTGGGGCGGTTGCACGGTCGCCTCCTTTCGACGGTCCCCGCCGGTCCCCGCTCACCCGTTGGTCGCAAAAGGAGAAGCGGGTCGTCCCATTGGGGCGGCTCTTTCCGGCGCGGCGGCTCTGTAGCGTCTCCCCGTCGTCGGGTGCGGCTCGCCTCGATGCGGCGGTATCAAGCGGATACGGAGAACGGTTTTGCCCATCAAGGACTGCGAGATCGGGACCGGGGCGGTGATCACGCTGCCCGACCTCGTCAACATCTACAGGTGCCGGATCGGGCCGGACAGCCGGGTCGGTCCCTTCGTCGAGATCCAGGTGGGCTGTGTGGTCGGGGCCCGCTGCAAGATCTCCTCCCACAGCTTCCTGTGCGAAGGCGTCACCCTCGAGGACGAGGTCTTCATCGGCCACGGTGTGATGTTCACCAACGACCTCTACCCGGCGGCGACCACGGTCACAGGCGCTCTCAAGGGACCGGACGACTGGACCGTCGCGCCCATCACGGTCGGCGCCCGCGCCTCGGTCGGCTCGAATGCGACGATCCTCGGCGGCGTCACCATCGGTCGCGAGGCCCTTGTCGGCGCCGGCGCCGTCGTCACGCACGACGTGCCGGACTTCGCCATCGTCGCCGGCGTCCCCGCCCGGATCGTCGGCGACGTGCGCGACCGCCGGAGCACCGCCCCGGACAACGGAGCCCTCACCCTCGCACGGAGGTCGGCGCGATGATCAACGTCGGAATTGCCGGATACGGCTACTGGGGCCCGAACCTCGCCCGTGCGGTCGGCGAAGCCGGCAACGCGCGGCTCGTGATGGTGGCGGACAGGGACGAGAACGCCTGCGCGCGTGCGGCCCAGCGCCACCCGACGGTGCGGACGACCCGGGACATCGGCGCCATGATCGACGATCCCGCGGTCGACGCGGTGATGATCGCGACGCCCGTCAGCACCCACTTTCCGCTCGCCCTCGCCGCCCTCAGGGCCGGCAAGCACGTGCTGGTCGAGAAGCCGATGGCGGACCGTCCGGACCATGCCGCGACGCTGGTCGACGAGGCGGCCCGGCGCAAGCTGGTCCTCATGGTCGACCACACGTTCGTCTACACCGGCGCCGTTCAGAAGATCGCCGAGATCGTCGAGACCGGCCAGCTCGGAGACATCTACTACTACGACTCCACGCGGGTGAACCTCGGTCTCTTCCAGCGTGACGTGAACGTCATCTGGGACCTCGCGGTCCACGACTTCGCCATCATGGACCGGATCTTCGTGTCACAGCCGGTGGCCATCTCGGCCGGGGCGGCGGGCTTCCTCGACGGCAGCCCGGAGAACATGGCGCACCTCTCCGTCTACTACGACGACGGGGCGATGGCGCACCTCAACGTGAACTGGCTGGCCCCGGTGAAGATCCGCCAGACGCTGATCGGGGGCAGCCGCCTGATGGTCATCTACGACGACATGCAGACCAGCGAGAAGGTGAAGATCTACGACCGCGGCGCTGCGAACGGCGCCGATCCCTACGAGCGGATGGTCTCCTACCGCCTCGGCGAGATGCGCGCGCCGGTCATCTCCACCAAGGAGGCGCTGGTCACCGAGATGCAGGAATTCATGCGCTGCATCGAGACCGGGACCCGGCCGATCACCGACGGGGAGAGCGGTCTGAGGGTGGTGGAATTGCTCGCCGCCGGCGCGCGCTCGTGCGCCATGCGCGGCAGGCCCGTCGAACTTGCTTTGCCAAAGGTGGCGTGAATGATCCCCTTTCTCGATCTCAAGGCACAGTATCGCAGCGTCGGCGAGGAGCTCGAGGCGGCCGTCCTGGCGGCCCTGCGCTCGACCGAGTACATCCTCGGCGAGCCGGTCGCGCGGTTCGAGTGTGAGTTCGCGCGCTACTGCGGCGCCGAGCACGCCATCGCCGTCAGCTCCGGCACCGCCGCGCTGCATCTGGCTCTCCTCGCCGCGGGCGTGATGCCCGGCGATGAGGTGATCACCGTGCCGGCCACCTTCGTCGCGACGGTGGCGGCGATCCTCTACGCCGGCGCGCGGCCGGTGCTCGTCGACGTTGACCCCACGACCTGGACGATGGACCCGGCGGCGCTCGAGGCGGCCATCACCCCGCGCACGCGGGCGGTCATGCCGGTGCATTTCCACGGTCGCCTCGCCGACATGGACGCGATCGCCGACATCACGCGCCGGCACCGGCTGATCCTCATCGAGGATGCCGCACAGGCGCACGGCGCGAGCCGGGGGGGGCGCCGGGCGGGTACCTTCGGCGACCTCGGCTGCTTCAGCTTCTACCCCGGCAAGAACCTCGGTGCGGCGGGTGAGGGCGGCGCGGTGGTGACCGACGACTACGCTCTCGCCGAGCGGGTGCGTTCGCTGCGCGACTGGGGCAAGTCCAGCCGCTTCATTCACGCCCTGAAGGGCTACAACTATCGCCTCGACACCGTTCAGTGCGCCGTGCTCGGCGTCAAGCTCGCCCGGCTGGAGGCGTGGAACGCGGCCCGGCGGCGGGTGGCGAACGCCTATCACATCGGGCTCGCCGCCCATGTCCAGCGCGCCGCCGGACCGTTCGGCGAGGATCACGCGGGCCACGTCTACGCCATCCTCACCGAGGACCGGGACGCCGTGATGGCCGAGCTGACGAAGGCGGGCATCGGGACCAATGTGCACTATGCCCGCCCGGTCCACCTCCAGCCGGCCTACGCGGACCTCGGCTACCAGCCCGGCGACTTCCCCGTCGCGGAGGACTACGCCCGGCAGACGCTGTCGCTGCCGATCTACCCCGAGCTGTCGCCCGCCGACGTCGCCCACGTCATCGAAGCGGTGAACGCCGTCACGGCGCGTCGCCAGTCCCTCCTCCTCGAACGCGCAGAGCTTGCCTCGTGACACACGACACCGTTCTCAACGACAAGCGCGTCCTCGTCACGGGCGGGAGCGGCTTCGTCGGCTCGCACATCGTCGACCTCCTCCTCGCGGAGGGATGCCGCGAGGTGGTCGCGGTCGACAACATGGTCCGCGGCCGACCGCAGAACCTCGCCGCCGCGCTGAACGATCCGCGCGTCACCCTGGTCGAGGGCGACATCCGGGACGCCGCCCTGATGGACCGTCTCGTCGCCGGGACGGACACGGTCTTCCACCAGGCCGCGCTGCGCATCACCCACTGCGCGGCCGAGCCGGACGCGGCGATGCAGGTGATGGTCCAGGCCACCTACGACCTCCTGCGCCTCTGCCAGCGGCACGCGGTGCGCAAGGTCATCATGGCGTCGTCCGCCTCGGTCTACGGGATGGCGGGCCACTTCCCGACGACGGAGGCCGAACCGCCCTACGACAACAGGACGCTCTACGGCGCCGCCAAGGCCTTCGGGGAAGGGCTGCTCCGCTCCTTCAACGACATGTTCGGCCTCGACTACGTCGCGCTGCGCTACTTCAACGTCTACGGCCCGCGCATGGACCTCACGGGGCGCTACACCGAGGTGATGGTGCGCTGGATGGAGCGGATCGCCGCCGGGCAGCCGCCCATCATCTTCGGCGACGGGCAGCAGACCATGGACCTCGTCCACGTGCGCGACGTCGCGCGGGCGAACATCATGGCGGCCGGTCACCCGGCGAGCGACGTCGTCTTCAACGTCGGCACGGGCGTGGAGACCTCGCTCCTCGATCTCGCCGCGCTGATGGCGCGCGCGATGGGGCGGCCGGACCTGACGCCGGAGTTTGCCGCGGCGCGCAGCGTGAACCCTGTGCCGCGCCGCCTCGCGTCGGTGGACTCCGCCGCGGAGGTGCTCGGCTTCCGCGCCGGCATCGAGGTCGAGAGCGGTCTTCGCGAGCTCATCGCATGGTGGCAGGCCGAGAATGCCGACACGCAGCGGCTGGAGGCGGCGCAATGATCCCGCTCGCACGCCCGCTCCTCGGACCGCAGGAGGCGCAGGCGGCGGCGGCGGTGATCGCCTCCGGGTGGCTCTCCCAGGGGCCGCAGGTCGCGGCTTTCGAAACCGAGTTCGCCGCGCTCGTCGGCGCCCGCCACGCCGCCGCCGTCTCCAACTGCACCACGGCGCTGCACCTGGCGCTGCTCGCGGTGGGCGTCGGGCCGGAAACGGAGGTGGTGACGGTCAGCCACTCCTTCATCGCCGGCGCCAACGCTATCCGCCAGTGCGGGGCGACGCCGGTGTTCGTCGATGTCGAGGCCGACGGCTACAACATCGATCCGGCGGCGATCCGCGCTGCGCTTTCGATCCGCACAGCCGCGATCCTGTGCGTCCATCAGATGGGCATGCCCTGCGACATGAGGGCGATCCTCGCCGTCGCGCGCGCCGTGGGGGTGCCGGTCGTCGAGGACGCGGCCTGCGCGATCGGCTCGGAGCTTCGCGTCGGCGAGACGTGGCGGCCGGTGGGACGCCCGATGGGCGACGTGGTGTGCTTCTCGTTCCACCCGCGCAAGGTGGTCACCACCGGCGAGGGCGGGATGCTGACGACCGACCACGCGGAGTTCGACGCTTCCTTCCGCCTCCGGCGCCAGCACGGGATGTCGATCTCGGACACCGCGCGCCATGCGAGCCAGGTGGTGATGTTCGAGGAGTACCCGGTCCAGGGCTACAACTACCGCATGACCGACATCCAGGCCGCCGTCGGGCGCGAGCAGCTGAAGCGGCTGCCGCACATCGTCGAGCGGCGCCGGCTGCTGGCGGAGCGCTACGAGGCGGCCCTCGCCGGCGTGGACGGCGTGAGCGCGCCGCGCGAGCCGGACTGGGCGCGCTCGAACTGGCAGAGCTACTGCGTCCGCCTCGACGGGGACGTCGACCAGCGGCGCGTCATGCAGTCGATGCTGGACGTCGGCATCGCCACCCGCCGGGGGATCATGAACATCCACCAGGAGCGGGCATATGCCGACAGCGCGCCGCGCGGGTCCCTGCCGCGCTCGGAGGCGGCGCGCGACCGGTCCGTCATCCTCCCGCTCTTCGTCCAGATGACGGAGGCCGACGTCGATACCGTCGTCGAGGCGCTGGCCGCCGCGATCGACGGCGCTCGCATGACGCACGCGGCGCAGCTTCGGGCCGGCTGAACCCGGCCTCAGCCCTCGCGACGCGGCCGGGGACGCGCCGGATTTCCGGCGACGACGGTCCCCGGCTCGACGTCGCGCACGACGTTTGCAGCCATGCCGATGAGCGCCTCCGCACCGACGGTCGTCCCGTCGCGGATCGAGCTGGCGCTGCCGACATAGACGCTGTCACCGATGTGGCAGTGCCCGGCGATCGTCACGTGGGTGCCGATGACGCAGTGATCCCCGACGACCACGTCGTGGTGGATCACCGTGTTCGGCAGCACGATGACGTGGTCGCCGATCACCGCGTTCGCCGTCACCGTCACACCCTGGTAGAGCACCACGCCCCGCCCGATCGAGGCGAAGCGCGACACAAGCGCGTGCGGGTGGACGATCGTGGCGAAGCGGGACGGGGGGAGCCCCAGTCGGCGAATGATCTCCTTGCGCCGGCGGTAGCTGTGCTGAGAACCCACCAGACAGACGACGTCGGCATGCTCGTAGTCCGGCAGGGCGGAGAGTGGACGGATCGGCACGCCTTCGAAGTCCTTGCCGGCGTGGACGGGGTTGTCGTCGAGGATGGCCACGACGGTGCGCTCGCGTTCGGCGGCTTCGAAAATCTCGATGGCGTTCCCACTGAACCCGACAAGAACCAGTGACGGATTTCTCATATCTCACAATCGTTTCGCGGCCGGATGAAACATCGTACGTAGATTCGGAGGGGCTCCGGACTCTACGGGGGCGGCAGTTCAAAAAAATCGGCAGCTACTAATCTTGGTTAAACTTTAGCGTTCGCAAATGAGATATTCAAACGCGAGTGTGATATTCAAGCGACGAACGGGTGAGGGCGGTTTTCGCCCCGCTACATCATAGGAATGCAAGCTGTAATTGTGTCCTATGGTGAGCATCGTCTAGGTTACCCGATGGCGTCACCCTGGTTCGAACGAGGTAGGGCTATGCAGATTGTACCAATGCGAGGCCACAATAGTGACGTCGCAACTCCAATTTCGAATGGTGGATACGTGGCGGCGGACGACGACGGCGCCGCCGTCCGCGCGGCGCTGCCGCAGCGTATCGCGCTCGTGGATTCGCAGGCGCTGATGCGTCAGTGCGTCGTGCGATCGCTCGAAGCGATCTGTCCGTCTTCGGTGATCGAGCAGTACGCGTCGAGTGAGGAATGGCTGGCGTCGACGAAGTCCGCCGAGCCGGCCCATGTCGTCATCTACAACATCAGTGAGAGCATCGCCTCCGCGAGCAGCACCAAGGAACACCTGCGGGGTTTCATTGCCGCCGCGGAGCCGTCGAAGGTGATCGTGCTGTCGCGGTCGGACGACGTGTCCTGCGTGCTGGACGCCATCGAGTGCGGCGCGGTCAGCTACATCTCGCTGGGCTCCAATCTGGACGAACTGCTGGAGGCGCTGCGCATCGCGGCGTCCGGGAGCATCTTCGTGCAGCGCAAGAGCCTGCTGGCGCTCCGCAGCCTGGTGAAGCCCCAGACCGACGGCCGCCCACGCCTGGACAACTTCTTCACCGAGCGGCAGCTCGCCGTCGCGCGCGCGCTGCGCCGGGGCCTCGCCAACAAGACGATCGCCTACGAGCTGAACCTGTGTGAAAGCACCGTCAAGGTCCACATTCGCAACATCATGCGGAAGTTGAAGGCGACAAACCGGACTCAGGCCGCCTTCAAGCTCAATGCTTTCAGCGATACCGAGAACGACTCGGAGTAAAATTCCTGTTGCGACGCCAGGGAGCGCGTACTGCTTCGTCACTTGATATAAGCGCCAAATTATTTCTCGAATTCTGCATTTTAGATCCAGTACATTGAGACGCCGACGACCGTCGGTCACTTCGTCCACCTCGACACGCTGCCCCACGAGCGTCGCTGTTGCGCTCGAAGACGAGGACTTGTGCCGGCGGACACGCCGGGGCCGCTCCGACCTTCGGTGAGCCGCGTCCCATCCATTCGGCTGGGCCCGCGACCCCCGCTCACCCGTTCGGAGGAGGGAGCCGGCGCCGCGTCCTCTTTTCCGGGCTACCCGTCGCCCGGTCGGCGGATGCATGCGCCGCCTCGGCGGACAACACGCAAGTGATCCTGCGCGAAATGGTCCGCGACCGCGCCCCGTCATTCGCCGGGTGCATCGCCGCGCCGTTCCATCCCGGAAACGGCGCACGGCGGGCCTCCGGGCGAGCGACACATGGGTTGGGTTGAACGATCAGCCGAAAGAGGGTGGTGGCTGACCGATCGGCCCCCTCCAGTCGGGACCCCGCGCGCCGGATAGTCGGTGCAGCCAGCGTGAGCTGGCCTCCAGTCCCGAAGCCTGTCGGAGCACGAATCTTGAACGATGCAGCGCGGCTTCCCGTGACGGTCCTGTCCGGCTTCCTCGGTGCGGGGAAGACGACACTCATCAACCGCGTGCTCGCCGAACCGCACGGACGATCCATCGCCGTCATCGTCAACGACATGTCCGAGGTCAACATCGATGCCGAGCTGGTGCGGCGCGGGGAGGGCGGCCTCACGCGCACGCGAGAGACGCTCGTCGAGATGACCAACGGGTGCATCTGCTGCACGCTCCGCGAGGACCTTCTGCGCGAAGTGCGGCGGCTGGCGAGGACGGGCCGGTTCGAGCGCCTCGTCATCGAGTCGACCGGGATCGCGGAGCCGCTGCCGGTCGCCGCGACGTTCGACTTCGACGATCCCGAGATCGGCCGCCTCGGCGACGTGGCGCGGCTCGACACGATGGTCACCGTCGTCGACGCCGTGACCTTCGCCTCGGACTACGCGAGCCGCGACTCGCTCCGCGACCGCGGCGAGACGCGGGGGCCTGACGACGTGCGCGCGCTCGGCGAGCTGCTGGCCGACCAGGTCGAGTTCGCCGACGTCATCGTCCTCAACAAGGTGACGGCCGCCGGGCCGGAGCGGGTCGCGGCGGCGCGGGCGATCATCGCCGGCCTGAACCCCGCCGCCCGCGTCATCTGCGCCGACTACTGCGACGTGCGGATGGAGACGATCCTCGACACCGGCCTCTTCGACTTCGCCCGCGCGCGGATGCGTCCGCGCTGGTTCACCGAGATGTACGATTTCGCGGACCACGAGTCGGAGAGCGACGCCTACGGCATCGAGTCCTTCACCTACCGCGCGCGCAAGCCCTTCGACGGCGAGAAGGTGCGGCGCTACCTGACCGGCGCGCTGGCCGGCGTGATCCGCGCGAAGGGGCACTTCTGGGTCGTCGCCGAGCCGGACCTTGCGATCGGCTACAGCCTCGCCGGGCAGATGATCTCCATCGATCCGATGGGGCGCTGGTGGGCGGCGACGCCGCGCGCCGCGTGGCCGGTCCACCCCGGCTCGCTGGTGAATATCCGCCGGCACTGGCTGCCGCCGTACGGCGACCGGCGGCAGGAGCTCGTCTTCATCGGCCAGGGCATGAACCGGGCCGCCATCACCGCCGCGCTCGACGCTTGCCTCGTCACGACATGGGTGCCGGCAGCCCTCCCGCGGTCCGGCCGGCCCGCGCCGCACCCGGCTCCGCTGGTGCCGGCGCCGATCCGCACCGGGCGCCGGCTGGGCCCGGCCTGACGCCTTGCACAAAACCAAGTATTTGAAATTAATGCGAATTGGACGGGACAATGCCTGATAATCGCATCACGCTTGAAAACGCGATCACCGAAGGTCGCGCCCCGCAATCCTATTGGGACGCCAACAGCAGCGATGCCATCGAGGGCTTCGCGACCGACATCAGCGTCAACGCTGGCGACACGGTCGATTTCAAGATCAACGTCAACGGCAATCCGGCCGACCAGAACGCCTACAAGGTCGAGATCTTCCGCCTCGGCTACTATGGCGGGGACGGTGCCCGTCAGGTCGCGGAGCTGACCAACGATCACGGCACCGTCCAGGACCTGCCCCTCTATGACGAGTCGCGCGGCCTCGTCGACGCCGGCAACTGGCTCGTCACCGACAGCTGGGACGTGCCCGACGACATGGTCTCGGGCGTCTTCCTCGCCCGCCTCCAGATGCTGGACGCGAACGGCGACCCGATCGACGGCGAGACGAACCAGATCCCGTTCATCGTCCGCAACGACGGCGTCGCCGCCGACATCGTCCTGCAGACGTCGGACACGACGTGGCAGGCCTACAACGGATGGTGCGGCAAGCTGAGCGACGTCCTGGGCAACGGGGAGGATGGCGGTCCCAACTTCTACGGCGACCGGGCCGACCTCGTCGACCACGACCCGATCGACACCGCCACCGGGCTCGGCGCGCAGGACCGGGCGTACGCCGTCAGCTACAACCGCCCGATCGCGACGCGCGACTTTGTCGGCGCGGCGAGCGGTCCGCAGGACTACCTGTTCGGCGCGGACTACGCCGCGGTCAACTGGCTGGAGAAGAACGGCTACGACGTCTCCTACATCTCCGGCGTCGACACCGACCGGCTCGGGGCGGACTACCTCAAGAACTACGAGGCCTACATTTCGGTCGGGCACGACGAATATTGGTCCGGTGACCAGCGGGCCAACGTGGCCGAGGCGCGCGACGCGGGCGTCAACCTCGTCTTCTGGAGCGGCAACGAGTGCTACTGGAAGACCCGCTACGAGCCGTCGATCAGCTCCGACGCCACCGACTACCGCACTCTCGTCTGCTACAAGGAGACGTGGGCGGTCGCCGATCCCAACGCCGGGCCCGACGACTACTACAACCTCGACCCGACCGACATCTGGACCGGCACCTGGCAGGACGTCCGATTCGTCGGCAACGAGGCGGCGGGGGCGGGGGACCTCGCGGCCATCCAGTCCGGCCTGCTCGCCTACTGCCACTGCGGCCAGAACGCGCTGATCGGCCAGCTCTTCATCGGCGACGGGACCGGCGAGTTCGGAGCGGCGCTCGACGTCCCGTCCGCGTACTCCGGCCTGCGGGTGTGGCGCGACACGAGCGTTGCGGCCAACGGCGGCGCACAGGACCTCTCGCCCGGCATCATCGGCTACGAGTGGGACTATGCGCCCGACGACGCGAACCGCCCCGCCGGCCTCGTCAAGCTGTCGGAGACCAGCGTGGACTGGAGCGGCCTCCTCGTCGACGACGGCAACACGACAGCGCCGGGCACGGAGACCCACACGCTGACGATCTACCGGGCGGAGAGCGGCGCGCTCGTGTTCGCCGCCGGCACGGTGTTCTGGTCATGGGCGCTCAGCAACGAGCACGACGGGTCGCCCTATGGCGGGGACATCGAGAACACCGCGCTCCAGCAGCTCAGCATGAACATCTTCGCCGACATGGGGATCCAGCCCGGTGTCAGCGACCTCATCCTCGCGTCGCAGGGCCTCGTGCGGGCCAGCGCCTCCACCGACACCGTGGCCGCGACGGCGAGCTTCGGACAGTCGACGATCCTGGCGCAGCAGTTCGACACGATCACCCTGACCGGCACGGCGACCGACAACGACGGCAACCCGCTCACCGACGACGGCGCCGTGGCGCTGGTGGAGGTCTCGCTCGACGGCGGCGACACGTGGCGGCCGGCGACGGGCACCTCGAGCTGGAGCTACAAGTTCTTCGCCCAGTCGCAGGGCACGTTCGACGTCCTCGTCCGCGCCATCGACGATTCGCTCAACACGCCCAGTGCCGCCAGCCTCGCCAGCGCGACGGTCACCATCGAGGAGCCGGACTTCCCGTCCGAGGTGAGCCTGTTCGACACCCTCCCGGCCGTGACCGGATCGGTGTTCGACGACGGCACGACGCTGACGCTCGGCACCCGCTTCGTGACGACCGTGTCGGGCGCGATCACCGAGCTTCACTACTACCGCGCGGTCGAGGACACCAACGACACGGACGTCCGCATCGGCCGCCTCTACAGTGCCGACGGGACCCTCCTCGGCCAGGCGACGTTCACGTCCACGCCCGGTCAGTCGGGGTGGCAGACCGCGGTGCTGCCCAACCCGGTCACCGTCACGCCGGGTGCCGAATATGTCGTCGCGTACACGACCGACGACAACTACATGGCCGCCGACGGGTTCTTCAACAGCAGCTACTCCGAGCCGTTCGGCCTTCTTTCCGCACCCTCGGGCGGGGCCGGGAACGGCCTCTTCACCACCGGCAGCGGCTTTCCCACCAGCTCCTATCATTCGACGAACTACTGGGTCGACGTCACGCTGGCGACGAGCGGAGGGGGCGAGACCAACGCGCCGCCGGTCTTCACCGGGCTGTCGTCCTTCTCCATCGCGGAGAACGGCATCTTCGTCACGACGGTCACGGCCAGCGACACCAACTTCGACCCCCTGACGTTCGCCGTCGCCGGTGGCGACGATGCGGGCCTCTTCACCATCGACGCGGCGACCGGCGCTCTCGCCTTCGCCGTGACGCCGGACTACGAGGCCCCGGCCGACGCGAACGGGGACAACGTCTACCAGCTCACCGTGAGCGTCACGGACAGCCGCTCGACACCGGTCACGCGCGACCTCACCGTCACCGTCACCGATGTCGCCGAACAGTCCGGGCTGACCCTCTTCGACGCCTCCTCCGTCCCGGCGCAGACGGTGACCAACGATCCGGGCGACTACGAGCTCGGTGTCCGTTTCAGCGCCACCGCCGACGGCGAGATCACAGGGCTGCGCTACTATCGCGGCGTTGCCGACTCGGGCGACACCGACACGCGCACGATGAACCTGTGGAACGCGAACGGGACGCTCCTGGCGTCCGGCACGATCGTATCCGACCCGGGCGAGGCGGGCTGGCAGTCGGTGCTGTTCAGCGTCCCGGTCGCGATCAGCGGCGGCGCCACCTACGTCGCCTCCTACGGCACGACCGAGAACTACAGCTACAGCGGCAACTTCTTCGGCTCGGGATGGACGGGGGGCGACGGCGCTCTGGTCGCGCCGGCGAACGCGGGCGTCTTCGCGGCGGGCGGGCCGGGCCTGTTCCCGACGGCGACCTACCAGTCCGCGAACTACTGGGTGGATGCGTTCTTCTCGACCGGGGGCGCGCCGAACGAGCCGCCGATGTTCACCTCCGGCACGTCCTTCACCGTGGCCGAGTCGACGCTCACCGTGGGGACGCTGACGGCGGCCGACCCCAACGGCAACCCGCTCTCGTTCGCGATCGCCAGCGGGGCGGACGCGTCGGCCTTCAGCGTCAACGCCACCAGCGGCGTCCTCACCTTCGTCACGCCGCCCGACTACGAGGCGCCGACCGACGCCAACGGCGACAACCGGTACGAGGTGACCGTCAGCGTCTCCGACGGGCGCGCGCCCCCGGTGACGCAGACGCTCGACGTCATGGTGCTCGACCAGCCCGAGCCGTCGGGCGCGTCGTTGTTCGCCGCTGGCGAGCTGCCGGCGCAGACCGTCACCTCCGACAGCGCCGACTACGAGCTCGGCACGCGCTTCACCGCCAACACCGGCGGCGTCGTGACCACGCTGCGCTACTTCCGCGGGTCGGCGGACGCGGGCGACGTCGACACGCGCACGCTCCACCTCTGGGCCTCGGACGGCTCGCTGCTGGCGACAGGCACCTCCTCGGCGCAGCCGGGGGAGGCGGGGTGGCAGGACGTCGTGCTCACCGCGCCGGTCCGGCTCGACGCGGACGCTTCGTACGTCGTCTCCTACGGCACGACGCAGAACTACGCGTTCTCGTCGAACTTCTTCTCCGCAGCGCGCACCAACGCCGACGGATCGTTGACGACCCCGGCGGGTGCGGGCGTCTTCGCCGACGGCACGCCGGGGCTGTTCCCCTCCGCGAGCTACCAGAACTCGAACTACTGGGTCGACGTCCGGTTCGACGCGGACGAGACGCTGTTCGGCACCCTGTCCGCCGACACGCTCGCGGGCGGGGCCGGCAACGACATTCTCGCGGGCGGAGGCGGCAACGACCTTCTGACCGGCGGCGGCGGTTCGGACAGCTTCATGCTCGCCGACGACTCCGGCAACGACGTCGTGACCGACCTCAGCCAGGTGGACGTCATCGACCTCAGCGGCCGTTCGGACGCGTCGACCCTGGCCACGGACCTCGCCGCGGCCGATGTCAACGGCAACGGGTTCCTCGAGGACGGCGAGGCAGCAGGGGAGGTCTCGGTCTCGGTCGCGTTCGGCCTCGGCGAGCACGCGATGCCGAATACCACGCTGACGATCGACACCGACAGCATCACGCTGAAAGGCGTCGGCGCGATCGACCTCGACCTCCTGACGACGAGCTAGGCCGCAAGGTCCGGTTCGCCCTCGAGGCGACCGAACGCGATCCGCGGCAGCTACGGAGTGGCGCCGCGGGAGCTATCCCGCGAGCGCCTCGCAGACGGCGTCGGTGATCGCGACGGAGGTGGCCGTTCCGCCGAGGTCGCCGGGGAGCAGCCCGGGATCCCGGATCACCTTGCCGACCGCGCGGTCGATCCGGGCGCCGGCGTCGATCAGTGCGTTGTCGCGGTGGCGCTCGCCGAGCCACGTCAGCATCAGCCCGCCGGAGAGGATGGTGCCGATGGGGTTGGCGATGCCCCGTCCCGCGATGTCCGGCGCCGAGCCGTGTGCGGCCTGGAAGAAGCCGTTGTCGTCGCCCACCTCCGCCGTCGGCGACATGCCCATCCCGCCGACCGTCGCCGCGCCGAGGTCGGAGATGATGTCACCGAACATGTTCTCCGTGACGATGACGTCGTAGAAGTCCGGCCGCTTCACGAGATGGACCGTCATCGCGTCGATCAGCGCGAAGTCGAGCTCGACGTCCGGGTAGTCCTCGGCGACCTCGCGGGCGACGCGGCGGAAGAAGGCGTAGCTGCGCAGGACGTTGGCCTTGTCGCAGCAGGTCACGCGCTTCCTGCCGTCGCGCGGGGCGCCATTGCGCGACCGCGCCAGCTCGAACGCCTTGCGCACGATCCGCTCGGTCCCCTTGCGGGTGATGATCGAGGTGTCGGACGCGATCTCGCCGCGCACCACGTTGCCGCCGCCGCGCGCCGCGTAGAACCCTTCGGTGTTCTCGCGCAGGATGACGTAGTCGATCTCGCCGGGCTCGAAGTGCCGCAGCGCGGACGTGACGCCCGGATGCAGCTTGATCGGCCGGATGTTGGCATAGAGGTCGAGCCGGAAGCGGAGCTGCAGGCCGAAGTCGAGGCCCGGCTCGGTCCCGTCCGGCGCGGTGACCTCCGGCAGGCCCGCCGCACCGTGGAAGATCGCGTCGGCGTCGCGGCATGCGTTGAAGGTCTCCTCCGGGAAGGAGACGCCGGTCTCCTGCCACAGCCTGGCGCCGGCCGGGTATTCGCGGAACGCCAGCTTGCCTTCGTCGGGCAGCGCCGCCTTGATCGCCCGCAGGCCCGCCTCGCACACCTCGGGGCCGATGCCGTCGCCATGAACGACCGCGATCTCGTAGCGCGTCTTGGGCGTCATCTCGTTCATTCGTCTCTCCGCAGCGGGGTCTTTGGTGGCTCGTCCGAGGGGGCGGTTACTGGGCGAGGAAGCCGCCGTCGACAGGCAGGGTGTGGCCGGTCACCATCGCGGCGGCGGGGCTCGCGAGAAACAGGATCGCCGACGCCACTTCCTCGGGCTCCGCCAGCCGGCGCAGCGGCGTCATGTCGTAGATCCTCGCCATGATGTCCGGCTGATCGAGCAGCGCCCTGATGAAGGGCGTGCGCACGTAGGTCGGCGCGACGGCGTTGACGCGGATCCCGGACGGCGCCCACTCGACCGCGAGGGCACGCGTCATGTTGACGAGGGCGCCCTTGGTCGTCTGGTACGAGACGTTGGGGTAAACGCCGCCGCCGGACAGGCCCATGATCGAGGCGGTCTGCACGATGCTGCCGGGAATGCCCGCCTCGATCATCGCCCGCGCGACGACGCGCGAGGTGAGGAAGCTGCCGGTGAGGTTGACGTCGACCACCTTGTTCCAGTTGCCGAGTGTCTGCGACACCGCCGCCTCCCGGATCGCGACGCCGGCGCAGTTGACGAGGACGCCGGGGACCGCGCGCTCGCAGACCGCCGCGACGGCAGCCTCGACCGAGGACTCGCTGGCGACGTCGCACTGGAGCGCGTAGGCGCCGGCGAGGGGAGCCGCGACGGCCGCCGCCCGGTCGAGATCGAGGTCGAGGACGGCGACCGTCGCGCCGGCCGCGGTCAGCATCGCCGCCGTCGCGGCGCCGATACCGCTCGCGCCGCCGGTGACGATCGCTGTGGTCTGGTCGAGGCGGAAGGGGTGGTTCATGGGATGGTCCTGCAGTTCCGTACGCGTCAGAGCGCGCTCAGGTTCATGGCGGCGACGGCGCCGACGAGCAGCTCCTCGCCCCGCCGGCGCTGGAGGCGGTGCGTGTCCACGGCGAACTCGTACCGTCCGGTCTGGAGCGCCTCCAGCAGCGCGGCATGGTTGTTGGTCGACCGGCGGGTGTAGTCGTCGCTCTGAAGCCGGACCGCGACCACGTGCGCCCTGCGCGCGAAGTCGCGAAGCTGGTGGCCGACGGTGGTGAGCCGACGGTTGCCGGAGAGGCGCATCAGCTCCCGGTGGAAGTCCTCGTCGGCGTCGCACCAGGCCATCCGGTCGTTGTCCGCGGCGGCCGAGCGCATGCGCGCGACCGCATCGTGCAGCGGCGCGAGATAGTCCGCGTCCGGGGCCATGTCGGCGAGGAGCTGCACGGCGACCATCTCCAGGCCGGAGATGGTCTGGTACGCCTCGCGCATGTCCGTGATCGAGACGGGAAGCACGCGGATGCCGCGCCCGCGGGCGATCTCCACGAGCGACTCTGCCTGTAGCCGGAGGAGCGCCTCGCGGACGGGTGTGCGGCTCATCCCGAGCCGGCTCGCCACCTCGCCTTCGTCGACCGCCGTGTTCGGGGCGAACTGCCCCCGCACGATCTGCTCCTTGATGGCGGCGTAGGCGGTATCGGCCGCCTGTCCCATCCGCTCCCCCGTCGCCCGGTTGCGTACCTCTCGCTTAATATATCTCGAGATACATTAAAAGATACACCGGCGGATTGTGCCCGTTTCCGCGCTATTCGCCGTCGACCGGCGCGCGCCGGAACGGCGCCATCTGCGAGAACACGCCGTCCCGCCGGATGAGACCGTGGAACATCGCCGCCGCGATGTGCATCAGCACCAGCGCGAAGAGGGCGAAGGCGAGGTAGTAGTGCGCCGCCCACAGGAGCGTGTGCAGCTCGTCGCTCTGCGGCAGGATCCACGGCACGCGGACGTCGCCGAAAAGGACGATCGGGTAGGCGGCGGTCGAGAGCATCGCCCAGCCGATCAGCGGGATCGCGATCATCAGCGCATAGAGGGCGAGGTGCGAGCCCTCGGCGGCGAGGGCCATCGGCCGGGGAAGGTCCGCGGGGAGCGCCGGGACACCGCTCGCCAACCGGACCCCGAGGCGCACCAGCGCCAGGACCAGGATCGCGACGCCGAGCGTCTTGTGCGTCGCGAGCAGCGGCACGTAGGCCGGCGCGACGGTGGAGACCATCCCGACGCCGATGAAGAGCATCGCGATGATGAGGACGGCCATCAGCCAGTGCAGGAGCCGCTGAAGGGCTGAAAAGCGCGTGCGGGAAGCGGCACCGGTCATGGCTGGGTCCTCGAGGGTTGGCGCGGATAGTCCTTCGCTTCGGCGGTGCGCAGGTCGTAGGAGCGCGCGTAGGTGGCCGACCGTGCGGCGGGGAAGGGGTCGTCCGACACGGTGACGCCGTCGGGCAGGATCGTCGGGTCGAAGTTGATGTCGCGGCAGGGGCCGTCGGGCTCCGCCTCGATCCGGTTCACCTCCAGCGTGCCGACCGTCATCGTCAGTCGGTCGTCGGGCCACGCGACGGTCGGGTCGTTCGTCCGGTCGCCGGGGTCGGCGACGGTGACCGTCATCGTCCACGTCTGCGGCGCCTTCCCGACGCGCTCGGTGATCTCCTCCTCGAGGTGGTTCGAGCCGAGCGCCGCCAGGGCCTCCGGGGTGATCGGGGTCACCGCCGCGTCGGGGTGAAACGACCAGCGCACGGCACGGCGATTGTCCTCGTCGTCGACGAAGACGAACGAGTTGAGGCTGTTGAAGGCATCCTCGGCGTAGCTCGACGTCCACGGCGCGGACTTGGCCCACGACGCGAAGGCCGCGAACTCCGGGTGCGCCGCGACGAAGGCCGGCATGGCGTTGGGATCGGCCGACTTGGCCGCGTTCTGGAGCGCGTAGAAGCCCGCCGGCGTCGAGACGGCGAAGATCGGCGGATCGATCATCGCCATGCGCCAGTACGCCCCGTCGGGGGTGGCGATCTGGAGGCCGATGCCACGGACCCGCACGGTGGCGTCCGCCGCGCCCGGGTTCACCGTGGCGAGGTTGAAGCGGCCGAGCACGGGGTACTCGCCGCTCTTCAGCGCCATGGCGCGCGAGATCTCCGAGCCGGTTCCGTTGGCCTTGAAGACGCCGGTGAAGCAGATGCCCTTGGCGTGGTTGCGCCGGTAGCCGGGGTGCGGGCCGGTCGGCGGGGTCAGCGCGGCGATGAGCTTCTCCGGCGACAGGCGGCCGGGCGTCAGCCACCCGGCTGTATATGCGAACGCCCCGGCCGAGACGGCGACGGTGGCGGCGATCAGGACCAGCGATCCGATGGCGTTTTTCAACGGTGGTGGTGACATGAAACCCTCTCGATGACCTTCGGTGACGGTTCGGGCGGACGATCCGGTCGGGAGGCTCCCGAAGGGCGGCCTATCCGAGCGTGAGCCGCGTCTTGCCGCGGAAGACCCAGTAGGCGTGGGCCTGGTACGCGAGAACGATGGGAACGATCAGGAGGAGGCCGACGCCGGCGAACGCCAGCGTCTGCGGGTCGGCCGCCCCCTGCCAGAGAGTTATGTGGCGCGGCACGACATAGGGCCAGAGGCTGACGACGAGCCCGACGAATCCGAGGAGGAAAAGGGCGAGCGCGAGGACGAAGGTGCCCGCATCGCCACCGGTCCAGATCCGCCGCCAGAGCGTGGCCATGACGGCGGCCGCGAGGAGCGGGACGGGGGACAGCCAGGCGATGCCGGGCCAGGCGAACCAGCGCGCGGCGACTTCAGGCACCGCGATCGCGCTCCAGGCGCTGACGACGACCATCATCGCCCCGGTCAGGAGCAGCGCGGCGTGCGCCACCTCGCGGGCGAAGACCTGCGTCGGCCCGCCGGTCTTCCAGATCAGCCAGCCGGCGCCGAGCAGCGCGTAGCCGCCGAGGAGGCCGAGCCCGCAAGCCAGTCCCAGCCAGCCGAAGGCGTCGAACGGGCCGCCGGCGAACATCCCGTCCCTGACCGTAACGCCGCCGACGAGGCCGCCGAGGATGAAGCCCTGGCAGAGCGTCGCTACCATGGAGCCCGCAGCGAAGGCGAGGTCCCAGACCCACCGCAGGCGGCGCGTCTGCAGGCGGAAGCCGAACGCGACGCCACGGAAGATCAGTGCGAGCAGCATCGTCATCACCGGCAGGTAGAAGGCCGGCAGGAGCACGTAGTAGCCTGCGGGGAATGTGGCGAGGAGCAACGTGCCGCCCATCACGAGCCAGGTCTCGTTGCCGTCCCACACCGGCTCGATGCTCGCCATCATGAGGTCGCGGTCGGCGTCGCGGGGCGCCAGCAGGAAGAGGATTCCGACGCCGAGGTCGAACCCGTCGGCGAGGACGTAGACGACGACGCAGAAGGCGACGAGCGCGGCGAACAGCGCCGGGAGATCGGCGGAGATCAGGGCATTCATGGCATCACTCTCCCGGTGCGGGCGCGGGGCGCGCGGGTAGGGCCGGCGCGGCGCCGGCGAGGGTCGGCGCGCCGCGGTCGGGGCCGGGTCGCAGCGCGGAGGGCATGGGCGTCTCGCCCCCGGCCGGTCCCGCGATCACGATCCGCCGTGCGAACCAGAGGAAGGCGACGAGGAGCACCGCATATGCGGCGATGAAGACGAGGAGCGTCGAGGCCACCGCACCGGCCGCGACCGGCGCGACCGCATCGGCGGTCCTGAGCGCGCCGTAGACGACCCAGGGCTGGCGGCCGGCCTCCGTCGTCGTCCAGCCCGCCAGAACCGCGACGTAGCCGAGCGGCGCCGTCGCCATCACGACGCGCAGGAACCAGCGCGTGTCGTAGAGCCGGCCGCGTGCCCGCAGGATCGCCCCGGTGATCGCCGTCGCCAGCAGGACGAGGCCGATGCCGACCATGATGCGGAAGGCGAAGAAGACCACCGGCACGTCGGGCCGGTCGGCGGGCGGCACGGCCTTCAGACCCTGAACCTCGCCGTTCCACGAATGCGTCAGGTAGAGGCTCGCGACGTGCGGGACCTCGATGGCGAAGCGGTTCCGCTCGGCGCTCATGTCCGGCCATGCGAGGAGGGTCATCGGCGCGCCGCGGGTCGTGTCCCACAGCCCCTCCATCGCCGCCAGCTTCGTCGGCTGGTGGGCGAGCGTGTTGCGGCCGTGGAGGTCACCCAGCACGATCTGCGTCGGCGTCAGGACGAGCACCATCCACATCGCGAGCGAGAACGCCGTCCGGCTCGCCTCGATGTTCCGGCTACGCCGGAGGTGGAAGGCGGAGACGCTGGCGACCACGAAGGCGCTCGTGATGAAGCTCGCGCAGACCATGTGGGCGAGGCGGTAGGGGAACGACGGGTTGATCACGACGTCCCACCAGTCGACCGCGTGATAGATCCCGGCGGCGTCCGCCACCGCGCCCGCCGGCGTCTGCATCCAGCTGTTGGCGGCGAGGATCCAAGTCGTCGAGAGTAGCGTGCCGCCGGCGACCAGACACGCCGCGACGAAGTGCATGGCCTTGCCGACGCGCCCTTCGCCGAACAGCAGGATGCCGATGAACCCGGCCTCGAGGAAGAAGGCCGTCAGTGCCTCGTACATGAAGAGCGGGCCGAGGACGTTGGACACCGAGCGCGAGAAGCCCGCCCAGTTGGTGCCGATCTCGTAGCTCATGACGACGCCGGTCACGACGCCGACGCCGAACGTCAGGGCGAAGATCTTCAGCCAGAAGCGCATCAGGTCGCGGTAGACCGGGCGTCCCGTGCGCCACCACAGGCCGCTCAGCAGCGCCACGAAGGAGGCGAGGCCGATGGTGAGCGTCGGCCACAGGATATGAAATCCGATGGTGAAGGCGAACTGGAGCCGGGCGAGGACGACGGCGTCCATGTCAGACCGCTTCCGCTTCGACGCGCGAACGCACGAGCCGGATCGGCACGGCCTTGTAGGCGGGCGTGAAGCTCATCGGGTCGTGCGACGAGAGCGGCACCAGCGGGTTGGCTTCGGGGTAGTAGGCCGCGCAGCATCCCTTGGGGAAGGCGTATGGCACGACCATGAAGCCGCGCACCGCGCGCTCGGTGCCGTCGGGCGAAATGCCGACGAGGTCGACCCGGTCGCCTGCGGCGAGGCCCCGCTCCTCCATGTCGGCGGCGTTGAGGAAGACGACGTCACGCTGCCCCTCGACGCCGCGATAGCGGTCCGAGAGCGAGTAGAGCGTGGTGTTGTACTGGTCGTGGCTGCGCACGGTGGTGAGCCACAGGGCGTCGGTCTCTTGCGGCGTCGGGTCCTCGCCGACGCCGTCGTAGACGAGGAAGTTCGCCTTCCCGCCCGGCGTCGTCCAGATGCGGTCCCGGGCGGTCGATTCGAGGTGGAAGCCGCCCGGGACGCGGATGCGCGCGTTGAAGCCCTCGAAGATCGGGAAGACGTCCTCGATGGCGTCGCGGATCAGGTCGTAGTCGTCGACGAAGGCCTGCCAGTCGACCACCGACCGGGCGCCGAGCGTGGCCTTCGCGAGGCCGGCGACGATGGCCGGCTCGCTTCTCAGATGCTCCGACGCCGGCGTGTTGCGGCCGGCCGAGGCATGCACCATCGACATCGAGTCCTCGACGGTGATCGACTGCGGGCCGGTCGCCTGGACGTCGACCTCGCTGCGCGAGAGGCAGGGGAGGATCAGCGCCTCGCGGCCGTGCACGAGGTGGCTGCGGTTGAGCTTCGTCGAGACGTGGACGGTGAGGTCGAGCCGCTCGAACGCCGCCCGCGTGACCTCCCAGTCCGGGATTGCGGCGACGATGTTGCCGCCCATCGCGAAGAAGACCCGGGTGTCGCCGCGCACCATCGCCTCGAGCGCGGTCACGACGTTGTGGCCGGGGGCGGACGGCGGCGTGAACCCGAAGCGGCCGCCGAGCCGCTCGAGGAACTCCGCCGACGGGATCTCGGTGATTCCGACCGTGCGGTCGCCCTGGACGTTGGAGTGGCCACGCACGGGGCAGAGGCCGGCGCCGACCCTGCCGATGTTGCCGCGCAGGAGGCAGAGGTTGGCGAGCTGCTGCACCGCGGCGGCGCCGTGCCGGTGCTGCGTCACGCCCATCCCGTAGACGACGATGGCGCGCTCGGCCTTGGCGTAGATCCGGGCGGCCTCCTCGATCTCGGCGCGGGCGAGGCCGGACTGGCGCTCGATGTCGTCCCACCGGGTCGCCTTCAGGTCGGCGACGAGGGCGTCGAAACCGGCGGTGTGGCCCTTGATGAAGTCCCAGTCGAGGACGGCGATCTGCCGCTCGGCCCTCAGCCGCGCGTCATCCTCGATCAGCACCTTCATCAGCCCCTTGAGCACGGCGACGTCGCCGCCGACGCGAAGCTGGTAGAGGTGCCCGCTGATCGGCGTGGAGGTGAGCGTCACCATCTCGACCGGGTTCTGCGGCGCCTGGAAGCGTTCCAGCGCGCGCTCGCGGAACGGGTTGAACGAGACGATGGATGCGCCGCGACGCGAGGCGTTGCGCAGGCTCGTCATCATCCGCGGGCTGTTGGTGCCCGGGTTCTGGCCGAAGATGAAGATGCAGTCGGTGTGGTCGAAGTCCTCGAGCAGCACCGTTCCCTTGCCGACGCCGAGCGAGTGCGGCAGGCCGACGCTGGTCGCCTCGTGGCACATGTTCGAGCAGTCGGGGAAGTTGTTGGTCCCGAACTCGCGCACGAAGAGCTGGTAGAGGAAGGCGGCCTCGTTGGAGGTGCGGCCGGAGGTATAGAACTCGGCCCGGTTCGGATCGTCGAGCCCGTCGAGGTGGCGCGCGATGGTGGCGAACGCCTCCTCCCAGGTCACCGCCCGGTAGCGGTCGGTCGCGGCGTCGTAGGCCATCGGGTGGGTGAGGCGGCCGACCATCTCGAGGTCGTAGTCGTTCCATGCGGCGAGCTCGCTCACTGTGTGGGCGGCGAAGAACTCGGGCGTGCAGCGGTGCGAGGTCGCCTCCCACGCCATCGCCTTGGCGCCGTTCTCGCAGAACTCGAACGACGAGGTGTGTTTGGGATCGGGCCAGGCGCAGCCGGGACAGTCGAAGCCTTCGGGCTGGTTCATGCGCATCAGCGTCGCGGCGCCCTTGGCCAGCGTGTTCTGCCTGGCAAGGGCGGAGCCGGTCGCGGCGAGCGCGTCCCAGCCTCCGGCGGGGTGAGTGTAGAGGCGGATCGACTTGCGCTGGGACATGGGGCGGATCTCGACCGGATTGCTGTGCGATGGGGGGAAGCTGGCGATGGCGGCCCGTCGATTCTTTCGCGTCCGAGGCGCCCCTTGCCGGATTGCACGGCGCTGGCGTGACCGGCGCGGGCCGGCGGGCAGCGGCCCCGCTGTCGCTGCCCTGGGGGAAGCGATGTGCGACGGGGCGGGCGCGTCAGATCGCCGGGCTGGCGCAGGTCGCAGGGCGGCGCGCCGCCGGGGCACCGGGAGAGGCGAACGCGAACGCCAGCGCCTCGTCGTCGAACCGGATGCGGTCGGGGTGGGTGAAGACGTCGAAGCCGTCACGTCGCGTCACGCAGGCGAGGGTGACGCCGGCCGCCGTCGCGACGCGCACCGCGAGTGCGGTCGGCGCGGAGATCGCCACCAGGACCGGGGCGCCGAGGATCGCGGTCTTCTGGACCAGTTCCACCGAAACGCGGCTCGTCATGATCACGGCGCCCCCGGCGGCGTCGCACCCGGTTCTTGCGAGCGCCCCGGACAGCTTGTCGAGCGCGTTGTGCCGGCCGACGTCCTCGCGGACCGTCTCGATCGCGCGGCGCGGGCTCCAGAACGCGGCCGCGTGCATCGCCCGCGTCACGCCGTTCAGCGTCTGGAAGGACGACAGCGTGGCGGTCGCCTCGACGAGGTCGCGCGCCGAGAAGGTGGCGTCGGTGACGACGGGGGGCGGGAGGCGCGCCGCCTCGGCGAGGCTGTCGAGGCCGCACAGGCCGCAGCCGACGGGGCCCGCCATCGCGCGCCGCCGCTCGGCGACCCGCGTCCCCGCATCGTCGGACAGCGTCACGCGAAGTTCGACGCCCTCGTCCCATTCGAGGATCTCGGTGCCGAGGACGTCAGCGGCGGTCGCGGCGGCGCCTTCCGAGAGGCTGAAGCCGGTGGCGAAGTCTTCGAGGTCGGCGGGGGTGGCCATCATCACCGCGTGGGTCGAGCCGCGGTAGGTGATCGCCACCGGCGTCTCCTCCGGAAGGTGCCGGTTCGACGGCAGGGCGCGGAGGTTCCGCCATGCGATGCAGGAGTGCCGTTCCGTCGGTGCAGGAATCATGGGGGCCTCGACGTGTGCATGGGAGGCGGCCGGCGTTTCCGGACACGTCCCACCTCATGCCAGTTGGGCAGCGCCGGCTTGCGCGTCTTTCCGATTTCGCGCCGAATTTGCCGAGACGCCCGGCGGTCGCTGAGCGGCGGCCCCCATTGCAAAGGGCGCGGCCGCACGAACGTCAGCCGGAGACGGCGGGGCGCGCGGGTCGGAGTTCGAGCACGGCACGCAGCGTCAGGGGCATGGTCAGCAGGCCGAGCGCGATCCATAGCGTCGTCTCGTAGCCGTGGGTCAGCAGTGCGGCGGTGGCGGTGCCGGCACCTGCGAGAAGGCTGAGCCAGGTCGCGGCGAGGAGATGGGCCTGGAAGTGATCCCCGCCGCCGAGGCGGAGGTGCGCCAGCTGGGCGCCGAGCTTGTAGAGGGTGCCGGTAACGAAGGTGGCACCGAGTTCGACACCGGCGACGTCCTCCCGCAACCGGTTCTGCATTGCCATCGCGAGGCAGAGGGGCAGGCAGGAGAGGCCATCGGCCACCCGGCCATGAAGCGCGATCGCGCTCGTCAGGAGGGCCGCCTCGCACAGACCGATCGTCAGGACCAGGAGCTGCGGGCGCACGACAATGCCGATCAGGGTGCCGAGATAGGCCCCGAACACGAAGGTCGCGACGATTGCGGCAATGAGGAGGAGGCGCGCGCCGTGGTCGGAGACGAGCGCCACCGCGAGGTCGGTGGTGTTCCCGCTCATGAAGGAGATGTTGAGGCCCGCGAGGTGGACGGCGCCGACGGCATCGACGAAACCGGAGACGGCTGTGAGGTGAAGCGCCGCGAGGGCCCGCGCCACACGCTGCGGACGATCGTCCCGGCGAACCGGGGCGTCCGCGACCCCGCACCGCGGCGGTACGCTGCACGTCATCGGTGCGAGGGCATTGCCGGCGCCGGCGGATTTCGTGTCGTCGCCGCCTTGCGCGGGCGTGCCGCTCTCAGAGCCGTCGGCGATCTCGGCGTTCGACACGGCCTCGACACTCCTTCGCGATCGGGAACGGTCTGCCCCTGACGGGGTGGACATGGGTGCGTGCCGGGGGAGCGTGTCCGGACAGGCGGCCCCGCGCCGTCCGGCGGGGGCGCCCGTTGCGGGAGGCGGGTCTGCACGCGATCCGGAGAATGGGGGACGGCGGTCGGCGATGCATCCTCTGCGAAGATGTACCGCGAGCGTACATGCGTATGACCGTCGCAACTCCATCGCAGCGCGTTGGGCGGTGTGCAGTATGGACATCTCGGATCGTCGAGCCCGGCGGTGCCGCGCCGCAGAGTGATGCGCGGCGCGGCCGTCGCGTGCCGGAGAGGGGCCCCGGCAGGCTGTGCCGGCGGGGCCCGGCGTCGTGCGGCGGTGCCGCGGCGCAAGCGCCCCGGCACCGTAACGGGTCCGACGGGTTACCGCCGGGCCGGATCTCAGCTGTTCTTGACGGTGACGGTGCGCAGGTTGAGGTAGCAGTCGAGCGCCTCGGGGCCGCCCTCCGAGCCGTAGCCGGAATCGTTGATGCCGCCGAACGGCATCTCGGCGGACGGCATCGCCGGCATGTTGACCCAGAGCATCCCCACCTGGACGCGGCGCGACAGCGCGTCGGCGTTGCGCAGCGAGCCGGTGAAGGCGTACCCGGCGAGCCCGTATTCCAGCCGGTTCGCCTCGGCGATCGCGTCGTCGAGGGCGCTGAAGCGGCGCATCGCGATCACCGGTCCGAACGGCTCCTCGTTGTAGACGCGCGCGTCGGTCGGAACGTCCGCCAGCACCGTCGGCTGCCAGAAGTTGCCGCGGTTGCCGATCTGCTCGCCGCCCGTCAGCACCTCCGCGCCGTGGCTGACGGCATCGGCGGTGAGGTCGCGCATCGCGCTGACGCGGCGCGGGTTGGCGAGCGCGCCCATCTGGTTGGCGCCGTCGAGGCCGTCACCGACCGCGAGGCCCTCGGCGAGGCTCGTCACGTCCGCGGCGAAGCGGTCGTAGAGGCTGTCGTGGACGAGGAAGCGGGTCGGCGAGATGCACACCTGGCCGGCGTTGCGGAACTTCGCCATGCCGGCCGACTTCACCGCGAGGTCGAGGTCGGCGTCCTCGCAGACGATCACCGGCGCGTGGCCGCCGAGCTCCATCGAGGAGCGCTTCATGTGCTGGCCGGCCATCGCGGCGAGCTGCTTGCCGACGGCCGTCGAGCCGGTGAACGTGATCTTGCGGATAGACGGGTGGGCGATGAGGTAGCTCGAGATCTCCGCCGGGTTGCCGAAGACGAGGTTGAGGACGCCCGCCGGAAGGCCCGCGTCCTCGAACGTGCGCACCAGCGCAGCGGGCGAGGCGGGCGTCTCCTCCGGCGCCTTCAGGACGACCGAGCAGCCGGACGCGAGCGCCGGGCCGATCTTGCGCACGATCTGGTTGATCGGAAAGTTCCACGGCGTGAAGGCGGCCACCGGGCCGACCGGGTCGCGTACGACCATCTGGCGGATCGCCAGGTCGACGCGCGACGGCACGATGCGCCCGTAGACGCGGCACGCCTCCTCGGCGAACCAGTCGAGGATGTCGGCGGCGGCCAGCGTCTCGGCCTCGGCCTCGCGCAGCGGCTTGCCCTGCTCCATCGTCATCGTCGGCGCGATCGTGCCGACCCGCTCGCGCATCAGCGCGGCGGCGGTGTGGATGATCCCGGCCCGCTTCACCGGCGGCATCTCGCTCCAGACGCGGAAGCCCGCCTCAGCGGCCGCGACGGCCCGCTCCAGCTCCGCCGTCCCGGCATGCGCGACATGGCCGATCGTCTCGCCCGTGGCAGGGTTCTCCACGGGCAGCGTGCGGGCGTCCGACGCCTCCTGCCAGGAGCCGTCGATGAAGAGTTGCGTGTCGATGTAGGTCACGTGGTCGATCCCTTTGGCGCGCCGGCGCGCCGGCACGATGTGGCAGTGCGTGACGGACGGGGCCGGAAGGAGACACGACACCATCTTGCCGGCCGCGATCGCCATAGCGGTCGCGACGACTTCCCCTGGCCCGCTCGTCGCAACGCTCTCGTCCACCAGCGGCGGCGGAAGGTCAACATCGCGTGTCATGGCATCTGTGCCGCCGAGGGCCGTCGAGGGCGGGACCGGGCGCCGGGACCCTTGGCCGGAGCGGCGCGCCGGCGGGGATCGGAACCTCAGCCCGCCGGGTCGCGGAGCGCCGGATCGACCGTGAAGAGGTGCTGGGCGCGGCCGACGCCGCGAAGGGCGAACCGGCCGGTCGAGACGAGGTCCGACCGCTCCTCGTACGCGAGTGCGTCGTGGAAGGCTTCCGAGACGAGGAAGGTCCGGTCCACCGAACGGCAGAGCGTCGCGATCCGGCTGACCTCGTTGACGGCGGGGCCCACGACCGTGAAGTCGAGGCGATGGGCGGCGCCGATGTTGCCGTAGAACACCTCGCCGCAGTGGAGCGCGACGTAGGCGTCCGTCACCGGCAGGCCTTCGTTGCGGCGCCGCGAGGAGACGTCGGCGAGCGCGGTGCGGAACGCCCGCTCGGCGGCGAGCGCGCGTGCCGCGCAGGTCCCGGTGTCACCGTCGCGGAAGACCGCGAGCACGCCGTCGCCGATGAGCTTCATCGTCTCGCCGCCGGCCTTGTCGATCGCGGTCATCGCCGCGTCCGCGTAGTCGTTGAGGAGGGGGATGATCTGGCCGGGGTGTGCGGCATCGGAGATCGCCGTGTAGCTCCGCAGGTCGGAGAACCACAGGACCGCCTCGATGCGCTGCGCCATGCCGCGCAGGATGCGCCCGGTCAGCACCGTCTCCGCCGCGCCGTGGCCGAGGTAGACGTGGGCGAGTGTGCGGGTCATCCGCGCGATGGTGAGGCTCTTGAAGGCGAGGGAGAGCGCCTTCACCAGCTGGCGCAGCCGTGCGAGCTGCGCATCGGTGAAGCCGCCGGCCTGCCGGGTGGTGTAGTGCGAGTAGACGGCATCCATCTCGCCGATGATCGCGTTCTCGCCGATGCGATGCATGAAGGCGATGTAGTCGGTCGCGCCTTCATGGGCGAAGTCCTCGATCATGTGGGCGCCGGTGCGCTCGCCGAGACCGATGCGCACGCGGAACTCCACGTCGTTGCTCTGCGACAGGGCGAAGAACGGCGTGCGCTGCCAGGCCTCCGCGGCCTCGCCCTCGGCGGTGCTGGTGTATTCGCGGATCTGCGGCGCCTCGCCGTCGTCGCGCCACTGGACCGCGCGGCCCTCGAAGGTCGGGTCGAGCATGTCCGCGAAGATGATGATCCGGTGGAAGGGGAGGCCGGTCTCGCGGCACCGCCGGGCGAAGCCGTCGACGAGATCGCGCTCCTCGATGCCTTCGACACCCTTCGCGATGACCCAGTCGAGGACGGGATCGAGCTCCACACCGCACCTCTCGCGGACGTCGGACACGCACTGCTTCTGCCCTGTCGCGGCCGCATCGGCAAGGCGGGACGTGCGAGCGGGACGTTATGGCCGCCGCGCCGGCGGAGAGACCTTCATGCCACGCCGGCTGGGCGCGGACGCGGCCCGGCATCCGCGACGGCGCCGGACACTCGAACTTGTGGCGAGACTCGTGCATGACGCGAGGGATGTGCCGGGCGGACGAGGGACGCTCTCACGCGGGACGTGCCGGGGGGCCTCGCCGCCGGACCCGGCACGGTATGACCGGACTTCGCAGGCGGTTCGGCGCGACGGGGTGAATGTGGAGGCGCCGGGCGCCATGAGTGAAGACATCGTCATCGTGGGCGCCGGCGCGGCCGGCGTCGGAGCGGCGAGGCGGCTCGCCGCCGCCGGGGTGCGCGCGACCGTCGTCGAGGCGCTGCCGCGCGTCGGCGGGCGGGCCTGGACGGTCGAGGCTGCGGGATATCCGCTCGATCTCGGGTGCGGCTGGCTGCACTCGGGCGACCGCAACGCCTGGACGCGGATCGCCGGGGAGACCGGCATGCCGGTCGACGCCCGGACCAGCGCGTGGGGACGGCAGCACCGCGAGCTGGGCCTTGCCCGCGGCGAACAAGAGGAGGCGCGGCGGGCCTTCAACGCCTGGAGCGAGCGGCTCGCCGACGCGCCGCCCGCCAGCGACCGAGCATCCGACGCGCTGGAGCCCAGCAGCCGCTGGAACGCGTACATCCACGCCCTCAGCGGCTTCATCAGCGGCGACGAGCCGGAGCACATCTCCGCGAGCGACATCGCTGCCTACGACGCGGCGTCGACGGGGCGGAACTGGCGTGTTCCGGGGGGCTACGGGGCGCTGGTGGCGGCGAGCCTGCCGCCTGCCGCGACGGTCCACCTCGCGACGTCGGTCGACGCCCTGCGGCTCGATGAGTCCCGCGTGGTCCTGGAGACGTCGGCCGGGACGATGCGCGCCCGCGCCGTCGTCCTCACCGTCTCCAGCGACGTTCTGTCGGGCGGTGCCATCCGCTTCCCCGCCGCGCTCGACCCGTGGCGGGAGGCGGCGGGGCAGCTGCCGCTCGGGCGGGACGAAAAGCTCTTCCTCGAGATCGTCGACGGGGGGCCGTTCGAGACGGAGACCCACCTCATCGGCGATCCGCACGATGCGACGACGGGGGTCTATTATATTCGCCCGTTCGGCCGCCCGGTGATCGAGTGCTTTTTCGGCGGCGCAGGAGCGCGGCTCGTGGCGGCGAACGGGACGAAGGCGACGTTCGCCCGCTGCATCGACCAGCTCGCCGGCCTGCTGGGGTCCGGCGTGCGCGACCATCTCCGCCCGCTGGTCGCGTCGGACTGGGCGGGGACGCCCTCAATCCGTGGCGGCTACAGCTACGCGCGTCCGGGTCGGCGCGCCGCCCGCGAGGTGCTCGCCCGCCCGTACGACGGGCGGATCTTCTTCGCCGGCGAGGCGACACATGCGACCGACTTCTCCACCGCCCACGGCGCTCACGACAGCGGTGTGCGCGCCGCGGAGGAGCTCCTCGCCGCCGTCGCCGACCTCGACGCCGCCGGGCCCGCCTGACGCGGGGGGAGACGTCACGCGAGGCGCCCGCCATGGTAAACTCGGCCGATCGGCGGGCTGGGCGGCATAGCGAGGCGGCATCGAAACCGTAGCGCGACTTTATTTCCGGCGGCCGCCGCATTGGCCGACCATCAGGTCAAGGTGAACGACGGACCGACGGAGGTCGACGTGGCAGACACAAAGATGGATGCGTCGCTCGAAGGGCTGGGGCAGATCGTTCTCGTCCTGCAGGGCGGCGGGGCGCTCGGCGCCTACCAGGCGGGCGTCTACGAGGCGCTGCATGAGGCGGGGATCGAGCCCGACTGGGTCATCGGTACCTCGATCGGAGCCATCAACGCCGGTCTCATCACCGGCAACGCGGCGTCGGACCGGGTGGACGCGCTCAAGGCGTTCTGGGAGCGGGTGCGCAGTCCCGGCTTCGGCATGTTCGGCAGCGGCAAGGCCGACAACGGCCCCTGGCGCACGCTGGAGCGCGACGCCTCGCGCATGTTCTCCGCATGGCGCGTGATCGCGGGGGGACTCGGCGGTTTCTTCGCGCCGAACCCGCTGGCCTTCGCGGGCGTCGGCTTCCCGATGGCGCCGGAGGAGGCGGGCTACTACTCGACGCGTCCGCTCCGCCGCACGCTTCGGGAGCTCATCGACCTCGACCGGATCAACGCCTGCGCGCCGCGCCTCACCGTCGGCGCGGCGAACGTCGCGACGGCGCAGATGCGCTACTTCGACAGCCGCAACGAGCCGCTCTCGCTCGACCACATCATCGCGTCGGGTTCGTTGCCTCCGGCCTTCCCGGCGGTCCGGATCGACGGTGAGCTCTACTGGGACGGCGGCGTCCTCTCCAATACGCCGGTGGAGGCGGTGTTCGACGACAATCCGCGCCGCAACTCGATCATCTTCGCCATTCACATGTGGCGGCCGGACGGTGCGGAACCGCGTTCGATCTGGGAGGTCACGAACCGGGAGAAGGACCTGCGCTACACGAGCCGGGTGCTCTCCAACATCGCGCGGCAGCGGGACCTCCACCGGCTGCGCCACATCATCTCGACGCTCGGCAAGTACCTGCCGCCCGAGCTGGCGGACAATCCCGACGTGGCGGCGATGCGGGCCTGGGGGTGTACGACCCGCATGCATGTGGTGCGCCTCCTCGCGCCGCGCCTCACCAACGAGGACCACCTCAAGGACATCGATTTCACGCCGGAGGGGATCGCCGACCGCTGGCACGCCGGGCTCATGGACATGCGCGATGCGCTGGCCCGGCGGCCCTGGCTGGAGGACCCCGACCCCATGGAGGGGCTCATCCTGCACGAGATCGGCATCGGGGCGGCACAGGGTGAGCGCCCGCGGAATCGCAACGAAGGCGTCGAACCGGCGCCGGCTCAGCGTCGTCGAGGCAGTCCGGCGCAACCCGTGCGAGGTGCGTCGCCGGTGGCCGAGCAGGCAGGGGAGGCAGCGGAATGATCGACCGTCGCATGCTGGTTTCGGCCATGCCGGCCGCGTTCGCGGTGGTCGCCTGCCCTGTGCCCGCCGTCGCGGCGGATACCGGCGGGGTGGACCGCGCCGATGTCACCGAAATGGTGGTCACCGCCTACCGGGCGTTCCTCGAGGCTCAGAACGCGCGCGACCTTCAGGCCGTGAGGGCAACGCTGTGGGATTCGCCCGATTTCCTGTGGGTTAGCGACGGGCGGCCCTTCTGGGGGCCGGACGCGCTGGTCGAGCGGATGGGGCAGTTCCAGAAGGCCGAGGTCTGGCAGGTGACGCCGGACCTCGAGGCGAGCCGCGTCGTGCCGCTGGGCCCCGGCGTCGCCTATCTGCTCCTGCCGCTGGTCCTTTCGATCGGCGAGGCGGCGAAGCCGTCGCAGCTGCCGTGGCTGGTGGGTGTCGTCGCGGTGGAGACCGCCGAGGGCTGGCGCATCGCCGCCCTTTTCACGACGACCGACAAATCCGCCTGAAGGAAGCCCCGCCCGGTCACCGGGCGGGGCTTCCGATTGCGCCGTCCTGCGGGCCGGCCGCGCCGCGCGCCCGCAGAGTCAGGCGCGCCGCGCACGCCATCCCCGCCGCGAGGGCGATGCAGACGCCGAGCACGGTGGCGGACCAGCCGAGGCGGTCGAACACCTGCCCGAGTACCGAAGCCCCCACGAGTCCGCCCGCGAAGTAGCTCGCAAGGTAGAGCCCGCTCGCGGCGGACCGGTCGTGCGTCGCCGCGCGGCCGACGAAGCCGGTCGCCACGCCCTGGGCGAAGAAGGTGCCGAGCCCGACGAGCGTCATCCCGGCAAGGACCATGGCGAGGCTGGCAGACAGGAGGCAGAGGGCGCCTGCCATCGCGACCGCAAGGCCGAGCAGCACGGCGGCCCGCACGCCGACCCGCGCGGCGATCCGCCCGGCGAGCGGCGTCGTCAGCATCGACGGCGCGAACACGAAGTAGACGGTGCCGAGCGCCATCATGCCGAGCCCGAGGGGCGGCGCGACGAGGACGAAGTTGACGTAGGTGAATACGCCGATGAAGGCGAAGAGGATCGAGAAGCCGAGCAGGAACGCCGCGACGAGCGCGGGGTTCGCGAGGTGGGCGAAGACGGCGGCCCACGGCGCCGCCGGACCTCCGCCCGGAGCTGCCGCCGGACGGCCCGGATCGACCACGGCGAAGGCGAGCGCCGCGCCGCACAGGTTGAGCGCGGCGAAGGTGAAGAACACCGTTCCGACGCCGAAATGGTCCGCAATACCGGCGGCGAGCAGCCGGCCGAGGAGGTTCGAGCCGACGTTGCCGGTGACGTACGCGGCGAAGGCGCCGGCGCTTGCGGCAGCGGCCGCCCGCTCGCCGAGCCAGGCGAGTGTCAACGTGAAGGCGACCGCCATGCACAGGCCCTGCGTCACGCGCAGCGCCGAGAAGGTCGCGAGGTCCGGCGCGAACGCGAGGAGGGCGGTCGGCACCGACAGCAGCAAGAGGCTCGCCGCGATGCCGAGCCGGCGGTCGAGGCGGGCGCTGAAGAGCGCGACGGCGAGGCTCGCGATCGCCATGCCGATGGTGGCGGCATTCACGGCGACGCCCATCTCGGCGGGCGTGACCCCGTAGTGGGAGGTCAGCATCGAGACGATGGCCTGCGCCGCGAAGAGGTCGACGAGCGTCAGGAAGGCGATCGCGGCGACCAGCGGTGCGCTCGGTCCGGCCGCGCGTTCGACGGGAAGAGTCCGAGGGGTCATCACGTCCACTCCATCAACGAGAGACGCGGCAGGTGGAGACCCACCGCGCCGGGTGCGGTTTCAGGGACGGACAGGGCCGGGAGCGGGGCTCCCGGTTTCGTTCGGCGCAGCGGCGGCTCGGGGGCCGGCGTCACATCGAGTCGCCGGTCGGCTCCTCGACCGGGACGACGTCGCTCGACAGGATGACGACGGGCGTGTCGGACGTATTCTCCCACCAGTGGCTGAGGTCGGCGCCGAACTCGCCGGTTTCATCGCCGGCGACGTGGTGGATGGGCTTTGCGCACACGCTGTTGTGCTCGTCGATCTCGCCGGAGACGATGACGATGATCGCCGGCCGGTCACCGTGGCTGTGGGTCGGCACGATGCCGCCCGGCGCGATGGTCAGGCGGCGGGTGCGCAGCATGAGACCGTCCACGCCGCGCCACCCGTCGAGCGGAACGGTGGACAGGACGACGGCCTCGACGCCGGAGCCGTCCTGCATCTCGATGGTCTGTGGGGTCGACAGGCGGTCCGCCTTGGCGCACTCGCCCGCCATGGCGGCGGTGGCGCCGGACGCGGCGGCGAATGTGAGGGCCGCAACGGCAGCCCGGGTGAATGTGGTCATCGGGAACTCCCTCCTCTGGCGCGGATCGCGCCGCATTGATGCGGTGTGATGGCCGAGGATCCGCCGGGCCGGCGTGCTTCGGAAATGCCGTTCGCGTTTGAAATCCATAGAGGAGGGCTATGCAGCGTTCCTCGGGGGCGGGAGTAGACTGGCGCATGGCGAGGCCGTCGGGCCCGTCGAGGCAAAGGGGCATCCGGTGGGCGACGACTATCGCGACGAACTGGACAGGGCGCGCAGGGTCGGCGGACCGCTGGACAGTCGCCTCGCCATCATCCGGAACGCCTTCCGCCGCTTCCGCCCGACCTACAGCAGCGCGATCGACCGCTTCGTCGAGCGGATCGAGGCGACCGACCCGGCGTCACGCGCCCCGGCGGTCGGCGGGGCCATGCCGGAGTTCGCGCTGCCCGACAGCACCGGGAGGATCGTCACGCTCCCCGTTCTGCTGGAGGAGGGGCCGGTTGTGGTGTCGATCAACCGGGGCGTCTGGTGTCCGCTGTGCCGCACGACGCTCGCCGCGCTCACCGAGACCGAACCGGCGGTGCGGGCGGCCGGGGCCCGTCTCGTCTCGATCTCGCCGCAGCGCGCCGCGTACGGCGAGGCGCACCGGCACGACGCCGGGGCGGAGTTTCCGATGCTGTCGGACGTCGATCTCGGCTACGCGACCGTGCTGGGGCTGACGGTGCCGATCGGCGAGGAACTCGCCGCCTGCTACGACGGGTTCGCCATCGACCTCGCGGCGATCAACGGCAACGAGGGTGTCCTGCTGCCGATCCCGGCGACCTTCGTCGTCGGCCGGGACGGCACGATCCTCGCGCGCCACATCGACCCGGACCCGCGCCACAGGATGGACCCGTGCGACGTCGTTCAGGCGTTGACGGAGGCGGATGAGGCGGATGCCGGTCCGTCGCAGGGCGAGCCCCATTCGTAGGGCGCCCAGTCGGCCGCGCGGAGCTGGGTGAGCAGCATCGCCGCCGCCGGGCTGCGGTGGCGGCCGCGCACCGCATAGACCTTCACCTGACGCCCGACGGACAGTCCCTGGATGGCGGCCGTGCGCATCGACGACGGCAGCGCGGTGCTGGTCGGCACGATGGCGACGCCGCCGCCGGTGGCGACGAGCTCGATCACGTCGCGCTCGCTGTTGGCTTCGAGGCCGAAGGAAAGGTCGATGCCGTGCCCGGCGAGGATCTCCTCGACCGCGGACGCGGTCTCGCAGTGGCGCCGCACGATCAGCCTTTCGCCGGCGAGATCCTCCGGTGTCAGGGCGTTCCGGGCCGAGAAGCGGTGATGCGCGGGAAAGGCGAGGTGCAGCCCTTCCTCGAAGAGGGGCCAGGATTCGTACCGGTCCCAGGTCATCGCGGCGGGGCAGGAGAGGGCGAGGTCGGTCCTGCCCTCCCGCAGCGCTTCGGCCGTCGCCGCGGAGGTGCCCCGGTCGATCTTCAGCGAGAGCCCGGCGAAGGCGCGCAGCAGCTCCATGAGCGCCGGCAGGAACGGGGTGATGTCGACCGCGTCGGAGAGGCCGAGGCGCAGGGCCGCGACGTTGCGCGACTTCATCGCCGCCGCGACCGCCTTGGCGCTGGCGGCGCTCTCGTAGCAGCGCGCGAGGAGGGGCAGCATCCGCTCGCCCAGCTCGGTGAGGTGGGTGAGACCCCGCTCGCGGCGCAGGAGGTCGCCGCCGAGCTCGTGTTCGAGCAGCTTGATGGCGCGGGTCAGCGAGGGTTGGGAGACGTTACATTCGTCAGCAGCGCGGGTGAAATTCAAGAGCCGCGCCACTGCGAGGAAGTAGCGGACCTGATGCATCTCCATAGGAACGCGCTCCATCCGGTCGGAACGCATCTAACCTCAGGATGGGTGCCCGATCCACTCCGGTCCGGTTGAGGGGGCGATCAAGTCTCTGTAATCGCGCCGCTTCGACCTTCCATGATTTTCACCACACCGGCGCATACGACGCCGAAGACGATGTGCCCGGCGAGCGACGCCCAGGTGAGGGCGATGAAGCCGAGGAACGGCGGCAGGCCGGCGAAAAGGTGCGCCATCACGTAGAGCGCGAAGATCCACAGTCCGACGCCGAAGCCCGCGCCGACGGCCCACCACGGCAGGAACGGCGTGACGAGCCGCGCCAGCGGCCGGGCGATGAAGAGGTAGCCGATGGGGTAGGCGATGACGCCGACCCCGGCGTGGATGATCTCGGCGAGCGTCCAGCTCGAGAAGCCGAACACCGACTGGACGAGGGCGGCCGGCTGCAGCGGCCCGCCGACGAGGACGGGGGTGATGAAGCGCGCCCAGACTTCCCAGGCAATGTCGGCCGCGGCACCCGCGGCCAGGGACGTGACCATCGTGGCGCGCGTGAGGGGCGGGAAGAGGGCCGCGAGCCCCGGTCGCGCGATCGTCGCAGTGGACATGGACGTCAGTCCTTCTTGTTGAGTTCCAACGACCTTCCATTTCGGACGTTGCCCGGACGGCTTCCAATACACGTCGGCTATGGAACGGATGCACGGGCGGTCATCCCGACCGTCCAGACGGCGCGGGGCCCGGTGCGGCCGTGCAGCGATGGGCGGGACCGGCCCGGGTGCGCGGCGTGCGCGAGATGCCGCGGAGGGAGTGCCGGGCAGGATCCGCCGCTCCTCGTGCCGGTCGGGCGGAGGATCACCGCTCGCGCTTCACGTGAATAATGAATCGCCTGTCATTATTTGTTGACGGGACGCGCGTTCCGAAGGCAGCATGCGCAAAACTAAAATTCAGGGGGGATCAAAATGACCTACCGGACTTTCGGACGGCCGACCCGTCGTACGGTGCTGAGGGGCGCGGCCGCCGGCGCCGCCGTGCTGGCCGCACCGGCGATCCTGCGCGCGCAGGGATCGACCATTCGCATCGGCATGCCGACCATCCTGTCGGGCCGCGTCGCGATCCTCGGCCAGTCGTCCGAAGCCGCCGCCCAGCTCGCCGTCAGCGAGGCCAACGAAGCGGGCGGCATCGACGGGCGCATGCTCGAACTCGTCGTGCGCGACTCGGCCGGCAAGCCCGATCAGGCGACGAAGGTCACCCGCGACCTCGTCAACACCGAGGGCTGCTCGGTCATCCTCGACGCCGAGGCGTCGGGCGGCTCGTTCGCGGTCAACGAGACCGTGCGCGACATCAAGGTCTACTGCATCCACACCAACTCCGAGACGTCGGAGCTGACCGCGGCGCCGAAGAACCAGGTGGAGTGGGTCTTCCGCTGCGCCCGGCAGGGCATCCACGACGCGGTCGGCGGCGGCCTCTATGCGGCCAACCTCTCCAAGGAGAAGGGGCTGACGCGCTGGGGCACCTGCTCGCCGGACTACGCCTACGGCCGCTCCAACACGGCCGAGTTCATGGAATACACCAAGCGCTTCGCCCCCGAGATCGAGGTCGTGGTGGAGAGCTGGCCGAAGATCTTCCAGCCGGACTACACCGAGAACATCACCGCGCTCCTCAACTCGGCGCCGCAGGCCCTCTACAGCTGCCTGTGGGGCGGTGACCTCGTCGCCTTCTTCGATCAGGCGAGCCTCTACGGGCTGTTCGACCAGTTCGAGACCGTTGCGGTGAACCTCGGCGACTATCCGGTGCTGGAGGCGATCAAGGCGCTCCCGACCGGCATCCACTCGGGCAGCCGCTACAGCTCGACCGTGCCGGACACCGAGGCGAACAGGACGTGGAACGACACGTATCGCGCCCACTCGCCGGTGCTGCCGACCAACTGGGCGTGGCAGACCTACAGCGGCATCAAGTTCATGGTCGAGGCGCTGAAAGCGACCGGCGGCGACACCGACGCCTCCAAGCTCGCCGAGGCGACGCGCGGGATGACGATCGACTCGCCCTTCGGCGTCAACGGCACGCTGACCCTGCGCGAGAGCGACCACACGCTGATCGACTACCCGGTCGGCTACGGTCTGACCCTGCCCGAGCCGCCGTACATCAAGAACTTCCAGATGACGGCCTGGGACGAGATCCTGAAGTACGAGGCCGAGTGGAAGGAGCGCAACGGCTACGCCTGAGCGCGCTGATCCTCCGCCCGGAGCCGGTGTCCGCCGGCTCCGCTTCCTCTCCGCCCGGAGCCGGCCGACCCGGCTCCGCCCGGTCCGCGAACGCGTGAGCCCATGGTCAATGTAGAAGCGCTGGCGACGTGCCTGTCCTCGTCTGCCTGCATCGTCAATCAGCTGTCGAGCGGCCTCATCATCGGCATGCTCCTCTTCCTCGTCGCCTCGGGCGTCACGTTGATCTTCGGCGTCCTGCACGTGATCAACTTCGCGCACGGCACGTTTTACATGATCGGGGCCTACACGGCCTACACGATCTACACCGTCACCGGGAGCTACTTCCTGGCCGCCGCCGGGGGCGCGCTGGGCGCGGCGATCATCGGCGTCCTCTTCGAGCGCTTCATCATCAGCCGCGTCTACGGCGAGAACATCCTGATGCAGCTCCTCGTCTGCTACGCGTTCATTCTCATCGTCGACGACCTCGTGAAGATCATCTGGGGCGCGCAGTACCTGGCGATGGGCGTGCCGGACGTCTTCCGCATGCCGCCGCTCCGGATCGCCGGCGGGTTCGTGCCGCCGTTCTACGTCTTCCTCGTCGCGGTCGCCGTGGTCATCCTCTTCGGCAGCGTGCTCCTCATCGCCAAGACGCGGTTCGGCAAGATCGTGCGCGCCGCGGCCCACAACCAGACGATGGTCTCCGTGCTGGGGATCCGCGTGCCGCTCTACTTCGCGCTGCTGTTCGGCTTCGGCTGCGCGCTGGCGGGTGTCGCGGGCGCGCTGGCGGCGCCTGTCCGGTCGCTGACGCCGGGCATGGGCGTCGGCATCCTCATCGAGAGCTTCATCGTCACCGTCATCGGCGGGATGGGGTCGATCACCGGGGCCTTCCTCGCCGCACTGCTCCTGGGGCTGGTGCGCTCGATCGGCTCGATCGGCTTCCCGCTCTTCGTCGACGGGGCGATGTTCGCGATCATGGCGATCATCCTCATCGTCCGCCCGCAGGGCCTTCTCGGTCAGGGAGAGGTGCGTTGAGAACGCTCGCCAGTTTCTGGCGCGACATCGCCATCGCCATCGTCGCGCTCGCCGTCCTCGTCTACGTCGGCATCGCGGCGGAGACGCCCTGGACGCGCGACTTCCTGACGTCGCTGTTCGCCTACGGGCTGCTCGCGATGTCGCTCAACCTCCTGATCGGCACGACCGGCCTCGTCTCCTTCGGGCATGCCGCGTTCTTCGCCCTCGGCGGCTACGCGTTCGGCCTGCTCCTGCAGAGCTCGGGCTTCCTCGCGACCTTCGGGCCGGGGGCCGTGCCCGTCGCCTTTGTCCTGGCGGTGGCGATCACCGCGGTCTGGGCGCTCGTCGTCGGGCTCATCTGCGCTCGGCTGTCGGAGATCTACTTCGCCTTCCTGACGCTCGCGTTCCAGATGTTCCTCTACAGCGTCGTCCTGTCGTGGGTCGGGCTGACGGGCGGCGACCAGGGGCTGATGGGCGGCATCCCGCGGCCGGTCTTCCTCGGCATCGACCTCTCCGACCCGATCCACCGCTTCGTGTTCTGCGCGGCCGTCTTCGTGGTCTCGATCCTCGTCCTGCGGGTCGTGACGGCGAGCCCGTTCGGCTACACGCTGCGCCTCATCCGCGACAACCCGCGGCGGGCGGCGTTCCTGGGGATCAACGTGCTGCGCGCGAAGGTGATCTCCTTCGTGCTCGCCGGCTCGGTGGCGTCCGTCGGCGGCATCATCCTCGCCCTCTTCACCTCGGGCGCCTACCCGGAGTGGATGTACTGGTCGCAGTCCGGCCAGGCGATCTTCATGATCATGCTGGGGGGCATCAACCAGTTCTTCGGGC